>NZ_JBFHDY010000188.1:0-3967 GCF_041584495.1 Zhongshania sp.
GCAAGAAGGCCCGAGGCCGTGGTGCTGGAGCTACTAATATGACACGTACACCAGGGGAAAGACTCGGACAATTCGCAAACCTGCTCGATGACACCGGGCAGAACATGGCTCCCACCGTCGCGACGCTGGCGGCGCTTCAGGCGGTTTCTACTACTGGGCTTGTGGGTGACTCGAGCAAGCGCGATATGGATGGCCGCACGGCTGCGGGTGACGGCGCTGAAGGCCGCTTTGTTTGGCGCTCAGGCGATCAGTCCGCGAACGTGGCCGCAGATGAAGTAGGTTCGGGGTTAGGCGATGGCGGCATATGGACTGCGCCAAGCAGTGATTTGACGGGGGCGTCGGGGGCGTGGCAGAGGCATATCGCTTCGGGGGATAACGCGGCCAACCCTTTTTGGTACGGGGCAAAGCTGGATGATCTTAGTGATGACTCAGCAGCTTTACAGGCGGCATTATCAGGAAAATCAAAAGTCATTGATTTACAAGGGAGAACTTGCCGAGTTGGGACGCAGCTGACGCCGGGTGTTTATGGTCAAAAAATACGGAATGGGGTGATACGTGTCACCGCGAATATATCGTTAATCGACTCAGTTGATTTAATGTATTGGGAAGACGTGGAGATAAGCGTCTTTGATTTAGGCGCATCTTTCACTACAACGCTTGTCAGGCAGCAAGTAGATGGTGTTTTGCAGGGAAAGACAGTTACTCGGAATTTACAACTATGGGCCAATACGACCTCACCGAGTTCAATAGCTTATGAGCTTGTCTGCACAACGGGAGGTGCTAACAATTATATTTCCTATAACACATTCGATGGTATAAGTACGAGGGGCGTCTGGGAAACAACACTTTCACTTAACGCGCCAGCGGGGGGGCCGTTCATCCAAGCGAATAATTTTACAAACGCTAATTGGACTTCAGCGCAATGGGTTATATATCCAGGGGCTGCGTCAGAGATACATGGAAATAATTTTTCCGGTTCGTTCCAAGCGCAGACAGGAACGTCCCCAGACACCACTATAGAAGGGTCTTTTTTTGGCCCTTTCTGGGATCAAGGAGGGTCGGGGGCTACAGTGTCACCAAGGGAGCGGTCAGTGATGACGACTGACGCTCAGGATGGTTATATAGCACTTCTTAATGATGGCACTAAAAAGGGCGAACGAGGATGGTCTGCGCAAACAGGAACCACAAAAATTCAAGCGGGGTATCTTGATGACCATAATGGATCAGATCAAGTCCTATTTTGGGAAAACGAGAACTTTAACAGGGGTAATAGGGGGCGAAAGCGGTTTATTGATTACTGCAACGGCAAGGAGTTTGATCAGAAAATAACATTAACTAATATGACTGGAGTTGGATCCTCAGGGCATGGTAATGGCGGTGTAGTTATGTCCGCCATATCAACATCAGAAACATCATCGGGCGCGTGGTTTGGGCTTACAAATACTGGCTGTACACTAAGTAAATTCCCCACATTCACGGCACACGTCAAGAGTGGGAACCGTAGCGGGAACTCAGCGTCAGCGTTTGAAAATACTGAACACGTTATAGGTTTGGTTGATAGCTCATCATTGCAGAATGGCGTGTACATTCGGCGGGAGTGGCAGGGCGGAGCGTCTGTATTATGGGACAATTACCTTGAGGTAGTCGCGGGCGGCTCTGTTATTTATAGCCAGGTGGTGAACATCAACGGTACAGGCACCAAGCTAACTACCGGGCTAGATCAGACCGACAGAATGTCTTTTTGGGTGGACGGGGATAATATATACTTTGAGATGACATACGAGGCTTTCAACCAAGCCCAGGGTGTTGAGTCTGCCAAGCGAGCTGGAATAAACCAATGGTCTGGAGTTATGACTATACCGCTCGCCACTGCGGGAATGTTTAGCTTGGCGGCAGTAGAGGTAAACCCGTTATATATCTCTCAGCCGGTAGTGTTCGACGCTGATCAGTTACGGTTAAGATGGAAAAGATTTAGCCTCGTTCACACTGAGTACTAAGGAACCATGAAAGTGCAAGCAGACCAACTACCACAAGCAGTTAACGGAGTGACGGCAAGCGGGCTGTCATAAGGAACGAAAATGGACGACCAAAACCGCAGGGCAAGTGATTAAGGAGAACCATTATGTCACCGATACTGAGTAAGCTATTACCCTTCGCCATCGACATTCTGTGGGATAAGTCAAAGCGCGAGGAAAACGCCAAGGCGAAAACCACCAAAGCCGCCAAGGTGCTGTCGCCGGTTTCGGCTGCGGCTGTAGTGGACGCCTTCGCGCTCCCTGTTATCGACATACCTGCCACGCTGACGCCCGTCGATGCGCTGCTGATTGTCGCGCTGAACTTCGGGCTTTATCTGTATCGGAGGGAGCGGGGTTCATAAATTAACGGCAACGCTCAGAGCTATCAGTGCGGCCCACCAGCCGCCAGAAAACTCCGGCACGCCGATACCCATAAGTGCAACGGCGATTGCGCCGCCTTTAACCAGTGCTGCGATTTGTCTGCCCCTCATACCTCACTCCCCGCCCTGTGATTTGAGTTTCATGTGTCAATAGCCCCCTGAGTCACTACCTGCACGATGTCTGGCAGCTCTATCGCAGTTCCAGATACCTTTGGTATATCAGAGCCTCGCCAACGTTCGGCCTTCACCAGTGCGTACGCCTCTGCCTCGCCGGGGGTTGCGTCAACCAGCAACTCATGTCGCCAGCCCATTCCGCTGGTGTGGTGCTTATGCAGCACAATCATCCAGTTTTTCTTTTTGCCTTTAAAAATACTCACCGTTCCTCACCCCCCGCCCTGTGATTTGAGCATGTCCCACTCGCGCTTAATGCGATCGAGCGTCACCTGTCCATTGGTCGTGCTTTCGAGTCGGTGCGCGTGGGTTCTGAGCATGTAAACCGGTATGCAGGTGTCGTTCTCCGTGTCTGGATAGAAAGAGCCTGACTCGCCTGTGACGCAGTACAAAACTTGCGCGCCGTTTGTGTACCCGATATGCACCAGCTCGCTTTCATCCGGCACCTTGGCGGGTGCTGGGCGGGTGTAGAGTTCTTCGCCTCCTGCCATATCTCTGTAAAAAACAACATGATGGCTAATGAGTTCACATACACCTGCATTGACTGTCGTTTTTACGATGCGCCCAACCGGCTCCTGCCCCTCAGCCTCAGCCAGCCACTTCTTTTTCGCCTCAGCAATTGCTCTGCGAGTGCGCACTCCCTCACCTTTGCGCTCAGACAATAATTCCTGCTCGCGTTTTTGGGACTCAGCCAACTGGGCGCGTAGGCGGGTGATTTCTTCTTTCAGGTCATCCACCTCGCAAAGAGGGCAATCATCTGGGTCGCCGTGGAAGAAGTAATCGTGCTTTATGCAATACTCTTGCTCACTCATTCCCCACCTCCTGCTGTTTGAGGGCTTGCTTAATGCGCGTCTCCCCGTCTGCACACGCTACGGCAATTTTGCCGTCTTGGGTGTACATTCTGATGCCCGCGAATTGACCTTCCGCCCAACCCAAAGCCTCCCGCGCCCGCTCCAGTTGTTCTAAGGCGTGGACGAGTTTGCGTTGATTTTGTAACTCCGAGAACGTGAGTTTGCCAATCGCGTACCATTCTTCGTACTTCTCAATCCGCTTTTTCTCATCCTCAAGATTCATACCTTACCTCCCCGCAGCAGTAGAACCGCGACAAATAAACCAAGCCACACGAACGCGCATATTTTAAACAAGCAGACCCAGGTCATTGCCGCTCTCCTCAAATATGGATTTGATTTCTCGGTTGGCATCGATCGCCCTGTTCACACGACTGCGAGGATAGGAATGCTCATCCATCAACTCGCGAATCAACCGCTCCTGTGTCTCCGGTGATACACTCTGACGCACGTACTTCCGTCCCTCACCCAGCCTCTGATTAAAACATATCATCACTCATCTCCTTCACGTTGAGGACCATCAGTGTGGCGATCACTCCCCACACGAATGTCA
>NZ_JBFHDY010000189.1:0-3949 GCF_041584495.1 Zhongshania sp.
ACACCCTTGCCGTTCGGCTAATCGTTCCCCTTGCCGGGCCGATAGTGGACTCTCACCACCAAGTCATCCAATCGCCACCACGCGGTTTGGAACAGCGCCCGTCACGGCGCTACGCGCCATGCCTGGCGCACGCACAAAAAAGGCGGCTAAAAAGCCGCCTATAACTTGCTGATGTAAACCGTGATTTAGATCGCGTCTTCGCCAGTCTCGCCGGTGCGAATACGAATAACTTGCTCAAGCGAGGTGACGAATATTTTACCGTCGCCAATTTTACCGGTACAAGCGGCCTTGGTGACGGTATCAATGACTTTCTCTACCTGATCGTCGGTCACAGCAATTTCTAACTTAACCTTGGGCAAGAAATCGACAACGTATTCTGCGCCACGGTACAGCTCGGTATGGCCTTTCTGGCGACCGAAGCCTTTAACTTCGGTTACCGTAACACCCTGCACGCCAATTTCCGACAAAGCGGCACGGACATCATCTAATTTAAACGGCTTAATAACCGCACTGACTAATTTCATCGCCGTAGTATCCCCTTCATTATGATTACTGCAATTTACACCCTATTTAGCCTCGGCTGCAGGGGTTTGGCAAGGTGATCACGTATTTTGCTGTAAATAAGTGCAAAAAAACTGGTGGGTTACGAGGTATGAAACGCCAATCCTGCACTACCACTGCGCTTGACGGGAGACGCATTTTATTCACGGTCGCTCACATGGATACCTGCCTGCACAGCTGTGACTTGACGGCAAGACCAGCACTTACCCTTGCTGGTCACTCCTGCGGAAGCAGGAGTCCATCACACTACGGAGCAGCAAATGCTCAGCGCTTTCGCGCTGCTAGGACGGGCCTTTGCGTCTCTCGTCTTCCGTCAAGCCTTTGGCGGGCAGGGGCATTCGCTACGCTCATATGAGTATCTGCCTGCGCAGGTGTGACTTGACGGCAAGACCAGCACTTACCCTTGCTGGTCACTCCTGCGGAGGCAGGAGTCCATCACACTACGGAGCAGCAAGTGCTCAGCGCTTTCGCGCTGCTAGGACGGGCCCTTGCGTCTCTCGGCAAGCTTAAAACAAAAAAAGGGCGCTCAATGAGCGCCCTGAAATCACCAAACGGGGAGAGTCTTACTTGCTGGTGAATTCTGGATAAGCTTCCATACCGCATTCAGAGAGGTCGACACCTTCGTACTCTTCCTCTTCAGCAACACGTATACCCATAACCACTTTGAGTATGCTCCAAACCACTAGGCTGGCACCAAACACCCACGCGAAGATGATCGCTGCGCCGTAAATCTGAGCACCAAAGCTGGCATCGGTGTTCGTTAATGGCACCGCCACCAAGCCCCACAAGCCAACAACACCGTGTACAGAGATCGCACCAACGGGATCGTCGATTTTGATTTTGTCCAAGGCCAAGATCGAGAACACCACGATCACACCACCCACTGCACCGATTAAGGTTGCGGCCATTGGGCCAGGCGTCAGTGGTTCTGCAGTAATAGCAACCAGCCCAGCCAAGGCGCCGTTCAATGCCATGGTCAAATCTGCTTTACCGAACAGAATGCGAGCAACCAACAGGGCCGCAATCAATCCACCAGAAGCAGCGGCGTTGGTGTTAACAAATACTTGTGCTGTGGCGTTGGCTTCTTCAATGTTAGAAACCATCAACTCAGAGCCGCCGTTAAAGCCGAACCAGCCCATCCACAGGATGAAGGTACCAAGGGTTGCCAGCGGCAGGTTGGCACCAGGAATTGCGTTAACTTGACCGCCTGCGCCATATTTGCCCTTACGTGCGCCCAGCAGCAGTACACCTGCCAATGCTGCCGCAGCGCCACACATGTGAACTACACCAGAACCCGCGAAATCAGAGAAGCCGGCTGCGTCGAGAAAACCGCCGCCCCATTTCCACATACCTTGTAGAGGGTAAATAACACCGGTCATTACCACTGCAAAAGCAAGGAAGGCCCACAGTTTCATGCGCTCAGCAACCGCACCAGAAACAATCGACATAGCAGTAGCAACAAACACTACTTGGAAGAAGAAGTCTGAAGAACCAGAGTAGTAGATGTCGCCGTTAGAGGCTAATACGTCTTCTACTGACGCATCAGAAATGCCATTGCCAAACCATGAGTCTGGCAGAATGCCACCTTCAGAACCACCGTACATAATTGTGTAACCACACAGCAAATACATGGTGCAGGCAATTGCGTACAGTGCAATATTTTTGGTTAAAATTTCAGTCGTATTTTTTGAACGAACCAGACCGGCTTCGAGCATGGCAAAACCTGCTGCCATCCACATAACCAGCGCGCCACAGACAAGGAAATAGAACGTGTCCAGGGCGTACTTGACCTGTATGATGTCTTCCATCACATGCCCTCCAAAGGGAAAGAGAATTATCTTTTAATTAATGTTTATAACAACCGTAATGCGAAATTAAATAGCGTCTTCGCCAGTCTCGCCAGTACGGATACGAACAACCTGCTCAAGTGCGGTAACAAAAATTTTGCCGTCACCAATTTTACCGGTATTCGCTGATTTAGTAATTGCTTCAATAGTCGGCTCAACAGACCCGTCTGCAACTGCAACTTCGATCTTCACCTTAGGAAGAAAATCTACAACGTACTCAGCGCCACGATACAACTCTGTGTGACCTTTTTGGCGACCAAAACCCTTCACCTCGGTAACAGTTATGCCCTGTACGCCGATGTCAGACAGCGCCTCACGCACATCATCAAGTTTGAATGGCTTAATAACAGCCGTAATCAATTTCATCGGAAATCTCCTGTTAATGTGCGTGAATCACACACTAGGACTAAGTTAAAAAAATGACCGGCAACAACAAGCCACCGGTCGGGGTATTACATAGAAATTGGCAAGCTATAAGAAACAATGAATTTTGGATCTGTATCTACAGCCAATACATCATCACCATCCTGTTGGCTCACAATAAACGACAGATTGTCGTTATAAGCATAAGAGAGGTCGGCGTGCATAGTTTCGTTACCATCGATATCTTCCATACCGATAGTTAACGAGAATGCAGCTACACTGCCGCTAATGGTGTAGTAGTTGTATAAGGTGTAGCCAGATGGACCAGCAATCGGCTCATAGTAAGAGACGCTAATTGGGCCAAGACCAACAGTAAGGATCAGGTCTGAATGCTCAAACAAATCAGTTTCTTCGGTAGCGAGGTAGCCAGCGCCAGTGGGGTAGTTGTAGTTCCAAACACTAATATCGAAACTTACACCACCACCGATGTCCATACCGTAACCGGCGTATAAGTCGTACTCAGTGCCCGCTGCTGTGTCACCAGATGACGCCCAAGCGCCAATATAGGCACCGGCAGTGCTATAGCTCAGATCGCCAGACACTGCCGGAGTACCTGAACCCAGATCATAACCACGCCATAAATAAGTACTGGCAACACCAACACTAGCAGCAACTTCTGCAGAAGCCGGTGCAGCAATCATGGCCATTGAAGCTGCTGCAACACTAGCAGCCAATAAAGTTTTCATTTTGTTCATGTTGTAGTCTCCGCATTTTGGTATATAGAAAGTGATCAAGCACAATCCTGGTCTTGCTATAGCATTTTCGGTGCCAACTACTTTTTTATTATTAAAATTCAATAAGTTACAAAGATATCACTCCGCACGAATAAAACTCGGCAAGAACCATGCTTTATGCACCTACGCCAAAATCCGAGCTTATGCACAAATATAGGGCGAACAACAAAATCTGCTTTACATAATGCCTCAAAAAAATGCGCTTGGACTTTCTGTTCTAGATAGAGCGGCGCAAAATTGCGTAGGATATTTGAAATTAACACAATAAAAACAATCAGATAGCGTACAGAAATGACGATTAATACAGCTGTCCCAGATGAATGCCAAATCACACGCACTATTTAAGTGCCAACGCACTATTAGCCAGCGAGGACCACTAATTCG
>NZ_JBFHDY010000190.1:0-3948 GCF_041584495.1 Zhongshania sp.
GCCCCTGATTTCTGGCTTGTTCCAGATGACCGCGCTGGCGATGGCAGCGAAGGCGCGTACCAAAAAGTGCTGAACCATTTGGCGCGTGATTCGGCAAATATCAACTATACCCCTGACGGTAACACCGTAGAGACAGCCATAGGTGAGCGGGCAAAGACCGTCGACTTGGCGGCCACAACAGGCGCGACTCTAGTGGGGTACGACGGCGAATCCGCCAACGTCAAGCTAGCCCTTGATGCACGAGTCCCCACCGTTGCGACGCTGGGGGAGTTGCAGGCACTTGGTACTGGATTGGCTGCTGGTAGCGCACAGCGCTGGTACAACGGGCTGTTGTTCACCCTGAAAAACGATCAGGACTACAGCACGTTAATCGCTGTTGATAATGTTGGATACGTTATTGAGACCACTCTTTCGGCAGCGGCTGCATGGGTGGCGGAAGGCTATGATAAAGAAGTGTGGGTGGATAAATTCGGTGCCAAAGCAGATGGCACGGCCTACACATCTGAATGGCAGCGGGCCTTAGATACAGCCGCAGCGATTGGCCATAACACAACAAAATTGCCCCCTGGGACTTGGATAACCGGCGCGCTGACTCACGCCCCGAGTGGGTTTACGCTGATTGGTGAAGGCCGCCCCGGCAATCAAGATGCTACCGACAAATGCGAAATCAAGGCGGCATCGACTGGAATAACAATTTTTTCATCGAACGCGATTAGTGTTGTTTCTCGCCCAACAGTTAAAGGTATCACTTTCAGAGGGGTAAACAGCTCAGACATAACAACACGTTGCTTTGATTGGAGCGACCAAACCAATGTATATGGCCCTGTTTTTGAGGATGTGGGGTTTATTGATTGCAATTATGGCGTGATAGGTAAGCCGGGAACAAACGCCGCATTTGCCGCTGAATTCATCCGGGTGCATCACTGGAACGTAGCTACTGCTGCGGTTGTCGGTTTTGGCGGTCCTAGCAACATCTATTCAAACTGTCGGACAGGTCTGGTGCCGTCCAGTGCTGCGCGTCAGATGACCAATGTCACTCAGGCAAACCCCGCAGTGGCCAGCTTTGATAATGCGAACGGCATTATCCGTGAGGGTGATCTTATTTATTTCACCGGGATGGCTGGCATGACCGAGATTAACGATCTCGTTCTCATGGCTCGTAATGTAACGGCGACAGGGTGCGAGATTCAAAACCTGAACTCTACTAGTTTTGGGGCTTTCGCTGACGGATACATTCGGCGCTGTGCTACAGGGTTCTGGTTGTCAGGCCCGTCTGACCTCGTGCTGAACGCAGACACTGCCGCCAAGACGAGTGGTATCGGGTCTACTCAATTCATGGTGGGTGAGTCCCCACGGCGAAACTACAACGGCACAGCAACAACATTGACGGCCCAAGCTAATTTCCAGTCTGCGCACTTAGAAGGCGTCCGAGCTGCTTTCGTCTGGGTCAACTCAGGCTCCTCTGCGAGTGGGATGCGCAGCCATTTTAACACTGGGCCAAATCCACTACCGCGGGCTGTTTACTATGAGTTCCTAAACACTCAGTGTCATTGGGATGAGAGTCGATTCGGCACCGATCCGGGAGGCAGCTATGACCAGCATTTCCAAGTGGCTGCGGTAGACAAGGCAACTGGCGAGTTGAAAATCCGCCCACTTTTCGCAAACGAGAGCCTGATTATCTCTGGCGTAACCGTGAAAGACGCACTCAAGATTGAGACCGATTATGTACTGTCGTCACAAGTTGCCAGTACTCAGTCCATACCCACAGCGACATATACAAAAGTGTTGTTCTCGTCTGATGTTATTGATTCGAGAAACTGGAGTTCGAGCGGTACGTTCACACCACAAGCGCCGGGCATTTTCCGTGACTACGGTTACATACGAATCACAGATGCGGCGGCTGGCGAGCTTTATCGGATAGCGTTATACAAAAACGGGGCGCTGCTTACTGAGCTGCGGAACGTGGTATCAACCACTGCATTGCAAACCTTCTCTTACGAGTTCACATATGACTCAGCGGCTGGCGATACATGGGAAATATATTTGCACCAGAATAGTGGAGCGAATCGAACGGTATCAGGAGGTCTAAACTCATCGCGTGCAATCCAGAAAATCAGGTGACCCACGATTAGAGGTCTAAGGAATGAAGATGCAAGCACAAGACATACCACAAGCAGTTAATGGAGTGACGGCGAGCGGGCTTTCTTTAACCTGGCTGTCAGCCGGATGGGCGTGGATGGGCAACAATAGCGACCAGATAACTGTGGTATTCGGCTTTATTGGTCTGTGTATTACGGCCTATGGTGTTTTGCGGAGGCGGAAGTGAAATACAAATTCGGCCCTCGCTCTCAGAAACACCTCGATGCTTGCCACCCCTTATTACAAAAGGTTCTAACCAGAACATTAAATTTCGGTGTGATGGACTTCTCAGTTATAGAAGGGCATCGTACTATAGAGAGGCAGCAAGAGTTATACGCAGAGGGAAAGAGCCAGATTGACGGCGTGACAAAGCGGGGTAAACACAATGCGCTACCTTCAAGAGCGGTTGACATCATACCTTACCCGCCCACCGTCAATGGCGTTAACGTTTGGAAGGATAGCGGTCGATTCCATGTGCTTGCTGGCCTTGTTTATGCTGCGGCAGCTTTGGAGGGCGTTAATATCCGCTGGGGTGGTGATTGGGATGGCGATGGTAATAATGCTGATTCCAGTTTTCACGATTTGCCTCATTTTGAGTTACTGGATTCATAACGGAGAATACTAATGGCGCATGCTATGTCTCCAGTAGAGGCGAACTGCTTAAAATGCGGGACATTTTACGTTAAGTCACACTCTCAGATGAAGTTTTGCAGCAATATTTGCAGATTGATGAGCCGGGTGAAGATGGGGCGATGCTGGGAGTTTTTGGGAGCAAAAAACAACAGAGGTTACGGCATTATAACTGTTGATGGTCGCCAGCGCTTAACCCACAGGTTTATGTATGAGCAAGTTAACGGGGAAATCTCTGATAGCTTGTTTGTATGCCACTCATGTGACAATCCGTCTTGTTGTAATCCCGACCATTTATTCCTAGGGACAGCGAAAGAAAATACGGATGACATGTGGCAGAAGGGGCGGCAGCAAAACTATAAGAACATGGATAGAGGCTCTAGCAGAAAATCGGCAGCCTTGGATGAGTATGATGTTATCAACATAAGAGTTATGCTGTCTCGTAATTATCGGCAGTCTGAAATAGCAGATTTGTACTCTATATCAAGATCGGTTGTTAACCGAATACATCGCGGCCAATCCTGGACGCACGTATGAACTATTCGCAACGGAGCAGAACGATGATCCACTACGTAAAAGCACTGACGGGCCTGATTGGCGCTGTGACCACAATCAAGAATCTCAAATCCAAGTCAACCGTTGCTGGGGTGTCGGCAGGCGCTACCGGCGCAGTAGTGGCCTCTCAGACCCTGCCGCCCGATTCCCCGGAGGCTATCATCACCAACTTTGTCTGTGCTGCTATCGCCCTGTATGGGCTGTTTAAGGGCGCTCGGCAGTGACCGCCCTGTGTGTCGTCTTCGCCGTGGCGCTAGGGATGGAAACCATCTCTATGCTGAGGGCGATGAAATGACCCCCAACGGCGCGATAACAATATTCGTTGTCGCGTTTGTTATAGCCCTGATTCTTTCCTTTTTGTGAGGTGGTGGTATGGGTGATGTAACGCGCTTGCCGGACATCCGGTCTGAATACAGGGAGCTGATGGTAAGGGGTTTACGCACTATCGCTGACGCCATAGAGCAGGGCGTTGACGATTACGACGCAATGCTGGTTGTCCCCTACTACTCAGACTCTCACGAGATTGACCCGCACTGCTTTAATCTGAGCAACCCAGAGCTTTCATGGATCGGCGCACAGTTAGTAAACTGGGCGATTGTCGATCATAGTGAATGCGATGAAGAC
>NZ_JBFHDY010000191.1:0-3945 GCF_041584495.1 Zhongshania sp.
GGATCACCATATGGGGGTAAACCACCACATCGCGCAAAGGAAGCAGTGGCAACTCCTGTATTTCTCGCTTATCGGCCATTTAATCGCCTCGCATAATATTTATACAATCCGGACACAACGGATATTTCGCCTGCAATACAGACAGCTTAAACCTAAGATGGGGACTTAGCACAGTAAAAACAAGACTTGACTAGCAAAGATTGTGACAAAAAAGAGACTCGCCGCGAAAATAACTTCCGCGGCGGCTTTAGAGCGGGGCTTATTCTTCCGGAGCGACCTTGCGCTGCTCACTGTAAACCAAGATTGGCGCAGAATCACCCTTGATCACCGAGCCATCAATAACAACTTTGCTGACGTTTTCCATCGAAGGCAAATCGTACATAGTATCAAGCAGCACTGACTCTAAAATCGACCGCAGACCACGAGCACCGGTTTTGCGAGTCATTGCCTTTTCAGCAACGGAGCGCAAGCCGTCTTCCCGGAAATCGACTTCTACACCTTCCATATCAAAAAGCTTGGAATACTGTTTGGTCAGCGCATTTTTGGGCTCAGTCAGAATGCTGACCAATGCATCGATATCAAGCTCCTCCAGCGTTGCAATCACTGGCAGACGGCCAACAAACTCTGGAATCAAACCATAGCGCACCAAATCATCCGGCTCAACATCAGCCAGAATTTCACCAACATTGCGAGCTTCGCTCTTGCTCTTAACCTCTGCGCTGAATCCGATACCGCCTTTTTCAGAGCGATCACGAATAACGCGATCTAGGCCAGCAAAAGCGCCACCACAAATGAACAGAATATTTGAGGTGTCTACCTGCAAAAACTCCTGCTGGGGATGTTTACGCCCCCCCTGTGGCGGCACAGATGCAACAGTGCCCTCTATCAACTTCAGCAGCGCCTGCTGCACACCCTCACCCGATACATCACGTGTAATTGATGGGTTATCCGACTTCCGCGAGATCTTATCGATTTCATCGATATAGACAATGCCCATTTGGGCCTTTTCTACATCGTAATCGCACTTCTGAAGTAGCTTTTGAATGATGTTTTCAACATCTTCACCCACGTAACCGGCTTCGGTTAAGGTGGTTGCATCAGCAATAGTAAAGGGCACGTCAAGCAGTCGCGCCAAGGTCTCTGCCAACAAGGTCTTGCCGCTACCGGTCGGACCAATCAGCAAGATATTACTCTTGCCCAGTTCAATATCGTCTTTGCCTTTTTCGCCCACACGCAAGCGCTTGTAGTGATTATAGACCGCTACCGCGAGAACCTTCTTGGCGCGCACCTGGCCAATAACATACTGATCTAACGTATGATTAATTTCTTGCGGCGCTGGTAGCTTGTCGCGACCAGCTTCGCTTGCCGCTTCCTGCACTTCTTCACGAATAATGTCGTTGCATAGGTCAACACATTCATCACAGATAAAAACAGACGGGCCAGCAATTAACTTGCGGACTTCGTGCTGGCTTTTACCACAGAAGGAACAGTACAGCAGCTTGCCGTTTTCGTCTGTGCCGTCTTTGCTACTCATTCATTCCCACCTTGTTCTATTTGCATGGCGATATCCACCTTAGGGTAAAGATGACGCCTTTTAGCTATTTTTGCAAGTTTGCCCACTTAAGTGCAAACCTGCGGCAATATGTGATGCGCTTATTTGCGGTCAGTCAAAACTTGATCAACCAAGCCGTAATCACAAGACTGCTGAGCGTTCATGAAGTTGTCCCGCTCAGTGTCCTTAGCAATGGTTTCATAGCTTTGGCCCGTGTGCTGAGCCATAAGATGATTCAAGCGTTCGCGGATAATCAGAATCTCCCGCGCTTGAATATCGATATCCGTTGCCTGCCCCTGAGCACCACCACTGGGCTGGTGAATCATGGTGCGGGCGTTCGGCAGAATAAAGCGTTTACCCTTTTCGCCACCGCTCAGCAAGAACGCGCCCATACTGGCCGCCTGACCAATACACATGGTGCTCACGTTGGGACGAATAAACTGCATGGTGTCATAAATAGACAGACCTGCCGTCACCGAGCCACCTGGCGAATTTATATATAAATGAATATCTTTATCTGGGTTTTCTGATTCCAAGAACAGTAACTGAGCCACGATCAGATTAGCCATATGGTCTTCAACCTGACCAACACAGAAAATCACCCGTTCTTTAAGAAGGCGCGAATAAATATCATAGGAGCGCTCGCCCCGCGCCGTCTGTTCAACGACCATAGGCACCAAGCCTAGATTCGTAATAGAATTATTGTTTATACCGTCAATCGAGTTGCGCGACATAGTAAACACTCTTCCGTATCGTTAATGGGTAAGCGGATTTTTCGCCTACCAGAAAAAAAACAAGCGACGGAGCCGTAAGGCTCAGTCGCTTGTTCGCAGATAAGCAGAGCAATCTAGCAAATTAAGACGCGTCTGCCTCTTCCGCCGGTGGCGACATAACTTCTTCGTAGCTTAAAGTTTCTTCGCTAACCTTCGATTTTTCAAGCAATTTCTCAACCACTTCCTCTTCAATGACCATACCTTCGATCTGCTGAAGCTGCTGGGGGTTGCCCATGTAGTGCTTGATAATCTCGTCTTTATCTTCGAAGCTAGCCGCCATCTCTTCAAGAGCAGCACGAACCTTGTCTGCGTCAGCTTTAATGCCTTCGACGCTAATGAGTTCATTTAGCACCAAGCCTAACTTAACACGACGCTCCGCGTTATCACGAAAAAGCTCGTCGGGAAGAATGTCTGCTGCATTTAGCTTTTCAGCCATCGCGCCAAACTGCTGCATTTGCTGTCCGCGCAAAGCCTCAATCTCTTGACTAACAAGCGCTTTAGGCACCTGCAGATCAGAATGCACCTTTAGCACACCTTCCATGACTTGATTCTTAATGCGGGACTTAGTCGCATTTTTCAACTCCCGAGCCATATTTTTTTCTACTTCAGCGCGAAAAGCATCTAAACCGCCCTCTTTCACACCAAAAGCCTCAAACAACTCTTCATTGATCTCAGGCAATTCTTTGGCGCTAACAGAGTTCAAGATAATCTTAAACTCTACCGCAGCGCCCTTAAGGTCTTCGCTGTGGTAGTCTTCAGGAAAAGACAAGGCAATAAGCTTTTCTTCTCCGGCGGCCATCCCCTCGATTCCCGCTTCGAAGCCAGGGATCATACGACCAGAACCGAGCTCTAGATCAGAACCTTCAGCCTTACCCCCTTCAAACTCTACACCGTCTTTAGTCCCAAGGTAGTCGATATTAACCTTGTCGCCATCGGCTGCGGCGCGCTCAACAACACTCCAATCAGCACGCTGAGAGCGCAGATTTTCGATCATCTTATCGACATCAGCGGCTGTGATTTCGGCAACCGGCTTTTTCACGACAATCGAGCTGTAATCTTTGGCTTCGATTTCTGGGAATACCTCGAAAGTGGCGACAAACTCAATGTCTTTACCGGCTTCTAAACTTTTTGGCTCGATTTCTGGGCGACCCGCAGGCTTCAGCTCTTGCTGCTGAATGGCTTCGTAGAAGCACTCATTCATTACTTCGCCGAGCACTTCCATGCGCACCGACTGACCGAAACGCTGGCGAACCACGCTCATCGGCACTTTACCGGGACGGAAGCCATCAAGCTTAACGGTTTTTGCTGCTTTTTGCAGACGGCTATCAACTGCGCCATCTACACGGGCGGCAGGAACACCTACAATCAGACGGCGCTCTAGGCCAGAAGTCGTTTCAACGGAAACTTGCATCGATGATCCTCAAAACAGGTCTTATAAGCACAAATGGCCACTTCGGCATCGAAGCGGCCATTCATAAAAATTCTTTGAAATGGTGCGGATGGAGAGACTCGAACTCTCACGCCTTGCGGCACCAGAACCTAAATCTGGCGTGTATACCAATTTCACCACATCCGCACACCCGTAAACCGACTTAAGGTATTGAATTATCTCGGTTTACA
>NZ_JBFHDY010000192.1:0-3930 GCF_041584495.1 Zhongshania sp.
GGAATATTCTATGCCCCGCGTAAAACGTGGTGTGACCGCACACCGTCGTCATAAAAAGATTCTGAAACAAGCCAAGGGTTACTATGGTGCCCGTTCACGTATTTACCGTGTTGCAAAACAAGCGGTAATTAAAGCGGGTCAGTACGCTTACCGTGACCGTCGTGCCAAGAAACGTGTTTTCCGCGCTTTGTGGATCACGCGTATTAACGCTGGATCACGTGCTAATGGCCTGAGCTATAGCCGGTTGATCGCCGGTTTGAAAAAAGCAGATATCGCTTTAGACCGTCGCGTATTGGCCGATTTGGCCGTACATGACAAAGAAGCCTTTGCTGTTATCGTAGAACGCGCGAAAACAGCCTTAGCTTAAAAAGCGATAGGCCGTTGCGTAGCGGCCATATAGCTTTGTTTTATTATAGGGAAAGGGCTTGTGCCCTTTCCCTATTTTGTTTCTGACACAGTAAATTTAGCCTCGCTGCTGTGCAGCGGGGCGTTAGCGCGGAGATTGGGAGCGCAGCATGGAAAATCTAGAAGGGCTTGCGGCTGAAGCTGTGGCAAAAATCAGTGCCGCCACAGACGCGCCAACCTTAGATCAGGTGCGGGTTGAGTATCTTGGTAAGAAAGGTCACATCACGGCGCTGCTAAAGGGCCTTGGCAAGCTGTCTGCCGAAGAGCGTCCCGCTGCGGGTGCTGAGATCAACCGCGTGAAAGAGGCGCTGTCAACGCAGATTGCGGATGCCAAGCAGCTTTTGGATCTGGCTGCGGTAAATGCACGGCTTGAAGCTGAAAAAATTGACGTGACCCTGTCTGGACGCGGTCAGCAAGCTGGTGGACTACACCCGGTAACCCGCACCATTGAGCGTATCAGTGCCTTTTTCGAAAGCATTGGCTTTGAGGTGGTTGAAGGCCCCGAGATTGAAGACGACTATCACAACTTTGAAGCCCTCAATATTCCCGCTCATCACCCTGCACGGGCGATGCACGATACCTTCTACGTCGACGAATCCACGGTTTTGCGTACCCACACCTCGCCGGTACAGGTGCGAGTGATGGAAAGCACTGAGCCACCGTTAAAAGTGATTTGTCCGGGCCGCGTATACCGCTGCGACTCTGACTTAACCCATACCCCGATGTTTCATCAGGTTGAAGGGCTGTTGATCAGCGAAGAGTCCAGCTTTGCCGACCTCAAGGGCTTGGTTGAAGCATTTTTGCGCAGCTTCTTTGAGAAAGAGCTAAATGTGCGTTTCCGTCCGTCTTATTTCCCCTTTACCGAGCCGTCGGCGGAAGTGGATATTGAATGTGTGATGTGTAATGGCGAGGGCTGCCGCGTATGCAGCCAAACCGGCTGGCTGGAGGTTATGGGCTGCGGCATGGTTCATCCCCAAGTGTTTGAGCACGTGAATATCGACACCGAGCGCTTCACTGGTTTCGCCTTTGGTATGGGCGTTGAGCGCTTGGCTATGTTGCGTTATGGCGTGAACGATTTGCGTCTGTTTTTTGAGAATGACCTGCGTTTCCTCGGTCAATTTAGATAACAGTCTCAGCGACAATTTTCAAAACGGATAGCATATGAAATTTAGTGAACAGTGGTTGCGCGAGTGGGTTAACCCAGCAGTCGGCACCGACGAGTTAGCGGCGCAAATTACCATGGCCGGTTTAGAAGTGGATGCCATTGATCCGGTAGCCGGTGTATTCTCTGGTGTTGTAGTGGCTGAAATTTTGGCGACGGCGCCGCATCCGGATGCGGAAAAGCTACAGGTTTGTCGCGTTAATGCTGGCAGCGAAGAAGTGCAGATTGTTTGCGGCGCCGCCAATGCGCGTCCCGGTATAAAAGTACCGCTGGCGATCTTGGGTGCGGTACTTCCAGGTGATTTCAAAATTAAAAAAGCCAAGCTGCGGGGCGTTGAGTCTTTCGGCATGCTTTGCGCCGAAGAAGAGTTGGGTTTGGCGGAGAAATCCGGTGGCCTGATGGAGCTGCCTCTAGATGCGCCCGTCGGCGAGGATATTCGCGTATTTTTGGGTTTAAGCGATTCAATCATCGAGCTGGGCTTAACCCCGAACCGCGCCGACTGCTTGAGTGTTCGCGGTATTGCCCGGGAATCCGCCGTGCTCAATGGCATGGCTTTTACCGATTTAGATATCGCGCCAGTGGCAGCAGTCAACGACAGCAAATTACCAATTCGGGTTGAGGCGGGTGCAGATTGCCCTCGTTATGTGGGCCGCGTTATTCGCAATGTTGATGTATCTAAGCCCAGCCCGCTATGGCTGCAAGAAAAACTGCGCCGCTGTGGTTTGCGCAGTATCGACGCGGTGGTGGATGTCACCAATTTCGTTCTGGTGGAATTGGGTCAGCCCATGCACGCCTTTGACGTAGATAAACTCAGCGGTGGGGTAGTCGTGAGACACTCAACGGCTGATGAGTCTTTGGAATTGCTTGACGGCCAAACGCTGACCCTGCGTGAAGGCAGTTTGCTAATCGCCGACGAACAGCAACCCCTGGCACTGGCCGGTATTATGGGTGGTGAAGTGTCCTCGGTGACTTCTGCGACTCAGAGTCTCTTTTTAGAAGCGGCCTTCTTTACGCCTGATCTATTGGCAGGCCGGGCGCGCTCTTACGGTTTGCACACCGATTCCTCGCATCGCTTTGAGCGCGGCGTTGATTTCGAACTACCTGCACGGGCAATAGAGCGCGCTACAGCGCTGATTGTTGCTATATGTGGCGGTGAGCCAGGGCCAGTATTAGTTGTCGACTCAGCGCCCATGCCTGAGCGCAAGGCGATTCTGCTGCGTGAAAAGCGCATTGCCAAGGTGCTGGGCATGGACATGGCTGCCAGCGACGTAGAATCTATTCTGGCGGGTTTAGGTTTGACGTTAACGCGTGTTGACGGTGGCTGGGAAGTGACTGCGCCGAGCTGGCGTTTTGATATCGCCATTGAAGTCGATTTACTCGAAGAGTTGGCCCGTATATACGGTTATAACCGCCTACCGGTGCGGCCGATTCAAGACGCGTTGACTATTCGCCCAGCTACGGAAAGCAAGCGCAGCCTGAGCGCGCTTCGTCAGCAATTGGTTGGCCGTGGCTATCAAGAGGCGGTGACTTACAGTTTTATTGATCCCGCAATGCATAAGGCGATGGCCGAGGGTGTGGAAGGGGTTGAGCTACTCAACCCAATTTCTGCCGACATGTCGGTTATGCGCACCAGTTTATTGCCCGGTTTGATTAAAACCGCCATGCATAATGCCAAGCGTCAGCAGCCGCGTATTCGCCTCTTTGAAGCGGGTCAGCGTTTTGTGAAGGGCGATGAGGGTTTGCAGCAAATTCCAACCTTAGCGGCACTCATTACTGGTCGGCGCACCGCTGAAAGCTGGAATGAAAACGGCGAATTAGTTGATTTTTACGATCTCAAAGGTGATTTAGAGAGCTTGCTGTCTGTTGCTGCTGGTGAAATCACCTTCGCGCCTGGCAACTATACGGCCTTACACCCAGGCCAGTGCGCCGATGTGTTTTGCGATAAAGTGCTAATTGGCCGCGTTGGCGCTCTGCATCCCAGCTTGCAAGCCCAGTGGGATATGGTCAATCCGGTGTATTTGTTTGAAATTGATCAGCAGCCAGTATTGGCTCGCGACGTGCCCAAATTTAGCGAATTGTCTAAATTCCCGGAGGTGCGCCGGGATCTGGCCTTGATCGTTGCGCGCGAATTACCGGCAGGCGATGTGTTGCAGGCAATTAGAGGCGCGGCAGGGGATTGCCTCATTGACTTGAAGCTGTTTGACCTCTATCAGGGTAAAGGTATTGATCCTGAAAGAAAAAGTTTGGCTGTGGGCTTGACGTTCAGGCATTCATCACGCACTCTGAATGAGGAAGAGGTTAATCAATCTGTTGCGGCAGTTGTGCAAACCTTGCAGGAGGCATTTGGCGCAAGTTTAAGGAAC
>NZ_JBFHDY010000193.1:0-3886 GCF_041584495.1 Zhongshania sp.
CCTCCAACTCCACGCACCCGCGCATTCGGCCCCCCACCCCCACCCCTAGGCCCACTGATGCGCATACCCCCACCCCTCGATCCTCTGCAGCAATGGGGCGGGGGTGGAGCGGACCCAGGGTGCCGGCGGACCTGTGACAAATGTGACAGACATAAAAAAGGCCAGCGTATAGGCTGGCCCATTGGGTGAGGTGAGGCGGGGATGGGTTAGATGTGGATGCGCTCCCTTGCTTCTCGTGCCTGAGCGCGTACATAGCTGGCGTAGGCTTTGGATCGCACTCCCTTTAATGGTCCGCGCTTACGCTCGTGTGGGATTCTATCAACCCGGCTGCAGAATATACGGCGAATATTCTCGTCCACCTGATGACGCCGCGTGCCGTGGTCCGCGACGCAATAGACATAAATGCCGCGATAAGTGGCCCTGCAGGCGAACTGCAGACCGTGGCGCTTACTTATCTGCGCAACCATAGCGCGCTGTTGTTTGACGTAATCACGAGCGTCGGGGATTGATAGCGACTTATCCGCCCTAATGACGAACATGTCATTGGGTTTCATGTTTTTGAGTATCATTGTGTACATTGGGTTACTCCTGAATAGGTCGAAGTCAGATATTGTGACAGAAGATCCTAGGCTACATTAAACACAATTCGTTTTACTATTACTAGTAGTAAATGCTACCACTACTGAAACGTAATCTGTATCGATTTCTGTCACAGTGTCACATTTCCACCACCGAATCCCCGAATCCGCGCATCCGCGCACTAGCGAGCCAGCATAAAAAATATTTCCCGTTGATAGTTGACACACTAACCCAATGGGTATATATTCACTCCAACACTAACCGAAACGGAGAAGTAAGATGTCTGACAATACTGCAATACTTGCCGGCTACACTCGCGAGATTTACGCGGATACCGACACAGCGACGCACCACTTGTTCGTTAAACCCGGCGACTATCTCGATGGATCATTTCGCGCCTACGATGCCGATGAGGGTGAGTTTGTCCTTGTCGCGGGCTGGAATGTGACGATCGAAGATATAGCGCAACACTAACCCACTAACCAAAACGGAGCATTTAATGATGAAGCGTACTATTTTAACGATCGAGCAGCAGCACGCATTTTTGAGCGGTAATTGGCGCGCGCGTAGTTTCTGCCACAAGTGGAGCACTAACGGATACGGATCAAGCACGATACTTGACGCGGCCGGCGATAAAGTGTGCCGCGTCGGTGGTTGCGGGTTTGACCGTTTCGGCACGGCGCTGGGCGAGTGGATAACCGCCACATTTCCGCGCGAGCTTGCCGCGCTGGCTAAACGCGAGTGCAAAAAACCCTACGGCCCAGGCGAGATGTCCAAACGGTGGAAAAATAGCGATAGCTACTACGGGTTATTTTTGCGTGACGGAAAAGGCGCCGTGGACGGTGGTTGCGGATCGGATTGCATGCGCAAGATATTAGCGCGCATTGGATTTGAAATTACCATTGCTGGCCAGACCGAAAGAGCGCGCACCGGCGAGCAGTTTTTTATCGTGTCGCCTATATCAAAGCATACGCGGCGCGTTTACTTGAGCCGCTAACTTATCCCGTCTAGGTCTCGGGATCATTGCCCGCGCTGGTATAGGCGGGCACTTTTCACGAGCTGGAAAGCGGGCATTTTTAAACTGAGCGAGGGTTACAAAGTGCAGATTATCGAGGCATTCAAAGCGGTTGACGGCACTATTTTTGAAGATTACGACAAAGCAAAACGACATGACCTTGACTGTATAGGCGAGCTAATTGACGGCTTGTTATTAGTCGCGGTCCAAGCTACCGGCGGAAATGTCACGCGCATCGATCAACATAGGATGGCGCTGAAATTGTTAGAAAGCCGCGCGGACATTTTGCCCGATATCCAGAAACTAGCGCGGTATATAGAGGAGCAGTAAGGCAGTAATAGCCGCTGGATCGAATACCGGCGGCTATTGCGGCATTATTGCCGATACCAACTACCACAAACGGAGCACTAACAATGGACAGACTGGAAATCAAAGCATCTTATCTGCAGGCCGCGCAATTGTTCGCCGCCAAGAATGATCCGCGCTATTACCTCAAAGGGATATTGTTGACGCCGGAAAATGGCGGTCAGATCGTCGCCACCTGCGGTCATAAGATCATTGCAATACAGGATGATGAGCTGCAGGCACTGGCGGATCCTATCATCATCGAGCTGGGCGGACCGATCACAGGATATGCGGACATTGCCCGGATTGACGGACTAGACGACGGTCGCGGGATTGTAACCATGTATCGCGGCGGGAATATCGTCAAAACGGCGGCATGGTCCAAAGTTGACGCTAAATATCCGGACTATGAGCGGGTAATGCCACAACCGCACCGCGAATCAGCTGGCCTTGTTGGTGTGGGGTTCAATGCTGAATACATGGCGATATGTCAAAAGGCCGCCAGGTTAATCACAGGCAAAAAAGACACGTTCGTTAAATTGTCGTTTGGTGCGGTAGATACTGACATCATCACTGTATCATTCGGCGCCGAGAATGTCCGTATGGGCGTTATGCCTTGCCGCATTAAGTAAACCGGACCGCGCCGGGTTCACCGGCGCATCACTAACTGTAAGGGGTAAGGTAATGAAGATAATCGCGCACCACGGGGTAACTGGCCAGCATGCCGTTTACTGGTACAAGAAATCCCGCCACATTCACCGCGTAGAGTACGGCGCGGACATTATCGAAACACGGGATGGTCTGGAGGCGGCTCGTGAATTCGGCGAGCGTGTCCACCATCAAATCGAATGCGCTGGACGCATGGACCACAACGGAGAATCGTGAAATGAGAACCGTAGAGAAGGCAGTCTATAAATTCAACGAATTGTCCGATTCTGTTAAACAGCGGGTAATTTCAGAATGGCGCCAACACGATGAGTTTTTCGACGGTGGCGAGATCGTCGACACAATGAAAGCATTTGTTGATCAATTCCCTGTTGAGCTGGGTGATTGGGAACTAGGCGGGTATCGTGGGAAAGGTATCTGTTATACGGTACCGAGTTTTTCAGAGGATTACGGTACCGGCGAGGACTGCACAATCAAAGGACTGCGATTATGGAAGTATCTGATCAACAATCGCATATCAGTAGTGCGTGTCGCTTACGGCTCCAAGAAATTTGCGGACCTTCGGAATGTCGGTGATGAGTGTCCGTTGACCGGCATGTGTTGGGACTGCGACGTATTGGAGCCCGTCGTAGGGTTCCTAAAGAATCCGGCATCATTCGACGGCAACTGGCATGATCTAGTCGGCGAGTGCTTCTCGCACCTCGAATCAGCGTATGAGCGTGCATTAGAAGATTGGTGCAGCGAGGAGCGCATAATTGAAGATATCGAAGAAGCAGGCGATTATGAATTTTACGACGATGGGAGCATCTACTAATGGCTAAACGAATCATATTAGAACTACCCGGCGATATTCCTATGATCGAGATCCGCCGATTCTTAGTGGAACACGGTCTAGTGTTCCACCGATCGATCGATGAGCCAGGCGACGACTTAAGGGTTATCTGCCAGAAGAAGTGGGCACCGCGCATCGTGGAACAGCTGAACGGCCGGATAGTAGGAGAGAAGAAATGAGCGAAGAACAGGAGGAGCGCGGCATTGAGCGCGCCGACTTTATCGCCTGGCGTAAGCGCGTCGGGTTAACTCGGCAGGGTATGGCGGACTATATGGGCGTAAGCCTGTACGCCGTGATTAAGTATGAGAACGGGCAACGGGGAATCACCGGCGCGGCGGCTCAGTTGGTCCGCCTATTGTGGCAACTCGAAGCCATAGCGCCGGAGATTGCCGCGCACTGGCGGGGTGAGACTGCCCCATTGAAACCGTTGAAAGATGAGGCGGAGTAAC
>NZ_JBFHDY010000194.1:0-3867 GCF_041584495.1 Zhongshania sp.
CGCGGCGCTAATGGCGAGATTGAGCGCAGTTGGGATAGACAAAGCCCCGAAGGCGTGGCGGCAGAGGCTATAATCAACTGCCTTGAAAACCTTCAATACAAGCCCGCCCCGAAAATCCCCGCCCCAAAAAAGACAGAATCCGAATTACTCACCCTTTACACGCTCACTGACTTTCACCTTGGCATGTACGCCTATGGCGAGGAAACTGGCGACGATTGGGACACAGACATTGCCAGCGCGGTTATGGTCAACGCCATATCCGATATGGTGGCGAAGTCTCCGGCCTCTGAGGTTGGCATTCTGAACCTTCAGGGCGATTTCCTACACTGGGATGGTCTGGACGCCGTAACGCCTCAGAATCGCCACGTATTGGACGCTGATACACGTTTCGATAGGATGATTGAGCTATCCCTTGACCTGACCATGCTTGCCGTTGATATGCTGCTGAAGAAGCACAAAACGGTGCGCCTCATCGTTTGTGAGGGCAATCACGACCTTGCTAGCTCGGGCTGGATACGCAAGGCAATGAAAAAGATATTCCGGCTGAATAAGCGCGTGGAAGTGGATGATACCAGCTTCCCGTATTACGCCTATCTACACGGCGAAACCATGCTTGGCTTCCACCACGGGCATAAGATGAAAAACAAATCCCTGCCCGCTCTTTTCGCCTCAGAGCCTCGCTATCGCGAAATGTGGGGCAAGGCTAATTACACCTACATCCATACCGGCCACTACCACCAAACAGAGCAAGATATGGCAGAAATGGGAGGTGCGATTGTGGAGCGGCACCCAACGCTGGCGGCTCGGGATGCTTATGCTGCAAGGGGTGGCTACGTATCCCGGCGTGGTGCGCGGGCAATTACCTACGATAAGAAGGCGGGAGAGGTTGAGCGGGTTACGGTGTTGCCCCGCTCATAGGGGCAGGGGATACTCACACCTAACCCCCCGTATCTCCGTAACCGCCGGATTAACCACTACAACAGCATGACCACCCTTGGAGTGGCAGGCTTCTACGATTGAATCCAGGCTTGTGCAGCCCGCAAGGACTAGAATCAGGGGGATTATTCTCATTGGTTTCTCCTTGTCGGGCAGACCCTTTAACGTGTTATAGGGTCTGCCTTTGTTTCAGGGTGTTATGGGCTTTTCTTGAGATGGTATTCCCCATCAAAAAGCCCTTCGATGTATGGCGTCATCAACCGTGGCACCTGTAGCCGGTATGAGTGTTCGTCGCCGTCTTCGTAAATCTGTATCTCATCGTCCACGCATCCCGGCGCTGTACAGCAGCACGAGCGGTGCAGAAAAACCACGCGGGTTTCATCTCCGTCTTCGTCAACCAGTGTGTACTCTGTAGTTGAT
This sequence comes from Zhongshania sp., assembly GCF_041584495.1. GTDB lineage: Bacteria > Pseudomonadota > Gammaproteobacteria > Pseudomonadales > Spongiibacteraceae > Spongiibacter. The sequence continues at coordinate 1,357 of NZ_JBFHDY010000194.1, forward strand.
TCGCCCATAACAACACGCTCCAGTCGCTTCACTTCGTTACGCTCGGACGGCTGCGCCGCCGCTGAGCTGGGGGTTATACGGCAGCCGCATAGCCGCCATTTCGCCAATTTGGCACGCTCTCGTCTAAAACCATCTTTGCCCTCTGTACAGCTGCATAAGGGTCGTGCGCCCCGTCGATAAGACCTTCCGCACTCTGTCGCTCGTAAAAATCCACCAAATCCGCCAAGTCGTTAAGGATTGATGCTGCTTGTTTTTTGTCAATTTCCATAATCTCACTCCGTTAGTAAGTGATGACGTATAACAAAGCAAAATCAATCGGACTCCGCTTCGCTACGCCTCTGTTTTGCGGGGTTATACGTCTGCGGTCTGCCGCTCAATCACTTCGTCGTAGAGCATCTTTTGCGCTGTGGTCATCTTTGCCCTGCCGCAATTTTTGTAGTTGCTGTACATCCACGCATGGCAGATCAGGTCTTCCAAATCTTTCTCCCGCTGCGTCCGTAGATCACGCCACAACTTTCTAATAATCTTCATCATCCTTTTCGCCTCCAGCCGTATAACAACGGCAAATCAGGGCGGATCGGCTATCGCCGCCCGCTGTTCGCAGGGGTTATGCCCGGTTGCCACTAATGCGATCAAAGTCTGCATCGCGTTCAGATTCGCTGTTGTATGCCCACTCGACACCGCAGCCATCAAACAGGATGCTGGGCCTTCCGCAGTTATCGGGATACCAGGCAAATTTTCCCTTCCGTATGCTTTTGCACAAAGCTAGGTTTACAGGCTTGTTTGTTACCGTTTCGCCCCTCATGTACACAATGCTATCCAGCGAACACTTTGCAAAATAGGGCATAACAACAGGCTGTTGTTGCTCCGCTTCGCTGCGCCCGGACTGGCCGGAGATTTGCTCGTTTTCAGTGGTCATCGTCTCGTTCCTCATGTTCGTTTCGTTCATCATTTGCCAGCCGCAAAGCCAAGGGTTGGGCTTCCATATTCTGCTGCCACCACTCCTCAAAACCCTGCTGAGTATTCGCGCCGGGTTGGTTGTGCCACCAGTAGTAAAAATCTGTCGCCATCTTCTGCGCAGCCTCTTTACTCATTGTTCGCGTGATCCATTCCTTTTGGAGTTGGTCGTACTCCTCAGCGGTAATCGTCGCTCGCGTAACAGGTACGCTGTTCCCGCTGGTGAATTTACGGCGCAGATATGCTAAGCATATTCATTCGCTATGTCCTCGCTGCGAGGGTTATGCGCTTAAAGCAATTAACTGGCTACACTTTGTTTTCGGGTCGCCATTGCAGTTGTAAGCCGCGCCTTCTTCGGGTGTTGGCGCTTCACCAAAAAATCCCATGCCTAGCTTGTTGCTAAACTCGCATTCCGTGTCTGCCGCGCTTTCGCGATTATATTTTGCGCATCGCTCACAGTTATTTGAAATCCAGTCCATAGCCTCTGTTCCGCAACTAAACATATCTCACTCCCCGCCCTGTGATTTGAGCATGGCTTCGCGGTAGGCGTAGTAGCCACAAATCCAAGCCGCTTCAGGTGTAAGCTCTTTAACGCTCACCGGCACATCATCAAAGTTAACTTCCGGCACCTTGGCGGGTGCTGGGTGGGTGTAGAGTGGTTGCGCGTATTTACAACGCTTGTCGAATGACAACCATTGTGCGCTGTCGCATTCTTCTATAAGCCAAGCCACCGGCTCCTGCCCCTCAGCCTCAGCCAGCTTGGCGCGCAGGCGGGTGATTTCTTCGGCGGCAGACTCCGCAACATCGCGAATAGATATGGTAAAAAAGCCTTCAACGCCTTCGGCGCTTTCGCCCAATATCTCCAGCTCGTCCGACTCAATTTCATCGGCATCACTAGATGCGATTTCTTGCAGAAACCATTCAACTTGTTCTGAGTTATACTTGCCCATCACTTAATCCCCTGAGCTTTAATCACATAGGTTGACACCAGCTCAAATCGACCGTCTCTATAGCGCACCATAACCGCATAGGGGCGAGAGTCGGCAGCTTTAACATAACCATCAATGTAGCCTGTGTCGCCTCGCTTAAAATCGGATTGAGGCACATCATTTAGAAGAATCACTTTAGTTCGCATCACTCCACCTCCTGTGTTGCCGGGTGGTGCTGCTTACACCAGCCGTCCCAATACCCTCTGCGCCTGCATCGCTTTTTGTGTTTGGTCGTTGCCTTGCAGGCTGGCGTAGGTTTGTCTTTTACCCAAATGTTAATCATCACTCGGCTCCTACGAACAAACAAAACATAGCGGGTGTGCCACGCTGGAAACAAAAGCCTCTGCCAAGAGCAAGCCCTGAACAAAAGCTGTTGTAATTACACCACCAACAAAATACCAAAACATAAACTTAATGTACCCCATCACCCACCTCCTGCTGTTTGAGGGCTTCCACCCCTCCCACAAATATCTCACAGTAAACCATCATAAACACAATGGCACCGTATAGCACGTATCCCTCTATACCCATTTGTTATAAGCCCCCTACTTTTCATTCACTGGGA
>NZ_JBFHDY010000195.1:0-3866 GCF_041584495.1 Zhongshania sp.
GGATTTGTCAGTTATTTACCGTAGACTCAAAACTCAAGGTTTCAAGTCGTTTGCTGGAGAACAAATACACTCCACCATCTGCGTAGGCCAATGCCGGTAAACGTTGACGAATCAACACATCGATTAAGGGGTAAGTCTAAATAACCCAAACCCCGCCTACGGTCTTTGATGGTCTCTGCCTTTTGACACAGTAGGTCAGCTGTCAAAGACCACAAAGCCTATAAAACGGCCTCCAAAAAGACCGCCTCATTCAAAGCGACTAGCGCCTTAAAATTATTTTGCCGACAAACTCGCCATATCAATTGCGATACCCGGGCCCATCGTTGAAGAAAGAGTCACTTTCTTCATATAAACGCCTTTTGCTGAAGATGGCTTTGCTTTACGCAAATCACCCAACAGCGCTTCTAGATTATCCTTGAGCACATTAGCCTCAAAACTGATGCTACCGATTGCGCCGTGAATAATGCCGTTTTTATCTGTACGGTAGCGAACCTGGCCCGCTTTAGCATTTTTAACCGCCGTCTCTACATCTGCAGTCACAGTGCCGGCCTTAGGATTAGGCATCAGACCACGCGGCCCCAACACCTGGCCAAGCTGACCGACAACGCGCATGGCATCAGGAGACGCAACAACTACATCAAAGTCCATCATGCCGCCTTTAACCTGGGCAGCCAGATCATCCATACCAACAAAGTCTGCACCAGCCGCCTTGGCTTTCTCAGCGTTATCACCCTGAGTAAACACCGCTACACGCACAGTCTTGCCTGTGCCGTGCGGCAGAGTAGTCGCACCACGAACCGCTTGATCAGATTTACGCGCATCAACGCCAAGGTTGATTGCAACATCAATTGCCTCAGGGAATTTAATTACTGACACTTCTTTAAGCAGCGCTACTGCTTCTTCAAAGCTGTACTGCTTACCAGCTACCACTTTCTCGCGGATAGCTTTTTGACGCTTAGTGAGCTTAGCCATGATTACAGACCCTCAACTTCAATACCGGCGGCACGGGCGCTGCCCGCGATAGTGCGCACTGCTGCGTCCATATCAGACGCAGTCAAATCGGCCATTTTAATAGCGGCGATTTCTTCAAGCTGGGCGCGAGTCACTTTACCGACTTTCTTGGAGTTAGGCGTACCTGAACCACTAGCCACACCTGCGGCTTTCTTCAACAAGAACGAAGCCGGCGGCGTCTTAGTGACAAAGGTAAAGCTGCGATCTGAATAAACCGTGATAACAACAGGGATTGGCATGCCAGCTTCGAGGCTCTGAGTTTGAGCGTTAAAAGCTTTACAAAATTCCATGATATTAACGCCGTGCTGACCCAGTGCGGGACCAACTGGCGGACTTGGGTTGGCCTTACCGGCGGCAACCTGAAGCTTAATATAAGCTTGTACTTTTTTAGCCATAACTTCCTCCTAGTGGGTACAAACGCCTTGCGATTCAAAACCTGCAATCAGCTCCCCGGTTTAAACTGCTCGACTATCAACCCAGACTAGCCGGCAACATTTCATTCGCTACACGTAAGCTCCGCAGCAATATTTACGCCTTTTCCACCTGCGCAAAGTCCAGTTCAACCGGCGTTGACCGACCGAAGATAAGAACAGCGACATGCAGGCGGTTTTTCTCGTAATTGACTTCTTCAACAACACCGTTAAAGTCATTAAACGGCCCGTCGATAACCCGTACCATTTCACCCGGTTCAAACAAGGTTTTAGGCTTGGGCTTGTCACCGCTCTCGACACGCTGCAATATCGCTTGCGCTTCTTTTTCAGTAATAGGCGCAGGCTTGTCGGCCTTACCGCCAATAAAACCCATTACTCGCGGCGTTTCTTTAACTAAATGCCAAGTATCGTCACCGAGCTCCATTTGAATCAGCACATAACCCGGAAAAAACTTGCGCTCACTTTTGCGCTTCTGACCACCACGCATCTCGATGACTTCTTCGGTCGGAACCAAAACCTCGCCAAAACGGTCAGCAAAACCTGACAGCTCAATGCGTTCTTTTAATGCCAGAGCAACCTTCTTTTCATACCCAGAATAGGCGTGTACAACATACCAGCGTTTTGTCATGCCCTACCTCTAGCCGATAACCATGGATGCCAACCAACCCAACAGAGTGTCTAAGCCCCACAGAATCAATGCCGCAACTACTACAAACGCCACAACAATCAGCGTGGTTTGGGTGCTTTCCTGACGCGATGGCCAGACAACCTTGCGAATCTCGGTGCGCGCGCCTTTAAGCAATTCAAAAAAGGCCTCGCCTTTAACTGTACCGTAAGCGATATACCCCGCAATCAACGCCAGCACCAACAAGGCGATAACACGATAAAGCAGAGACTCACTAGAGAAATATATATTGCCGCCAACACCACCGGCCACTAACAGAGCCACAAGACTCCATTTCAGACCATCGAATCGACCAGCGTCTTCCGCCTTAGCACTCATTGTTAAAACATTTCCCTTTTTCGCTAAGCGCAAAACACCACTACGCATACGCGAAGCAGTGTCAACGTAAATGGCAGGCCAGGAGGGACTCGAACCCCCAACAGCCGGTTTTGGAGACCGGTGCTCTACCAATTGAACTACTGGCCTACAAGTGCCGGGCCTACAAGCCCGGACTTTAACCCTAATATTACCGGGCTTATTCTACAATTTTAGCAACAACGCCGGCGCCAACGGTACGGCCACCTTCACGAATTGCAAAACGCAGACCTTCTTCCATCGCGATTGGCGCAATCAACGTTACGTCCATTTTCACGTTGTCGCCAGGCATAACCATTTCAGTACCTTCCGGCAGCTCACAAGCACCAGTCACGTCCGTGGTACGGAAGTAGAACTGAGGACGGTAGCCTTTAAAGAACGGCGTGTGACGGCCACCCTCTTCTTTGGACAGTACGTATACTTCGCCTTCGAAACGAGTGTGAGGCGTGATTGAACCGGGCTTAGCCAGTACTTGACCACGCTCTACGTCGTCGCGCTTGGTACCACGCAACAACACACCCACGTTCTCACCAGCGCGACCTTCGTCAAGCAGCTTGCGGAACATTTCAACACCAGTACATACAGTCTTGGTGGTGTCGTGAATACCGATGATCGCAATCTCGTCACCGGTGCGCAGAATACCACGCTCGATACGGCCGGTGACCACTGTACCGCGACCCGAGATAGAGAATACGTCTTCAATCGGCATCAGGAACGGCAGATCAACTGCGCGCTCGGGCTGAGGAATATAAGTATCCAGAGCCTCAACCAACTTAGCAACAGCGCTGGTACCAAGACCATTCTCATCCTGACCATTCAACGCCATCAGCGCAGAACCCGCAATAATGGGGGTATCGTCACCCGGGAATTCGTACATATCGAGCAGCTCGCGCAACTCCATTTCTACCAATTCCAGCATTTCATTGTATTCTTCGCTGCCTACGCCGCCGCAATCTTCAGCCAGCAAGTCAGCTTTATTCAGGAATACCACGATGTAAGGTACGCCAACCTGACGTGACAGCAGGATGTGCTCGCGCGTCTGCGGCATTGGGCCATCAGTTGCGCCACATACTAGGATCGCGCCATCCATCTGCGCCGCACCGGTGATCATGTTTTTTACATAATCGGCGTGACCTGGGCAGTCAACGTGGGCGTAGTGACGAGTAGATGAATCATACTCGACGTGAGAGGTCGCAATGGTGATACCACGTGCACGCTCTTCAGGTGCATTGTCGATACCATCAAACGCCACTGCCTTACCGCCATACACTTCCGCACACACACGGGTCAGTGCTGCAGTCAGCGTGGTTTTACCATGGTCAACGTGACCGATGGTGCCCACGTTCAAGTGGGGCTTATTACGTTCAAACTTTTCCTTTGCCACA
>NZ_JBFHDY010000196.1:0-3865 GCF_041584495.1 Zhongshania sp.
CTACAATCTATACTCAGCACTGTTACAAACATTGTCTAATAGACGTCATTTTGCCTCTTATTGTGCCACGCGGATACCACTAGGCGATTACTAATTCGTAAGGCGCAAGTTCACCACGTAGCGGGGTAATATATCAGCTACGCTATTGACCACATCCTATAGACAATGCGGTGCGCAGCAATACCTATTATCTAAAGAGAACCTCCATGAGAAAATTTCTGATCTTTTTTGCCGCAGGCTGCCTAGGCGCTCTTGTTAATAGCCTGGCCATTTGGCTGCTTGGCGACCAAGGCATAACCACTCGCCTAGGTATTGCCATTGCGCCCAATCTAACGCCAAGCTGGCTTTATCCACGTATTGTCTGGGGAGGTATTTGGGGTTTATTGTTTGTGCTACCGATGCAGACATCACGCCCACTTAGCCAGGGCTTAGTGCTGAGTCTATTCCCGACGGCCGTTCAACTACTCCTCATTTTCCCGCAAGCTCAGAAAGGTTTAGGCGGCCTAGAGCTAGGTCTATATACCCCAATTCTGGTGTTAACCATCAATGGGGTGTGGGGCGTAACAACGGCACTCACGATTCGCTACGCCCGCTAACAGCGGCAAAGAAATCAGCCCGCACCGTCGCAACGGTGCGGTGCCGCGACTTTATTTGGCGGCCTTTTTGGTCGCACCGCTTATTGCATCTGGTTCGGAGCCATCCAGCCCCTTAACGATGGCCTCGGCGCGCAGTACACATAATTTCGTAATCGACAATAGCAACTCAATTTCATCGAGCATCGCCGCCTGATAACTCGCCATTATCGAGCGCCCCTGCGCGGTGGTCGCCGCACCGCCTGCTGCTTCAATATGAGCATCACCGGCAATTAACACGCCAAATTGCTTCGTTTTCCAGTCGTCGAACATTGCGTTCCACGCCCTAAGTTCAGTTTTTAACTCATAATTTCGACGACTAACAAGCCGCTTATTCGCCTCAATAACAGCCGTATCCGTACAGGGCGTGTCACAGGGCGCCATGCTCCTACTGATCTCCAGTTGACTGCTACCAAAAGCCGCCTGTAGCCAACGCTTGCGCTTGCCTAGCACCGCCTTAGGCGCTGCATCACCCTGGGCGTGCGCCAAGTAGTCAGCAAAGCTGCGAGCCGCCGCCTGCACCTCAACGCTATCTGGAATACTAGTCGCTACGCTTATTGGTATGCTCGGTGTTGCCCCGCCATTCAGTGTCGCAATTTTTGCGCGTTCAGCAGCCAAGGCCGCCGCTACGGCGACAAACTTGGCCTGCACTATCTCCCCTTCATTGACCCAAGTAAGCGCCTCGGTGACATCCGCTGGCGGCCTTGGTACTGCACTGTACAGGTCAGAAAGTGGCGTCGCGGCATGGCCAACAGTCGCAGCAAAGCAGAGAGCTATCGCCAAGGTTCGACGTATAAGTAACGAAGGTATCAATATCATTATATACTTTTCCAAAATCAACAGGGATGGCTTAACACCATACAAGCAAAAATGGAGCCTAGATTTACCCCAGACCTAAATTCACGCTAGCGCCTCGCCCGCCAAGCCTTTGCAGTCACCTACCCTGATTGACTAGTCACAACACCATTGCCGCGCACCAAAGTAGACCACAGAATCAAAGACACTCCTCAAGAGGAGCGCCAAAATGGACAGCGCCCTACGCATTTGCTGGCATCGTCGGTAATTTACTTCTATAAATAAACTCGACCGCGGCGGAACAGCCGCGTTAAACCAAGTTGCAATTCACCAAGAGAGCCACAGCCATGTTCACCGAATTTAAAAAATTTGCCATGCGCGGAAATGTTGTGGATATGGCCGTGGGTATTATTATCGGCGGCGCCTTTGGCACCATCGTCAAAAGCCTGGTTGCTGACGTCATCATGCCGCCCATCGGGCTATTACTCGGCGGGGTCAACTTTGCTGATTTATTTGTCATCTTAAAAGACGGCGCCGTTGCCGGCCCCTACGCCAATTTGGCGGCCGCCCAAGCTGCCGGGGCAGTGACCGTCAATTACGGGGTGTTTTTCAATGCGGTGTTAAGCTTTGTGATCGTCGCATTCTCAGTTTTTATGCTGATTAAAAGCATGAACAATATGCAAAAAGCAGATGAGGCTGCCCCCGCGGCACCGACCACCAAAGACTGCCCCCAATGCCTCTCTAAAATTGCGATTAAGGCCAGCCGCTGTCCGCACTGTACCTCGACGCTAACGCCCTAGGAGATGCAGGGTAGTCGCTAGGCTAACGCTGAGCTTCAGTCATGAGCTTATCCATGGGCATATTAAGTTTGCGCCAGACGTCCTTGCCCAAGGAAGCAATTATCTGCGCTTTGTTTGCCGCTAAAATTTCTCGCCTTGCCGTGTAAACCATGCCCGACTGAAGTTCAGCTTCCACCCCGGCCAAGACATAGAGGTGGCGCTGGGGGCTCACCGCTTTATCGAGCACGCTAATGCCTTTAAAATGCGCCACTTGTGCCCAGTCGACACGATTAGTCACGGATAATCGCACGCCCGCCGGTAGTTCCGCCTGTAGTTCGGCGGCGGCGTGAGCATAAATTTTGGATACCACAGCGGTCATTGCGCTTTTGCCCGCCAAGCGGTTTTGCAATGAAATCGACGGCATCCGGCTTTTGTCGCCAACCGCCAAGAATCCGGCCCCCTCAAAATCACCTTCACTACACAGCCAATCTGGCGCTTGCCCGCGATCACTATCTGGGTAGCCACACTCGGCGTGTGCTGGCGCACTCACCATGAAATAAACTACTAAACACAGCGGCAATAATGCGCGCATTGAACTCTCCATTTGCTTTGCACGGGCCAGAATCGGCGCGTTTAAAAAGATGAGCCTGCCGTTTTCAAAAAGGCGACTTCGGCGGCCGTCGATTCGCGACCTAAAATAGCATTGCGGTGGGGATAGCGGCCAAATTCTTTGATGATCTGCTGGTGCTTTATCGCAAAACGATAGTTATCGGCCAAACCCAGCCCCTCGTATAAGCGGAGCGAGGCATTTTGAATAGCCTCCGACTCGCTGTGCATATAAGGCATATACATAAACACCCGCTGCGGTTGACTCAAGTCTTCGTCGGCACGAGCCCGAATTGCTTCTTGCGCTAAAATCAAGGCCTGGCCGTCGGCGGCAAACGCCTTGGCCTGGTCGCGGTAGATATTGCGTGAAAACTGGTCTAGCACGATGATTTCGGCCAAGCGGCCCATGGCCTTGTAGCGCCATGAATACAATTCGCCAGCAACGGCAGCCTGATGAACCTCGCCAAATTGATTGGCTATATATTGATCAAGATCTGGGTCTTTACGAAAATGCGCCGCGGCGGGTAGCTCATTGAACCAAAAATCGATTACTTTTTGAAAATGCATTAAAGCCTTCGCTCATCCTAACTATTCATCAGCATACCTTAGCCCTCTTTAGGCAACCATAGTAAGTTCGCAATTACCCTCATCTCCCCGACACTGCTAGAATAGCCGAGCTCAATACGCAATCATCGCAATACTTAGGGAGCATGGCATGGCCAAGGCAAAAACAGTGAATTTTGAAACCGCCCTTTCTGAGCTGGAAAAGCTCGTGCAAAGCATGGAATCAGGGGATCTCAGTCTCGAGCATTCATTAAAAGCCTTTGAAGACGGCATGCAATTAAGTCGAGACTGCCAGCAAGCTTTGGCCGACGCCGAGCAGAAAGTACAGCTGCTAATGAACAAAGACGGAGAAATCGTTAGTAAAACCCTCGTTGCGGAAGATTGATTAATGACCCCAGATTTCGCCAATTTCCTCGCGCACTGCCAACAACGTGTCCAGCAAGCACTGCCCAGCCTACTTGGTAATATCGGCAGCGAATATGCAGACGC
>NZ_JBFHDY010000197.1:0-3800 GCF_041584495.1 Zhongshania sp.
CAGCTGGTAACGTGGTCCCCAGATTTGCTACTTATTGACCTCTGTACACTTTCTCTCGACGCAGTGCGGTCATTAATTGCCAAAGCCAAGAAGTTGCAAGCACCGCGTCGTTGTATTGTGGCAACACTCTATGACGATTCTGACGAATTATTGTCTGCCTTGCGTGCGGGTGCAGATGCCTATGTTTCCCTGGATCAGGACGACGCAGTATTTATACAGCAACTTCAAGATGCCGTGTCCGGTCGTCCTCGGCTTTCTGCTAAGCTCGCGCGGCGCTTGATTGATGAGTTTGGCTTAAATTATCGCGATGAGATCAGCTTAGCAAAAGATGAAATATCGGTGTTGGAACTGGCTGCGAGCGGCCTCGGTGTTAAGGTCAGTGCAGACAATCTTGAGGTGGGTTATGAGGCCATTGCGAAAACAGTGAGGGCATTCTATAAAAAATTGCATGCCTCTCAGGGGCGAGACGCCGTCGCCTGACCGGCATTTTACCGGCTATCAACCCAGCATATCCCTTAAACTAGCCAAGGTCTCGCCACCGCGTTTTTGGTTTTGCGCAGGGTCGGCGTCGCCGCGGCCCTCCCATTCCAAATCTTCTTGGGGGAGCTCAGCAAGAAAGCGGCTGGGTTCGCAGCTGGTGAATTCGCCAAAGCTTTTACGCTTGGCGCAGTAGCTCATGGTTAGGGTGCGCTGGGCGCGGGTAATACCCACATAGCAGAGTCGGCGCTCTTCTTCGACCATGCCATCGTCGATGCTGTTTTGGTGGGGCAGAATCCCCTCTTCTAAGCCAATCATAAACACATGGGGAAACTCCAAACCTTTGGCGGCGTGTAAGGTCATGAGCTGAACTTGATCGTCGCTCTCTTTTTCGTCTTCTTGCCGCTCCATTAAATCGCGCAATACCAGACGTGTTATTGCGCCCTCAATGGCATTGTCGCTTTCGTCATCTTTAAGGGATTTTTCCAAGGAGTTGATAAGAATGTGAACATTGGCCATGCGCCGCTCGGCAATTGCTACCGAGGAGCTGTTTTGGATAAGCCAATCTAAGTAATCGATATCACTACACAGCTGGCGAATGCTATCGATTGGGTCTTCTTCGTAGCATTTGCGACGTAAATTACCCAGCCAGCTGGTGAACTCCCGAAGGCGCAGCAAGGCGGCCTCGGGCAGGCGCTGGGCGAGGCCAAACTCGTCGCAGGCATCGTACATGCTAATTTCGCGCTCGGTGGCGTAGCGCCCCAGGTTCTCTAATGTTGAGGTGCCAATCTTGCGGCGCGGCACGTTTACAATGCGCAAAAAGGCGTTGTCGTCGCCGGGATTAATAATTAGGCGAAGATAGGCCATGATGTCTTTAATCTCGTTGCGGCTAAAAAACGAGGTGCCGCCGCTGAGTTTGTAGGGAATCTGGTGAACCTGAAGTTTAAGCTCCAATAAACGCGACTGGTGGTTGCCCCGATACAACACTGCATAATTGCCAAAACGGCCTTGGGTGCGGAGCTTGTGGTCGAGAATCTCGGTGACCACCCGCTCACACTCGGCGTCGTCATTGCGGCAGCGAATAACTCGAATCGGATCGCCATAACCCAGTTCAGACCACAGTGCCTTATTCATTTCGTGGGGGTTGTTGGCAATAACCGTATTGGCCGCTTTGAGGATGCGCGCGGTGGAGCGGTAGTTCTGCTCGAGCTTGACCAGTTTTAGGTGAGGGTAGTCTTTGCCTAGCAAGGCGAGGTTTTCAGGTTTGGCGCCGCGCCATGCGTAGATTGATTGGTCGTCATCGCCCACCACGGTTAGGCCGCCGCGGCCACCGACGAGTTGCTTAACCAAATGGTATTGCGAGCCATTGGTGTCTTGGTATTCGTCCACCAACATATAGCGAATTTTCTGCTGCCATTTTTCTAAAATGGCGGGATGCTGCTCAAACAAGAGCGCAGGCAGCATGATTAAATCGTCAAAATCCAGCGCGTTATACGCTTTTAAAGCGCTTTGGTAGCGTAAATACGCTTGGGAACAAAGAATGTCGGCTGGCCCGTCGGCGCTGGCAATTGCCTGCTCGGGGGTAATGAATTCGTTTTTCCACTGGGATATACGCTGCTGAATGCGGTCGGCGTTGTCACTTTCGGCGCCGTGATCCTGTATTAATAAGTCGCGAATCAGGGTTTGCGCGTCTTGGCCGTCAAAAATAGAGAAACCAGATTTGTACTGCAGCGCCTTGTACTCGGCGCGCAGAATGTTCATGCCCAAATTGTGGAAGGTCGATACCGTGAGGCCACGAGCCTCTTTGCCTTTTACCAGCTGGGATACGCGCTCCTTCATTTCGCGGGCGGCCTTATTGGTAAAGGTCACCGCCGCAATATGACGGGCAGGCATGCCGCATTGCTCGATCAAATAAGCCATTTTGCGCGTGATAACGCTGGTTTTGCCGCTGCCAGCGCCTGCTAGCACCAGTATCGGGCCGTCGATATAACGAACCGCTTCGCGTTGTCTGTCGTTGAGTTTACTCACGCTGATGATCTTTCCCGAGGTAATGCAAGAAGGGCCGAGCATTGTACCAGCGCCCATGGCTAACAAGAACTCATCGGCGAGCTGCGGCTAATTAATACCGTTAAAGTTCGCCTCGGTAAATCATGGCCTCCTGTAAATGGGCGAGGCTAATAGCCTCGGCGCCAGCGAGGTCAGCAATACTGCGTGCGATCTTTTGCAAGCGGTGGTGGGCGCGGGCGCTCAGCCCGAGTTTTTGCTCAGCTTTGAGCATGAATTGCTTGCTGGGGGTGTTGAGCGCGCAAAACTGCCGCACCTGCGCGGCGCTGAGTTGGGCGTTGATATTGCCGCTGCGCTGCAACTGGCGGTCGCGGGCCGCGCAAACTCGCTCGCGCACGGTGGCGCTGCTTTCCGCTAGGCCATCTTCCTGTAAAACCCCTGGCGGTAGGCGGGGCACGGTAATGCGTAAATCGATGCGGTCGAGTAGCGGCCCAGATAGCTTGCCCCGATAGCGTTGGATTTGGTCGGGGGTGCAGCGGCAGTCCTTGCTGCTGTCGCCATCAAAACCGCAGGGGCATGGATTCATCGCGGCTATTAATTGAAATCGAGCTGGGAAGGTTAACTGCTGGGTAGCGCGTGAGATGGTTACCTCACCAGACTCTATCGGTTCGCGCAGTACTTCGAGTACTTTGCGGGGGTATTCCGGCAGTTCATCTAAAAATAATACGCCGTGATGGGCCAAGGAAATTTCACCGGGCCGCGGATAGCTGCCACCGCCAACCAGCGCCACCCCAGACGCGGTGTGGTGGGGGGCGCGAAAAGGCCGGTTTAGCCGCAGTGGGAGCCCAGCGACTGACTGCACGGTGGCAATTTCTAAACGCTCAGTTTCGTTAAGGGGTGGCAAAATACCCGGTAAGCGATTGGCAAGTAGGGTTTTTCCTGTACCAGGTGGGCCGCTAAGTAAAAGCGAATGACCGCCCGCCGCGGCGATTTCCAGTGCCCGTTTGGCGCCCACTTGGCCCCGCACTTCGCTGAGGTCGGGATAGTGCTCGGCCAATTCCGCCGAATCGTCGGCGCTGGCGTAGGGCAGGGCTTGCTGGCCGTGGAGGTGGGCAACTACCGCGAGTAAGGAGTGGGCCTCGCGAATATCGCTGGTATCGAGAATGCTGGCAAGGCCAGCGTTGGCGGCGGGTAGTATCAGGCTGTGCCCCGCTTCGCCAGCTTGCACCGCTGCGGGCAGCGCGGCGTCTACCGCGCGCAATTCACCGCTCAGCCCCAGTTCGCCAATTAGTTCGCAATTGGCGAGTGGTGCGGTCGGC
>NZ_JBFHDY010000198.1:0-3730 GCF_041584495.1 Zhongshania sp.
ACTGATTACTGGCTTGGCCATACTTTTAGAGAGCCGCGGTGGGGTGTTTTTCCACCAGCAGCGTGTTGGTAAAGACGGGCAGATCTTTAAAATGATCAAATTCCGCTCTATGAGCACCGATGCGAAATTGCATGCTGAAGTCGCGGCAATGGAAAGCGACCGCGATGGCGTCTGTAGAAAGTTTGTTAATGACCCGCGGATAACGAAAGTTGGCAATATCATCCGCAAGTTGTCTATTGACGAGCTGCCCCAGTTGATCAATGTCCTGCGCGGCGAAATGTCGCTGATCGGTCCTCGTCCAGCGCTTATCTCAGAAGTTGAGCAATACACTGACTACGACCGTCAGCGTTTGATTGCACTGCCCGGTATCTCAGGATTGTGGCAGGTATCCGGTCGCGCTGACCTGAGCTTTGAACAGCAGATAGATTTGGATTTGCGTTATATCCGCGAGCGCAGCTTGTTCACTGACATTGTGATCACGGCCAAGACTATTCCGGCAGTTTTACTGGGTGCTGGTGCTTACTAAACCGATTTAAACCAAACATAAACTGGATTCGTTGAAAGGACATGAAGATGCATATCGTAAACAATGCGATAGCCCCTAAAGATCAGCAGTTAGCCATGTTTTCTACACCATTGCTAAGTGTGATAGTGACCCTAGATGGTAATGCGCGCTTTCTCAGTCAGTGCTTACAGTCTGTCATAGCCCAATCATTTACTGATTACGAAATAATAATTGTAGGGTCAGATGCGCTGAACCAAAGCGCTAATGCTATCTCGCTTCTCAATATTCATCAGTCGTATGTCATTAAAAATTGCGGAGCAGGCGAGGCAAGGGCGAGAAACACGGGGATTGCCCACGCGAGAGGGGGCTTGCTTGCTTTTATGAATGCTGGCGATGTGTGGACTACCGATAAGCTCGAGAAACATGTTTTTCACCTGGCCGCAAATCCTAGTCTCGGGGTGAGTTACAGTGAGTCTGAATGCATATCCTACTGTGATTTTAGCAAGGCCTATAGAAAATGCAGTCCTGAAATGGCAGGAACACTTGAAAATATCGTGTGTAAAAATGCGGTTGGAAATGCGTCAGGGACTGTAATGCGCCGTGAAGTTTTAAAGGACCTTCAAGAGATTAGTTGCGGTGCTCAGGGTGTAGAGCAGGTTTATTTTGATGAGCAACTCAATTATACAGATGATATTCATTTTTGGATGAAGGTAGTTACCGCTAGTGATTGGGTTATTGAGGGCATTGATGAGGTCTTAACTTGGCGACGTGTACAGAAGGAATGTGTTTCAAAGGCGTTAGTTCAGCACTTTGAGGATTGGGATCAATTGATTCGACGTTGCCAAAGCCTCGATCCTATAGCCGTGAATGAGATTGGATCGCTGGCTATCGCCTATCGCTGTGTTGAGTTAGCGCAATATTACGCTTCGCAGGTGGCTGAGGAGCACACCGTTAAGGTTTTATTGAATCGTGCTTGCCAGTTAGATCGCAGAATATTAAATAAAACCTTTGGAGGAAAATCGATTGATAACGTGATGGGGATAATTTGTCGGCGGCAGCTCGGCCAGGTGCAAGGGGGTCCCGATAGGCTTCAGGATCGCAGTCGCGCGGCCTGATTTCAACACTGCTTGAAATGGCATTGCTTGCGGCTGGATTTTCCCATTTTACGTTTTCCTGATGTGATTCGTAAAATGCGAATCAAGCTGACTTAGGCATAAGAGCTAAGGTGCAGATCTTATGTGAAAGTATCATAAAACCAGTGTGTTACAGGATTTTTTAGGCTTGGTATAGCGGCTGCGATAGCAATAGCAATAGCAAGTCTATCTATTACTAAGGTCACACAGCCATGCAAGCCATGCAAGCCATCAAACAGCAACTTAATACCTCCCTACCTTCGCTCCTTGTTGTTCTACTCGCTCAGTTACAGAAATTTAATGACTGGCTGGTTCGCGACGCTTATAAGCGTGTCTACGATGTCACTTGGAGCGCAGCTTGTACACTGACATTGTGATCACGGCCAAGACTATTCCCGCAGTTTTACTGGGTAGCGGGGCCTACTAAAATCAACGACGCTGGTGGGGGTGTTAGTTTGTATTTGGCGAGACAAAATGTAATGTCTTTACGAAATATGAGCTAAAGTTAGGTACTAAACTGATATAAAGCGATGCTTAAAAACTTTGCCATTTCTAATCAATATAAGAAGTATTTTTTGAGACTTAACGCTTAGATTTAATATGGATTAAGCAAATTACGTAATAAAAGGGCTTCTGAAATGACCTTGTTGCACACCGAAGACACGTTGATCAATCGGAACAGTTCGAGCGTAAATGGGCCTAAAGTTAGTGTCGTTATTCCTATGTACAACGCCGCGGTTTATTTACAGGATTGCTTGGACTCGGTGTTATCGCAAACTTTTCGCGACTTTGAAGTAATTTGTGTCGACGATGGTTCGCCAGATAATTGTGCCGAGATTATTAATGCCTGCGATGACGAGCGGGTGCGCTTGGTTCAGCAGCTTAATCGCGGGTTAGCTGGTGCGCGCAATACCGGAGTACGACACTCAAAGGGCGAATATGTCGCTTTTTTAGATTCTGATGATCGTTGGGCCCCCCGTAAATTAGAGCTTCATGTTCACCATTTAAATGTGAATCCTGAAATTGGGGTGAGCTACAGTGCTTCTCAGTTCATGAATGACGACGGAGAAGATATGGGCATAGGCCAACACCCCAAGTGCGAGGGTATTTCTGCTCAGGATATTTTTTGTCGCAACCCCGTTGGTAATGGCTCCGCACCGGTAATTCGCCGCGAAACGCTCAATGAGATTAAATTTACTCGGCCAGAGGCCGGCCATGACGACACCATGTACTTTGACGAAAGCTTTCGTCAATCCGAAGATGTTGAGTGCTGGTTACGTATTGCCCTGTCAACAAAGTGGCAGGTTGCGGGTCTATCTGAGGCATTGACGTGGTATCGGGTCAACGGAGAAGGCTTATCTGCCAATTGGCGCCGTCAACTCGAGTCCTGGGAGCGTTCGGTTGAAAACAACCGTAAGATTGATCCAGTTTTTATCGCCAAATGGGAAGGCTTGGCGCGGGCTTACCAATACCGTTATTTAACCCGTCGCGCGGTGCAGTCGCGCGATTCAGAGAGTGCTCGCACACTGCTTGGCTTGGCGTATAAGTCAGATAGTCGCATTTTAGTAAAAGAGTTCACGACCACTGCAGTGACCACTATCTGCACTATCTTGTTGACTATCTTGCCGATAAATCTATATGA
Source organism: Zhongshania sp. (assembly GCF_041584495.1). GTDB lineage: Bacteria > Pseudomonadota > Gammaproteobacteria > Pseudomonadales > Spongiibacteraceae > Spongiibacter. The sequence continues at coordinate 3,281 of NZ_JBFHDY010000198.1, forward strand.
CAGCTTCGAGCGCAAAATAATGGCGATAGCGGCTAAACGCAGTAAGTAAAAGCGCGGGGATACGATTCAGAGTGCTTACCAGTATGCTGAATACGCGGCTATGCCCGAATAGTGGGTCGTAGAGCTAAGCATGTTTCTTATTTTACGTTTGTTTATTGATATGATTTGCAAAATGCAAGTCAAGCTGACCTAGACATAAGAGCTAAGGTGCAGGGTTTATATAAAAGTACAATAAAAACAGTGTGTTATATCGGTTTTTGGGTTTGGCATAGCGGTTGCAATAGTAATAGCAAGTTTATCTATTACTAGGGTCACACAGCCATGCAAGCCATCAAACAGCAAATTAATATCTTCCTACCTTCGTTCCTTGTTGTTCTGTTCACTCAGTTGCAGCAGTTTAATGACTGGCTGGTTCGTGACGCTTATAAGCGTGTCTACGATGTCACTTTG
>NZ_JBFHDY010000199.1:0-3593 GCF_041584495.1 Zhongshania sp.
TCTAATAAGCCGATCATATGAATTCCATCCCCAGCCGCATTGCTCAAGAACTTGGTGTTAAAGAAGCGCAGGTTAGCGCTGCCGTTGCCCTGTTAGATGAAGGCGCAACCGTGCCGTTTATTTCCCGCTACCGTAAAGAAGTCACTGGCGGGCTCGACGACACCCAAATGCGCGATTTGGAGTCTAGGCTGGGCTATTTGCGGGAATTAGAAGACCGGCGCGAAACCATTCTCAACAGTATTCGCGAGCAGGACAAACTCAGCCCCGAGCTAGAACGGGATATTCGCGGCGCCGACACCAAGAACCGCCTAGAAGACTTATACCTGCCCTATAAGCCCAAGCGCCGCACCAAGGGCCAGATCGCCATTGAAGCCGGTTTAGAACCCCTCGCCAACACCTTATTTGACGACCCCAGCCAAGATCCCGCCAGCCTCGCCCTCAATTATTTAAATGCAGAACAGGGCATTAACGACGTGAAAGGCGCACTCGACGGCGCCAAGTACATTCTCATGGAACGCCTTAGCGAAGACGCCAACTTGCTCGCCAAGCTCCGTAACTTCTTGTGGAATGAGTGCCTTTTGTGCAGCACCGTTATGACCGGCAAAGAGCAGGAAGGGGAGAAGTTCAGGGATTACTTCGCCCATAGCGAGCCACTGAAAACCACACCCTCGCACCGCGCCTTGGCCATGTTTCGCGGCCGCAACGAAAGCATTCTGAGTTTGGCGATAAAGTTCAGTGAAGAAGAGGGCGCAACTCATCCCTGCGAGGGCATGGTCGCCGAGTTCTGGAAAGTGAAAGACGAGGGGCGCCCCGCCGATACCTGGCTAAAAGAAGTGATTCGCTGGACCTGGCGTATAAAACTCTACACCCATTTAGAAACCGATTTGCTGGGTCAATTGCGGGAACTCGCCGACACCGCAGCCATTGACGTGTTTGCCCATAACCTCAAAGACTTACTCTTGGCCGCACCCGCCGGGCAGCGCGCCACCATCGGCCTCGACCCCGGCATGCGCACCGGCGTAAAAGTGGCCGTTATCGACGCTACCGGTAAAGTCGTCGACCATTGCGCTATTTTCCCAACCCCGCCTCAGAACAAAATTGCCGAATCCGCCGCTGTACTCTTGGCGCTGATCAAAAAGCACGGCGTACAGCTCATCGCTATAGGCAATGGGACCGCCAGCCGCGAAACTGAACGCTTTGTAAAAGACGTACTCTCTGCTCGCCCCGAGCTGGGCTGCACCAGTGTCATGGTTAACGAGTCTGGCGCATCTATTTATTCGGCATCGGAATACGCGGCCAAAGAATTCCCCGATCTCGACGTGACCATTCGCGGCGCGATCTCTATCGCCCGCCGCCTGCAAGACCCGCTGGCCGAACTGGTTAAGATTGACCCTAAATCCATCGGGGTAGGTCAGTACCAGCACGATGTATCCCAAACTGCCTTGTCGCGCACCTTGGAAACCGTGGTAGAAGACTGTGTAAACGCAGTCGGTGTAGATGTAAACACCGCCTCACCAGCGCTGTTAGCAAGGGTATCTGGCCTGAATCTAAGTATCTCGGCCAATATTGTTGAATACCGCGACCGTAACGGCGCCTTTAAAAACCGCGAGCAATTAAAAGAAGTTAATCGCTTTGGCGCCAAGACCTTTGAGCAGGCGGCAGGCTTTTTACGTGTTGTTGGCGGCGACAATCCACTCGATGCCTCGGCAGTGCACCCCGAGTCCTACAGCGTGGTCGAGAAAATCGTCAACCGCTGCGGTCGCGAAGTGAAAAACGTCCTGGGCGACAGCAGCTTCTTAAAAACGCTGAAACCAGCCGACTACGCCGACGAACGCTTTGGTATACCCACGGTTACCGATATTTTTGCCGAATTAGATAAACCCGGCCGCGACCCCCGCCCAGATTTTAAAACCGCGACCTTTAAGGACGGCATAGAAAAAATTTCTGATCTTGAGCCAGACATGATCTTGGAAGGGGTCGTTACCAACGTCACTAATTTTGGTGCCTTCGTCGACATTGGCGTTCATCAAGACGGCTTGGTACACATCTCGGCCTTGGCCAATCAGTTTGTCAAAGATCCCCACAGCGTGGTGAAAGCGGGCGACATTGTTAAGGTTAAGGTCATGGAAGTCGATGCCCAGCGCAAGCGGATCGCACTGTCTATGCGCTTAGACGACAAAGCCAGTGACGTGCAAGCCGCCAATAGCAGTGGTGAGCGACGCGGTGGGCGCAACAAGCCAGCAGCCATGCCTAAGCAAGCACCAAAGCCCGAAAATACCACGATGGCTGCACTGTTTGCCCAAGCTAAGCAAAAGAAACGCTAAGGCGGTTCGCCGCCCTCCGAAGAACAGTGCTCCGCTGCCGCCTCGGCGGCGCGGATTTCACTGGCGCTTTCGCGATACGCGTCATCCTCCGGCGCCAAGGCTTCAGCGCGGCTAATGGCGGTCAACGCTTGGGCTTTACAGCCACCCGCTAAGAGCGCGTAGGCGTAATTATTCCACAGCGCTGGATCATCCTTGGCGAGTGCCAATAAGCGCTCAAACACCTGAATCGCCCGCTGACTTTCACCCTGTGCCAAGGCTAAATTCGCCTGCGCCGTTAATACCGGCAGGGAATCTGGCCAGCGCTCGGCGGCCAAAGCATAAAAGCCCGCCGCCAATTCAGGGTGGCCAGTTTGCTCAAAGGCGTAGGCGCTGCGAATGGTGACTAAGGGCTCCGCCGTGACCGGCAAATGGCTGCTGTCTACCATAACCCGTGCCCAGTTGTTGGTTCGCGACCAGGTCGCCATAAACGTTGAAAAGGGCAGGCGATAATAGGGGCGATCCCCTGAGTGCAGAATAAGTTCTTCGCGGGCTAAATCGTAACCAACGGCAAGGGCATAGTGCCATTGCGGCCACCATGAAAAGGTCAAGTTCTGGAACACCAAAACTGGATTACCCGCATCGAGTTCTTGTAATAACGCATGCAAATTTTTGGCTAAGGGGTAGGGCAGTAAACCCAGTCTACGGCTGGCCGCTTGCATTTCAACCGCCAGCGAACCCTTTTTACCAGGAATAAACAGTTGCTTGGCCAAGTCGTTTTGATCAGCGTCAATACCACGGTATTGAGCGACTTCAGCCAAGGCTGCAGGACCACAATAATATTGCTGCTGGGCAATAAACGGGACGTCTAACTGGCGCCGAGGCCCGAGGGTCTCGGCGTATTCTTTTAACGGTAAACCGGAACAGGCCTGCAAAAGCAGGCACAAGAAGAAGAGGGCTTTACTTCGCCGCATTAACAAACGGGAAGATGTCGGTAATACCCAAAACATCAGTAATGAAGAATATAAGCACCAAAAGCGCTAACAGGCCAACCGCACCCGAGCCCGCTGGCAGTTCATCCATACGTTCGTGCAACATGGCTAGCTCGGTGGGGCTTAATGAATCGATACGGGCCTCAACATCGGCCGGGGACACACCTAGCGCCACTAAGCGCGACCGCACCTCTTCGCTGCCCAGCGCAGCCTTCATTTCAGCCCGTTCAGACTTCACCGAATACTCCGCCACCATTTTATCAGTACTGATCACTGAGGCCGATGCGGTACTGGCGAGTAA
>NZ_JBFHDY010000200.1:0-3581 GCF_041584495.1 Zhongshania sp.
ACCGCCAACGCAGGCCGAAGCAATACCGTATTTAACGCCACGGCGTTTCATCTCTTTTGCTACGGTCGTAGTACAACGCACACCGGTTGCCGCCAGTGGATGGCCGTATGCGGTTGCGCCGCCATTGACGTTTAATTTGCTTTCGTCAATTTTTAACTCGCGGGCTACGGCAAGGCACTGTGCCGAGAAGGCTTCGTTAATTTCAAACAAGCCAATATCGTTAATGCTCAAACCGGTGGCTTCTAGTAGTGCCTTGATAGCTGGAACGGGACCGATACCCATGTAGTGGGGATCAACACCGGCCGCAGAAGAGGCGACGATTTTGGCGAGGGGCTTAAGGCCAGCGCGATCAGCGTAGGCTTTGCTAGAAACCAATGCGGCAGCGGCGCCGTCAACAATGCCAGAGCTATTGCCGCCAGTTTGTACGCCGTCCTTGGTAAAGGACGGGCGCAATTTAGCCAGTGTCTCTAGCGTAGTCGGGCGCACATGCTCGTCGGTAGCAAAGCTTTCAACACCGCGTGGCAGTTTAAACTGCTTGGTTTTCAATCCTTCGCATTCAAAGGTTTGGTTGGTGAGTGTGAGTATTTCATCAGCGAGCATACCGGATTTTTGCGCGGCTAAGGCTCGCTCAAAGCTGGTCATCGCAAATTGATCGACTTCAACGCGGCTCAGGTTGTACTGTTTGGCGAGATTCTCGGCAGTGATACCCATTGGGATATCGGCGGCGGCGTCGTAGAGCAGTTCAAGCAGGTAGTCGCGGAAGTCGACTTGACCCAATTTAAAGCCGCTGCGACTAGTAAAGCTGGCGACTGGCATACGAGACATTGATTCACTGCCTATGCAGAGCATCACTTCGGCTTTATTGAGCTGGCGGTAATCGGCAGCTGCGGCAATAAGTTCAAAACCTGAACCACACAGGCGTTGCAGCATCAGTGCTGGTGCGCCTTGCGGAAGACCGGAATACAGGCCAATGTGCCGAGGTAAGTAGCCCGCGTCAAAGTCAGAGGGGGCAAGGTTGGCAGCAAATAGGCAGTCGATGTCCTGTGGGTTGATCTTCGCCTCGCTAAGCAGGCCTTTCACGACAGCAATACCGAGATCGGTTGCAGAAATGTTCGAGATTGTGCCGTTTACTGCACCAAAGCCGCTGCGGCGGCCATCGATTAGCCACGCGTCATCGTAGGTTGTGATCATTGTAAAACTCCGGTTGGTCTATTGAATGTTAGCTAGCGTAATAAAAACGGAAAATAATTCCCGTAACGTTACTGGTCTAGCCGATGCTGCGCCCGCGATTATCCCAGTAGGGAGCGCGGAGATCTTTTTTCGATATCTTGCCAGCGCAGATGCGCGGGAAGTCGTCGACAAAGGCCACTGATTTTGAGCGTTTGTCGCGCGCTAGGTGCGCTTTGCAATAGCCTATTATATCGGCTTCGCTGGGGTTGGTGCCAGCTTGGAGCCATGATCATGGCTTTAACCTCTTCTCCCCATTTCTCGCTGGGCACGCCAATGACGGCAGCGGCGGCGATACCTAGTTGCAATGACAAGCAGTTTTCGACTTCGGTGGAGTAGACGTTTTCACCCGCGGTGACGACCATGTCTTTTGCGCGGTCCACGATGTAGACGTAGCCTTTCTCGTTGAAGTAGCCCACATCACCCGATATATTAGAGTCTGTATTGAATACCTTCTGCCACGCTTCTCCATTTTGCCATTAGCCATTAGCCATTAGCGATCGGGTTTGCGCTGAGCGGTTTCCTAGTCAACGGCGGCTTTTATTTACTCGAAGTTTATGGTCATCGTGAATTCACCTTTTGCTTATTGTTTGAATTGCATTTTAAATACTGCATAGGCTAACAGGCAGGGGGCCGTTCTGTGATAGACGGATTTCCGTCAATCAATATAAAAGCCAGCGAAAGGTTTGCATGTGTAGTATATTTTGATCATTGTATTGTTGAATGGTTAAGAAATCGCAGGGCATGCTACTTTTTGCGTCTAAAATTCAGCAATCTCATTGAGTAGAGGATAGACATACACCATGGCAGACGCTCCAATTCAATACGCTGTAGATTCACGCGGTGTTGCGACAGTTACCCTTATTCGGCCAGAAATTCACAATGCCTTCGATGACACCGTGGTTGCAGCGCTGAGCGAGGCATTTAGCAAAGCGGCGCAAGATGACTCTGTAAGAGCGCTAATATTGGCGTCTACTGGCAAGAGTTTTTGTGCGGGCGGCGACCTGAACTGGATGCGACGCATGGCCCAGTACGGCTATGAAGAGAACCTTCGTGACTCGGAATTACTGGCAGAAATGCTACATCGTTTAAATACCTTACCAAAATTGACCATTGCCAGAGTACAAGGCGCCGCCTTTGGCGGGGGCGTTGGCTTGGTGAGCTGTTGCGATATTGCGGTGGCGTCGCCAGCTGCGGGATTCTGCTTAAGCGAAGTGAAAGTCGGCATGATTCCGGCGACCATCAGCCCCTATGTTATTAACGCGATTGGCGAGCGCGCATCGCGGCGCTATTTTATTACTGCTGAGCTGATCGGCGCGGGCAAGGCCAGAGAGTTGGGTTTGGTTACCGAGTTGGTTGAGTCTGAAGCACATTTGGACGAAGGTATTGAGCGTATCTTAAAAGGCCTTTTGCGCAATGGTCCACGGGGCGTTGCCGAGGCGAAGCGCCTAGTTATGGATTACGCGAACCGTGAAATTACCCCCGAGCTCATTGCCGACAGCAGCAAGCGTATTGCAGAAATTCGAGGTAGCACCGAAGGTCAAGAGGGCTTAACCGCATTCTTAGAAAAGCGTAAACCCAGCTGGATCGTTTGAGATCCGTTAGATTGCGCAAATATGTTAATTACTACTTAGGCGGCAGCAAAGGATACTATTGTTTCTTTAAAAAAAGATTTTACAAGCTTCTTGTTTCGTCGAATTTTCTCTAAGTCCACTATCGCTCGATTTTTCAGCAATTCACCTTGCTTAAGTGGCTTTTTCGATGTATCCGTATTTCTCATCTGATGCCAAACTAGTTCATCTGGATATAAATCAGGTGGATAGGCAGGAAGAAAGGTGATTTCGATCTTTCCTTCCAAAGAGTCGATATATTTCATTAGCTCTTTTGATTTATGGACAGGATGGCCGGCGTCCCTGTACTGGTCAGGCTAAGCGCTACCTCAAACCGATCTTTAATTAAGTTCGACACGATTTCACGTGTCCACAAACCAAAGTTAACACCACGCTGACGTGGATCATTGCCAAAAATCCAGTGCTAGCTTCGCGATGCGGCGATGACGAATAGAAAACGGGTCTTATTGCCCGAAAGCGCCGATCCACGTGTTATGCAAGCGGTTGCAGAATTGGCTGCCCAAAATATTGTTCAGGTTATTTTTATTACGCTGCCTGACGGAGTGCTTACCGCGCAGAAGGGTGTTGAGGTGTTCTCTGAACTGAGTGATGGCAATGACTGGCGTGAACGCGCAGCGGAGGCCTTGGCGGAATTTCGTGCCGCTAGGGGAATGAACTTGGACAAGGTGGCACTTGAGAACCCCTTGTTGCTGGCGGCGCTGCTCGTCAGGCTGGGCGATGCTG
>NZ_JBFHDY010000201.1:0-3576 GCF_041584495.1 Zhongshania sp.
AATGCCGTCCGCTTTCAATGCTTTACGTAGTGCATCCTTGAATGCTTTGCCCTTGGATGCGTTACTGTTACCTTTCGGAGCACCTGCCATTGATTCAATCCGTAACCTATTGTGTTACTTACCGTAACCTTTTCGCTTCTTGCGCTTAGTAGCCATTCATTCCACCCATCATATCAAACAACTGATTCTCAACCCGCTTAATCATAATCCAGCACGCACCAAAGTCATGCTTGTGCGGTTTCTTCACTTCTCGCATGACCTCTGACGGTATAACGCAGAGCTGCCCCGGCTCCCAGCTGTTGGGGTCGTGGGGGTTCTCTATCGCTGTCGCCCGCCAGTATAGTGCGGTTTCTGCTTTGTATTTGGGTTCCATGTAGGTCATATTAGCCTACTCACTGAACCCTGACAATTCCTTGTCTGTTGCCGACAGTATTAAATCGTTTCCGTGCTGTGCAATTTCTTTCAGCCTCTCAGCGCTTGGGCGGAAGTTGGCCTTCACTGCCCTCGGCTTATACGGTGCTGTAGCCGCCTTGTGATGCTTCACCGCTTCCACGATAAAGCGAATTGGCAGCTCCGGGTTATCCTTGGATGCCCGCCTAATCCGCGCTTTTGTGAATTCGTCTAGCATGTTCACTACATCCTTTCGTTCAATATTATTGAACAATTTTAATTGTTGAACAATTCCCCTTCGACAATCCATTCTCCAATACATACGCCATGCAAGCCCTAGAGCAAAATTTATTATTTGGTCTAAGCCCGTTTTGCTGGTGATAAACCATGCCGCAATCCTTGCAGTCATAAAAGACCACCTTCTCGTTATTGTGGATAACCGTCTTTGACATAACCCCCCCTGATAACCCACCCGTACCAATACCTGCGCAGAGGGGTGGGTCGTGTAAGCTGGCGGGCTATCCAGTATCACCGCCGCAACGTTTGTTTATCAGCGGTCGCCATCCGCTACGCCTCCTACTGGTGGAAGCCAACTCCAGCCAAGGTTAAGTCGTGGGCCAAGGCTGGGTGCATGTAATGCGGTGGCCGGTGCTGATCTCCGGCTTCACTGAATGGCGTATAACCCCTTTGTCGAGTGGGAAAGCATCTCGGCGCATCAGCCTGCGCATTCACCGCATTTGTAGTGGTTGCTGCCGGGTGCGTGTTCCGGACTCTATCCCTAAAGGGCCAACAACCACTCAGATGCGTTGATATAACCCCCAACTACCAAACCACCGCGATCAACTGGACTACAGGTCTGGCAATGGGGGCCGTGTCCACCCCTCGCGGTGCGCCCAGTGAATCCCGCGTCATCACCTAATTATCGAGCATCGCGCTACATGGCGGGAGGGGTGTTTAGTAAATTATAGCACAATGGGCGATTGCTCGCCCATCCTAATTCTCGATTATTCAAGGCCCAGTGCGTCGTAAAGCGCGTCGATTCTATCCTCGTTAATCCAAAAAATGTCGTAGCCTTCGTCATCCATGTCGCCGATACCCTTTTGTGTCATGCTTGACAGCAGACCTTTACCCGCGTTCAGGTTGCCGCCGAAGATGGCGGCTGCTTCTTCAAGACCGGCGCAGCAGTAGTTGTCGTTTTTCTGTGACTCGCGGTCATCATAGTTGATGCACTGCTTAAGAAAGTTTTTCTCGTTTTCAGTCAGTTTAAGTGTGGTCATGGTTAATATCCCCTCTGTGTTTGTGTTGTCTACGGTTTAAATATTAGTGGGTTGCGCCGATTTTGTGAAATACCGTTTTGTCATAAGAGTGTCTGCGCTTATAACCGAAAAAAAACCCCGGCTTGAACCGGGGAAGAGGGGAAGTGATACCTGGAGGGTGTATTAAGAATACCACAACCAAGCCCCGACACCACCCCTTTCCGCCTCTTTCGCCCATCGGCACAAATCCCACTCATTGCACCGTATGCCCTCGCCCCTGGCTATGATGGCAACCTTCCACCACGCCAACGGATCGCCCTGTCCATATCGAATCTCAAAGACTCTGGCCATGTGTTTTGGGGGGAAGCTGGCGGGGATCATGCCACATCACCATAACAGCGCCCGTGGTACACATACCGCGCAGCAGTCTCTGACAGCCCGTGCTTTGCGCCTAGCGCTTTGAACGTCAGCCCTTGGCGGTTCTCGCGTATATCCCTGACCTTCTCCGGCGTTAACGTCCTGTGGGCGCTGGGGAATCTTCGCGGCTCGACCTCAAGGTGTTTAAACGTCCGCCCTGTAATCGCGTGGTACATTGTGTTGTACTTCTCGCCGTAGTGGTCTGCCCACTGTTGGTACGTCCAGTTTTCGGCGTTGATTCTGGCGCGGGTTACTTTTTCGTCTGTTAGCATTGGTCAATTCTCCGCAAAAATATCACACTGCTCGCTACACCCATTCGATTCATCACTCCCCCCATCAAAATTCCCACCCAATATATCCTCTGCCGACTTATTACCCCTGAAAAATACTCGCTTTGTGCCGTCCACATTATGCCCCGCCAATCCGTACAGATTTTCCATCCGGCGAGGGAATTCATAAATATTGGCATCCTCCCTCACATTCTCCGCGTGTTTCTTCCACGACTTCTTCCAGCACCACGTACAGTTGCCAAGCCTTTCTGGTAAGTCCAAATCAAACGGCTGTTTTGACCACCACGCCATGACCTCATATTTCATGGTAGGAAACCAGCTTATCAGCGGGTATACGATCTTGTTTTGCTCTGCCTGTACGCTCATGCGGTCTACCTCATCTGCGCGTATACCAACAGCCATTAACCGATCTGAAAGCCCTTCGGACTCAACCCATTTGTTTATTGGTGCCAGTTTTAGCTCACGATTGCAGTGGGGGTAAGCCTTGTTTGGTATGCCGTACTTCTTAATAACATGCTCGTATGGCTCACCCCGCCTAGAAGCTGATTTAAAATCAACTATCTTAAACCCAGTTCCCACCCTCTTGCCGTGGTGCACATCAGCCTCAACCCAAACAAGATTCAGCCTAAAATGCTTATCAAGCCGGTCTACAAACTCCAGTGTCTTCTCGTGCTCTTGCCCCGTATTAGCAAATACAAAGCGCATATTGTACCGATCCGAGTATTCGGCCTTTAGCCTTGCGGCCATGTAGCCGCTAGTTCGCCCCCCAGAAACAGATGCAACTAATGGCTGCACGACTCCACCCCCAGAAAAGTCCAGCCCTTAGCCGCCCAGCCTGTACGCTCGGCATCGTGCAATACGGTGGTAAGGTTTCGCCCCCACACGACAACTGACTTGAATTTTAGAGTCTGGCCCACTTCTCGGCTGTAGGTTAGTTTGTATTTCATGCCCCATCCCTCCTATCAAAACACCGAAAACTCTCCACTAGGTTCAATGGCAGCCCAGCCTTTTCCGCATCCCGCTGAACCTGCTCCGTGGCCACAAGCGGGCATTCGTCGTAATGCTTGCACTCTTTGGCGGTACAGAAGGCTCTGTCCTGGTAGACAATCACTTACCCACCTCACATCACAATTGACTGTTTCTTTCCATCTACAAAAAAATTGCAGATTCCATAGCTGCCCATAACCCACGATTCAGCCATAATTTCTTTAGCTACTCGCTCG
>NZ_JBFHDY010000202.1:0-3538 GCF_041584495.1 Zhongshania sp.
CGCCGCGCGTGAACCGCTAACGATAGCAATTAAGACTTCCTCTTAAGCATGTTGTTATCGAGAGCGAATGGCATTGGATTTTCATTCTATGATTTTTTGGATTTTCGATATTGATCGGGCGTTAAATGAAACCAGCGCTTAAATGCCCTCCGGAAACTAGAGCTGTCATGATAGTTGAGTAACGCCGCTATTGCGTCCACTGACATGTCGCTATTTCGTAGATAGCTACTTGCCTGCTGTGACAGTATCTGATCTCGAATTGTACGAAAGTTACTGCCTTCCTGGGTAAGTCTCCGCGCTAAGGTGCGTTCACTGATGAATAGCATTGCTGCGGCTCTATTTTCGTTAAGTACGCCGGGTGGGTGGGTAAGCATCATTTTTTCAATTTGATGGGTTATGCTATTAGTTTTATTGCGCATTTTATCCAGCATCGATTGGCATTCTCGCAATGCCAATGAATAGCTCTCGTGGTTCGCTGATGCATTGGGTATTTCGCAAATGTTTTTTGGTATTTTAAATATTAGTTCGGGACTGGAGAACTCAATTAACCCCGGTAGAAATTCAGAATACCGCTGGCTATAGTCAGGCTCTTTGAACGAAAAGCATATTTTTGCATATTCTATAGGCATGCCAACAATAAACTCTGCACATTGAAAAAGAACAGACGCGTATATTTCCGATATTGCTCTAAGAATATCAGCATCTAGATCTGTTTCAAAATAACAATAGCACTCCCAGTATTCCTTAGTTAGTTTCAATTTTATGTGGGAAAAGTCGACCCGGGTTGGGAGGTAGGTTTGGAATGCCTTAAGAGTGGCTAGTAGATTTGGGCTGCTACTCGCCATGAATCCCATTGCACCATGAGTGTTAGGTGTTAAGTATTTTCCAAGCCGCAAGCCAAACATCTGGTCGTTAGATATGCATAGTGCATTTTTTAATATTTGAATTTGTTGTTTAGACGTGAGCAGGGTGTCTTCGCGCAATAATTGATTGGCTGAAACATCGGTTTGTGCGAGGAGTGTCGGAAGTTTATGAGCATCTATGCCCAATACGCGAGCTATCAAGCGAGAATAATTGGGAGGGAAGCAGCCTTGTTCGGCTATATTCAGGGGAGTAGGCTGCATTGGCGCTTCCATTTTTTATGTTTCTTTCTGCGTTAATGTCACGGGCACGTCAAGATATCATGAAAGGGTAAGTGTCTGGAAATGTCCCTGAGATGTCAAGATATGACCTTATTTTACTTGGTAGGGTGGCTTAATCTAATACCTCGATATAAGTAGTAAATGCTTCTATACCGGCCATGCTGGAAATGGCTGAGCTTGTAGATCTGAATGGAGAGGGTTATGGGTAGTATTACGTTCTTGGAACACAATGGGGCCAAGCATATTGTAGAAATCGAATCGGGAAAATCTCTGATGCAAACCGCTCTGGATGGGGGTATTCCAGGCATTGACGGAGACTGTGGTGGTGAATGCGCCTGTGGAACATGCCATCTAATTGTTGAGGTTGGGTATATCAATATTGTAGGCAGTGCGAGCGGTGAGGAGTTGCAGATGCTGGAGCTCACGCCTGACCGCACTGATAATTCGAGGCTAGCCTGCCAGGTTATAGCTTCAGACGATATGGATGGAATGATTGTGCAATTGCCAGAGTTTCAGATGTAGTTATTTCTATCCTAAAAAATTATTTAAAATACACCGTGTGAGAAAATAGATGAGCATTGTTAATTTGGTGGCAGACAAAGCCGCAGCAATAGTGCCGATGCCGATACAGGTGAGGGCTGGTCATTTAATTTATAAGACAAAGACTGCAATTGGTATATATAAGGAGTTTCCGGAGTTTGTTGAAGCGCCGGTGCCAGACGTGTCAACGCTGGCAATTGAGGATATTGATGTCAGTAATCCGTTCATTTTTAAACAAAACAAATGGGAATCATATTTTAAACGTTTGCGTGACGAGTGTCCTGTCCATTTTCAGAAGAATAGTCCTTTCGGTCCGTTTTGGTCTATCACGCGTTACGATGATATTGTATTTGTCGACAAACATCATGAGTTGTTTTCGTCGGAGCCAATTATTGTGATCGGAGAGGCGCCTAAAGAGCTATCCGTGGAAATGTTCATTGCTATGGATCCGCCCAAACATGATGCCCAGCGACAAGCCGTGCAAGGGGTTGTGGCGCCAAAAAATCTGAAAGATATGGAGGGGCTAATTCGCAGTCGTGCCCAGGATGTTCTAGATAAGCTACCGTTAAATACGCCTTTTGATTGGGTGGAAAGTGTCTCGATAGAACTAACGGCAAGAATGTTGGCGACATTGCTAGATTTTCCTTATGAACAGCGGCATAAATTAGTGTATTGGTCTGATTTGGCTGGTAGTGGCGCGGCCTCTACAGGTGGTTCAAACGACATGGATGAGTTGTTTAGAGGTATGCAAGATATGGCCAGGGAATTCTCTTTGCTTTGGCGAGAGAAAGAGGCAAGGATTGCCTCTGGAGAAGAAGTTGGTTTTGACCTGATTGGCATGTTGCAGAGTAATGACGCCACCAAAAACTTAATCGACAAACCAATGGAGTTTCTCGGAAACTTGGCATTGTTGATTGTCGGTGGAAATGATACAACTCGTAACTCAATGTCGGGCGGGGTGCTTGCATTTAATCGGTTTCCTGATGAATTTATTAAGCTAAAGAATGACCCTAGCTTAATTCCAAGTATGGTGTCAGAAATTATTCGTTGGCAAACGCCGTTAGCGCATATGCGCCGTATTGCGAAAGTTGATGTCGAAATAAACGGAAAGAAAATTAAGGCGGGCGATAAAGTGGTCATGTGGTACGCCTCTGGTAATAGAGATGAAACTATTATCGACAGACCGGAACAGTTTATTATTGATAGAAAAGGAGCTAGAAATCATTTGTCTTTCGGTTTTGGTGTTCATCGGTGTATGGGTAACCGTTTAGCAGAATTGCAATTACGTATATTGTGGGAGGAAATGCTTGCACGCTTTGATAAGGTTGAGGTTATAGGTGAGCCGGAATATGTTCAGTCCAATTTTGTAAGAGGCTATTCAAAGTTGATGGTAAAGCTGACGGCAAAAAATAGTGGTTGAGAGGTGTTGGTATAAAAATTGTTTTTATGCCAACACCTAGCTTGTCAGGGAATCTCTGCATAGCATTCAAAATTTCCGATAATGCCAGTGTCATCCATTTTGCTTGGAACAGTGTATGAGCCGCCTAGCCTTTGCCGCAGCGGAATATCAAAATAAAAGGCGTAAAACCCGCGAGCTTTTCTTTGAAAAAATGGATGCACTGATTACCGTGGGTAAAGTTGGATAAAAAGCCACACAAATACTATCCAAAACACGAGGTCGCGAATTCACTTTACCCTCTAGAAATTATGCTTCGCGCACACTGCCTACAATTGTTCAATAAGCTCAGCGACCCCACAATGGATGGTGCCTTACACGAAATAGAATCCATGCGCCGCTTCGGTGTTTTTTGTTTATCCGTTCGCTTACCGGCCGAAAGCACGATCTGCGAGAGTCC
>NZ_JBFHDY010000203.1:0-3505 GCF_041584495.1 Zhongshania sp.
CAGCTGGGCGCTTAACCAGCAGCACAGACCAGCATCCGCCTCAATAATTAACACTTTATAATTCAAACATCCTTGTTTTGAATTATTCATCCTAAACCCCTAAGTGACAGGCAATTTTTTTATGTTACTTTAAATAGAAAATATAAACATGTATGTACGATTTCCCGTGAGGATGATAGGAACACAGATAGACAACAAAACTCAAAGAAGTGAGTGCGTTGCAGAAAAATTATTCCCGCCAGTACATTGCTGGGCTTGGTACTGCCCCCCTTATTGCTATTTTTTTTAGTAATATTGCCGCCTGCCAAAGTCCTGTCAGTGGCTTAAATTTAAGCTGGTCAGCAGGTCATGCAATTGCTGAGGCGCTCTCCCTTAAAACCCCTATTGCGTCCATTCGTACTATTGACGGTGATATACGCCTACAAGCCAGCGATTTTGCGCCTTATCCAAATCGAGAATTCGAAAGCTACTATAGCTATTGGCAGTTCCTGCACCGACAACAACAGCTTTATTTGGCGTTGAGAGCACAGCATGTGCAATTTACCACCGTCGATGGCGACACCATTGCCGTAAGTACAGAACGGTGCCGAAGCGTTGGCAATTTACCCCTGCATTTTTGGCAAGGCATTCTTGTCGCGATTGCGGCCTGGTACTTAGGCATGCTTGTTTTTTACGGGATCCTCGCTCAGCCATTAACCGTTATTTGTTTCTTGCCGGCGGCGCGCTATTTACCGCCAGCCTCACGTCAGCCGTGTACAGCAGTCGCGAGCTCGCCATGTCGGCACCCCTACTAGTGATATTATGTGACGTGCGATTTCTCGCTGACTTACTATTAAGTACCTGTCTTATCTGCCTTTTACTGCATTTCCCCAAGCGCATTGGTCACTACAGCATTGATATAGCGCTCTTTTGCTTAATGTTTGCATGGTTTGTCTCCGCGGAAGCAGGCCTCTTAAACACCCCAACAAATCGTCAGCTTCCTATTCCAGGCGCCCTTATTATCGTTGCCGTGCTAGCCTTGCTGCAGTTTCGACTCTGTGTGAAGAACCCACTCAACAACGCCGCTTTATGTTGTTTTTATGCCTTTTTATGTTCATCACTATTTTTTATCTTGTATGAACTGAGCAGTAGCCCCGAAAATCTCGGAGATTTACTACGCACTGATTACACAAGCGCATTACTGTGGATTTTATTCGGTTTAGGCCTCAGCATGAGCCGGTACAAATTAAATAGTCTTACTCGTCATCGCTGTCTGCTATTACTACTGGTGTCGACTGCAAGCTGTTGTCTCATCGTTATAAATCACTATCTGAAGCTCAATGATTGGCCAATGTTTGCCCATCCTATATTACTCATTTTAATATGTGGTTTATGTCTCACTATTTTTCATGCAAGGAAGGCTTTCGCTGGGCGGCCTTTTACGAACGCTGAGCTACTTATGTTCACTGCCATCAACTACCAGGGCAGCGATAACGACATTGATTACGCGTGACAAACATTCCTCAATCAATTGTTTCAAGCACAGGCCGTTCATGCTGACGAAGTCAGCTACACCAGCGCGACAATCAGCCTTAGCGGAAAATTTCTCCATATCCCGCAACTTAAAGGCCCAGGTAGCCTTCGCTGTGAATATGCGCAATACGGCAAGCGCTTATTTAGCAGCAGCGACGCACACAAAATAAATACGCTGCTGTTTACTGCTCGGGGTTTGATCACCAATAGCCAGCAACATCACCGTCAACAACAAGCACTAAATAGGCTATTCACCGACGATATACAACGGAGTATTGGTGAAGCGCTAGCGCCGGCACTCCGTTATGATGACTGCAGGCCGATTAAAGAAGTCATAAGAAATGTACTCTCGGAAGCTCACACTGTTAGCAGCGGTTTGTACGGCCGCCGCATTGCACTACATGAACTTATCGCAGATTTACAAGCTGAGTTAGAACAGCGTCTAGAGCGGCGAGATCTTATCCTAAACTGGACGGCAAACTTATCCGAAAATTCCTTAAGCCTTGAGTATCCAATATACAAAGCCGTATCGTCAGGGCTAAGAGAGCTGGCTAAACTTAGCTGCCAGGTGCCCGACATCAGCAATATTAGTTTTGATATCGCTTATGACGCTGGACGTTTATTTATTAATCTCGGCGCCCACAACAAAGGAGTTTATCGATCGCTAAATCACATTGCCGACAATGACATTTTGCGGCGCACTATTGCCCCGCTTCAAGGTCAGCTTGCGTTGCTCGAAAACAAAAAATGCCAACTTAGCTTCCAATTAACACCACAGCTAACACCGCCAAGCCATGCTTTATAAATCACCTGTCGAGTAAAAATCTGCCCAGGTAAGCAATGTTGTGCTGGCGTTAATAAACCCCCCGTCTTTAGCGTACTTTAATGCTCGTTCAAGATTTACCACACCGTTGTTAACAGGATTTACGGTCAAGCCAACAGACAGCACACTGGTCACCGCTAAGGCCTTGCCGGCGGCCGTGAATATTGGCCCACCGCTGTCGCCGGGCAAACTCGGAGTGTCTGTCACTATTTCGTAGGCCCAGCCATTTCCTAGCACGCCAGTAATCTGCCCTTGCTTGGCTTCTCTATTGCGAACACCAAAATGCAGCGGCGATTGACCATAAGAAAAAATGTCATCACCAACAGTTGCCAAGCCGGTGAGCAAGGCGGTCGGCCCACCAAAGGCAATTGCCGCTGGATGGACGTTCGCGAAGTCGCTGGGGTGAATTTTTACCAGCGCGAAATCATTGTAAACGCAAGTATTTGAGCCCGGCGTTTCGCCCGACTCCTGCATCGCTCGCCAACTGCTATAAACTAGTTCACCGCGCTGGCTGGCGTTTTCAATACTGATTTCATTAAAGCCAATCGCCAAATTACTACTCTCACAAGGATCAACGCCAGAGTTCGTATCTGTGCTGAAACAATGGGCAGCCACACCGATATAAACCGTTTGCGCGTTAGGAGAATACAGGAAATTGCTGGTACAGCTGCTGCCATCAGCAGTAATTTCAACGCCTGGGCGAATTTGGCTGGCCACTGGCACACCTTGGCTTATCGGTAAGCTGGTATTGCTCGGCAATGTCGCAGGCTTAGTCGTATTGGAGGTAGATGATGATCCCCCGCAGGCACTTAACATTATTATTGCTATTAACATCATCCATTGCTTAGTCACTTTTAGTCCTCTTATTGGGCGCTAATAACAATAAATACTACAGCAGATGAGCAGTATCCGCTTGTTCTTGGTTCAACATGTGCATATAACTTACCCCGTTATATGCACATTATACGAAAACTAAGGGAAATCCGTTTTTGCGTCATGCAGTAAATCAGCACCATGCATTTTCTACAGGCAAAAAAAAAAGCCGCGCTAAAGCGCGGCTGATTCGCTCACGGAAATGATTACTTGCTGTTTTCGATCATATAATCGACTGCCGCTATCACTTCATCGTCAGAACAGCTCATGCACAAGCCCTTAGCTGGCATCATACCG
>NZ_JBFHDY010000204.1:0-3447 GCF_041584495.1 Zhongshania sp.
GGTTTCTTGTACGTCGCTAACGAAGCTGCCAAGGTCGCGGCCACGAACGTTCGCCGTCACTACAACACGGCGTTTACCATTTTCCCTGTTGACCTGATTTAGTCCCGTTGTCAGTTCAATATCCACCAATTCTTTCAGCGGTACATAGCCACCATTAGACACTTGAATAGGAAGTGAACCCAGCTGATCAATATCACTACGGCGATCTTCAGGTAATCGCACAACTATCTCGGCGCGGCGATCGCCCTCGTAGAAAAATCCTGCGCCCTGACCACCCATTGCCGTGGCAACTTGATCTTGCAGTGTATTTAATTCAACACCGTATTGGCCTAGGGCCAGCAATTTCGGTTTAAGGGTTAACATGGAGAGGCCCGTAGTCTGCTCCATCTGGATATCGACAATGCCGTCAACGGAGCCAATTGCACCTTCGATTTTGCCGCCAAGGGCTTCGAGCTGAGACAAATCATCACCGAAGATTTTAATCGCTAGTTCGGCACGTACACCTGACAACAGCTCGTTAAAGCGCATCTGTATCGGCTGAAGAAATTCATAACGATTACCTGGTACAGGTTCAACTAAGGTCGCTAGCTCCTCCACTATTTGGCTTTTAGTCTTACTGGGATCCGGCCACTCATTACGCGGCTTAAGGATAATAAAATTGTCTGCTACGCTTGGCGGAACCGCATCGGTCGCGACATCAGCCGTACCGATCTTGGCAAATACGCGCTCTACTTCAGGCATGGTCTTAATGGCGGCTTCCAAGGTCTCTTGTAAGGCTACCGCCTGACTAAGCGAGGTGCCCGGAATCCTGAGCGCGTGCATAGCAATATCGCCTTCATCAAGGTTTGGTACAAACTCACTGCCCAAGCGACTTGCAAAGCCGGCACATACAACAAGTAATACCAGCGCAGCTGCAACCACCGCGCCACGCATGGCGATTGCTTTGCGCAGCAGTCGACCGTAAAGGTTTTTTGTTGCATCAAATGCGCGATTCTCTTTTTCGACTACTGGCCCCTTGAACATCATGGCGATAGCCGCTGGAACAAAGGTGATGGACAGCAGCATTGCTGCACTCAGGGCAATGACCACCGTCATGGCCATGGGGTGGAACATTTTTCCTTCAACACCCGTTAAGGAGAAAATCGGCAAATACACCGCCGTGATAATAAACACCCCAAACAGTGCAGGCCGTATCACCTCTTTAGTGGCGCTAAACACTACATCTAAGCGCTCATTCAGCGACAAGCTCTGCTTGTCACTGGCAAGGCCCAAACGACGCAGACAGTTCTCTACAATGATAATGGCGCCATCGACCAACAAGCCAAAATCCAATGCGCCCAAACTCATCAAGTTGGCACTAACGCCGCTACGCACCATGCCGGTGATCGTCATTAACATCGCAACTGGGATAACCGCTGCCGTCAGTATGGCTGCGCGCACATTACCCAATAGTAAGAACAGAATAACGATAACCAACAATGCGCCTTCGAGCAGATTGGTCGTTACGGTTTTCAGCGTTTTATCCACTAGGCCAGTGCGATCGTATACCGCCGTCGCGGTAATACCTGCTGGCAGGCTCGACTTAATTTCCTCAAGCCTTTCACCAACCGCTTTGGCAACGGTACGGCTGTTTTCGCCAACGAGCATAAATACCGTGCTCATAACGACTTCGCGACCATTTTGGGTGGCCGCACCTGTGCGTAGCTCCTTGCCTTCGCCCACGGTCGCGACATCACCGACATGCAATGGCTGACCATTAAGGGTTTTTATTACTATTTTACTGATATCAGCAAGCGTTTCAGCTTGCCCCGGAATACGCAGCAGCCACTGCGCGCCTTTTTGCTCAACAAAGCCAGCGCCACGGTTTTGATTATTGTCGGCAACCGCGTCGAGAAGTTCTTGCTGAGTGACGCCATAGGCGAGCATTTTTTCAGGCTGCAGGCCGATTAAGATTTCACGCTTGTAACCGCCAATGGGGTTAACCTCAACCACACCGGGCACACGCAATAACTGAGGGCGAATAATCCAGTCATGAGCTGAGCGCAAATCTGTTGGCGTTATTAGTTTGCCATTGGCATCGGTCGCACCCGGCTCGGCATCCACGGTGAACATGAAAATCTCACCCAGCCCCGTCGCAATCGGCCCAAGCTCCGGCTCCAGCCCCGTCGGCAATTTCGCGCGCACGTTGCCGAGCCTTTCATTCACCAGCTGGCGGGCAAAATAAATATCGGTGTCATCGCCAAAGATGACCGTGACTTGCGACAAACCATAGCGGGAAATCGATCGGGTGTACTGCAGTTCTGGCAGGCCCGCCATTGCCGTTTCGATGGCGTAGGTTACGCGTTGCTCAACTTCCAACGGCGTGTAACCCGGCGCTTCGGTGTTAATCATTACCTGAACATTGGTAATATCGGGAACGGCGTCAATTGGTAGTCGGTTGAAATTCCATACGCCCAAACCACAGAGCGCGATAATGGCGGCCATGACCACGCCACGCCGCGCTAGGGAAAACTGTATAATTGCATCAAGCATGGGACGTCCTTTAGTGGTCGTGTGAAGCGCCGGATTTTTCGATATCGGCCTTGATGATGAAACTGTTGTCGGTCACGTATTCAGTTCCCGGCTTTAGCCCACCTAAGACCTCAATCCATTCGCCAGCCTCACGACCAAGCTCTAGCATGCGAACTTCATATTGATCGCCCACTTTGGCGTAGACCACGGTAAAATCCCGAAAGCTTTGCAATGCTTTCCGCTTTACCGCGAGCGGCACTTCATAGCGAGCAACTTCCACATCGCCGCGAACAAAGCTCCCCGCTGGCAGCGCAAGATTGCTGGCGTCAACACTGACGCGTATATCTGCAGATTGATCCGCATTAAGCAGCGGTGAAATCCACTGCACGTCACCTTCTCCAATTTCTTCCATCGCATCGTTGAGCAACTGCACGCTGTTGTTTAGCGCAATTCGACGCCGATCGTCAGGGTAGGCTTTGAGTAAAACCACTTGGCGGGAGCGATCAACAATACTCACCAGCGTACGGCCAGCAGTCGCTTCGCCGATATTGACCGGCAGCGCCGCAACTTCACCGGCAATATCGGCGCGCAACACATAGGGTTTCAGGCTTTCGTTACTCTCGATGCTCATCAGCGGAGTGCCCGCTTTCACTTGCTGACCTAAGCTAACGTGAATGGTTTTAATCACACCGTCGAAACGGGCGCTTAGCTGCGTTAAAGCATTAGTATCGGCTACTAGTCGACCGAAGAGCGGCAGCCGCTCTACGAGCACTTGTGAGCGCGCAGCACCAGTGGTGATACCCATGGCATCAGCCACGTCGGGATTAATCTGCGTTCGTCCTTCAAAATTATCGTATTGCCACTGATAGCGTTTACCACCATAAGAAGCGTTAAGCGTAACGAGAAAAGAATGCGGCTCGACGATTTCCATGTCAC
>NZ_JBFHDY010000205.1:0-3403 GCF_041584495.1 Zhongshania sp.
AGCTTGCTTACTAGTCGATAAATTAGGTTTACTTGTGGAATTGGAATTTATTTCTACCATTGAAAGGTAGCTAGATACTAAGCCGTGTAACTGAGGATTTTGGGAACTCAATTTTACATCTAAAAAATCGGTATCGAGTTCAATCAAATCATGATTTTGAGTAAACATCACTGGGCAGTTGAACGCACTTTGATAGTGCTTTTCGAGAGCAATATTTGAATGACGGAAATGAACGGCTCGCGCTTTAAATTTTCCTTCAGTAAGTAAATGAATAATATGCAGCGTGCAAGCCACAGTGTGCTCCATTGCTTGCCGGCTGTTATTGGCGTTGACGTTAATGAGATCTATACAGACATAGCTTGCCTGGTCTTTACGCTCTCTCAATGTGAGTGAAATGGCGGGGGTGAAATGGTATAAAAATTTGCCTACACTTATTAATGCCGTCCTGACATCGTGAGAAGATAGTGCTAGAAAAGCGACTGGCCCAAGAATGGAGTGATCCTGTCGCATAGCAAGTTGTAGGCCAATATTGGGTCGATTTAGGCTTGTGGCGCTTAGCTCAAGTAGATCGATAAAACTTTGATATGGGAAAAAATAATCTTCTTGATCTAGCTGATGGTAATTAATACCAGCTTTGAGGCATAAATCATCAGCATTACCTTGCAGCTCCTCGATCAAGGATACGAAATTATTTAGGCAGCTGGCTCGTACGCGTGCAGTCATTGGGTCTCACAGGTATACTAAGTATTGTTATCTTTTTGGCTACATCTTTAATTTGCTCGGAGCATAGCAAGAATTAACTGAATTGCCTACTCAGGGAATGAGTGGCACTCCGGTGTCGGCAGTGGGCTTTTCGTTGCTTGCGCAGTCGCTTCGGCGCAGTTGATTATATGCTTCTTCGGTGGGTGAACTTGATGTGAGATTAATTCTACTTGTGCTGGCCTAGGTTGGCTGTGATTTTGGTGTGGAAATACTCGCCCGCATTTAAGGGCGAGTTCCATGTGGTGTTTTACAGTTGTGAATCAATAAGCCCGTTGGCTAATGAAGGGGTGGGAAGGAGTTCTTTTAAATTATTCTGGTAAGTCGCGCGTATGGTGTCGCCACCCGGTAAGCCTGAGAGAAGACCTTTAATGATTAGATCCCCTTCTAGTAGGTCGTTGACAAGGATAGCTTCTTCAGGGCCCTGCAAAAGCAGGCCATAGGTGATAACGAGGGGGTTTCCTGGCAGTACATTAAATAATGGTGAGGAATTTAAACCGAGGGAAGCCGTGGTCGCTTGAAGCGGTTTAACTAGTCTTCCTGAAATTTCGCCACCGAGAGGATTTAAGGTGCCGCTAATCCCACTGATGATCCCCTGAAGAGCGCCAGCCCCTAGGGTCTGAGCGCACAACAGTGTTGGTGCAACGAATAGTATGGCGGTTAAAGCTGAGTACGAAAATAGCTTATGTGGCATTACTTTCTCCGGTATATGTAATGAAAGGAATATCAAAGCATCCATGCTATTTGAGTAAACTAATACAGATAAATTACGCTGTTTTATATCAACCCTCAGCACACGGCTTGAATTATTTTAGCCATCGCTGCTGGGGAAATACTGTAAAACATGGCTGCGGGGTCAGATGCAATGGCATGGTGAATAGCATCTTGCTTATCTTGGTTGACTTCCCAGCGCTTAAAGTTGGTTGTGCAACCTATGCGTTGTTGGAAGTCCTTTAAAAAGCTAATGCAGTTGCCCAATAGTTCTTGGTCACTACCATTTTGAGAAAGGTTAAGTGCTTTAGCGAGCCGCTGCCCTTTTCCGGCATAAAATTCAGAACATGCTTCCATTACTACCGGAAG
Source organism: Zhongshania sp. (assembly GCF_041584495.1). GTDB lineage: Bacteria > Pseudomonadota > Gammaproteobacteria > Pseudomonadales > Spongiibacteraceae > Spongiibacter. The sequence goes on from NZ_JBFHDY010000205.1 coordinate 1,840, forward strand.
AAGTGCGGCATTGGCGTCTCCGTGGGGGATGTGGAACATGCCGCCGAATGCGTGGGCGCAGTTGTGTATGGGGATTGCGTTAAGACTGCCGCAGAAGGCGTCGATGGCTAGGCTGCTCGCCTGCAGCATATTTGAGCGTGCAACAACGTCCTTGCCATTATCGATTACCTTGGGCAAATTTTCGACAATCATTTGTGCGGCATGAAATGCGTGTGCGTCGGTCATGGCATTCGCGGTTGGCGAAGCGACTGCTTCTATTGCATGTGTTAGAGCATCCATTCCCGTCGCTGCGGTGAGGAAGTCAGGGAGCCCTAAGCACAGATTTCCGTCTAGCACCGCCATGTCGGGCTCTAAAAAGGGAGCCACAAGGTTGGTTTTGATACCTAGGGCTTCATTGTAGAACACCGCTACCGGTGAAACCTCTGCTCCTGTGCCGGCAGTGGTAGGTACGCCGATGTGGGGGATGCCTGAGTGTTGACAGTTTGGCCAAGCATCAATTTTAATCCCGCTCTGAAGTAAGTCGGCGATATCTGTTGCCCCGTGTTGAAGGGAGTATTTGACGCCCTTTGAGGCATCTAGGACACTGCCGCCGCCGACTGCAAGAATGGCATCGGCTGCTACAGATCTGGCGTAAGCAGTCGCAGCGTTTACCGATTCGCAGGCTGCGTCTTGGCTAATTCCGGTGTAAACGCCGACAAGAACAGCTTTATTGCTAGAGCAGCTGGCGAACACGGCCTTTATTTGATCTACGATGCCGACCTGCTCGAGGCCAATATCGCTAAATAGTACTACTCTTTTGGCGCCCATGCCTTCAAATAGCGCGGGTAGACGAATAACGGAGCCTGCGGCGCAATGAATTGTGCTGCGCATATTGTACTGATAGTAGTGTGAGCTAGACATGCTGGTATCCTATTAATAATTAGCGTTCAATTAGCAGTTGGGTCACGGGCCTTAAAACGTATGGACCAAGTGGTAAGTTGATTTCTTGCTTGGGTCGCGTTCAAACGCTGTCGAAATCGATTTCAATTCGGTATACGAGTTGAGGCTGTTATGACTCATTTCCCGGCCATAGCCGCTTTGCTTCATTCCGCCAAAAGGTGCGTCGGTGCGCAACATATGCCAGTCATTTATCCAAACGGAGCCGGCCTCGAGTTGCCGAGCAACAGCTTGGGCGCCAACGATGTCCTCGGTCCAAATGCCGGCCGACAGTCCGTATATTGAATCATTTGCGATGTTTATCGCTTCGTCTAGCTCGGTGAATTTTATGATAGAAACAACGGGACCAAAGATTTCTTCACAAGCGTGTTTCATATCATTTTGGCAATTGCTGATAATGGTTGGTTCGAGGAAATAACCGTTTTCGAACCCGACAACAACTTTCCGTTTCCCCCCGGTGACGATGTGGGCGCCTTGTTCTTGAGCTGATTTAAGATAGGCCTCAATCCGATTAAACTGCTGCTCCGAAACAATAGGGCCCATGCCAGTTGCGGGGTCGAGTGGATTACCGACAACTATTTTCTCGGCTAAGGTCTTCATTTTGGCGATAAGTTCATCGTGAACATCG
>NZ_JBFHDY010000206.1:0-3244 GCF_041584495.1 Zhongshania sp.
AGCATTCATCCAGCCTAAGTGAAAATTAACGAGAGCATAGCTTTCTTGTGTTTCCGTCTTTAGGTTATCCGGGCCAAAATAGACATCATCGGCCCAGCTGAAGTCAACCATGGTATACACACGGCCTATCTGATTGAGATTGTATTCGTAACGAGCACTCCCAGACACATTAAACTTGGGGGTCATAACGGGACGATTACCATCAATCAGTTGGCCATTGAAGGTGTCATTAGAGCCTGCGACGTATTCTGCATTCAAATAGCCGGCACCTAGTGTTAAGGTCACGCCTGCTACGGGCTCGATTAGTAGGTCGGCTTCCATCCCCCAAATCTCGGCATCGGACACGTTAGCCATAACTGATTGTGGGGTGTCGTCTACTATAATAGTACCTTGAGCCTGCACATTCTGATAATCAGTGTAGAACGCTGCGACGTTGTAGGTCATTAGCAGGTCGTCAGTCAAGCGGCCTTTCACGCCAAGCTCGAAGACGGTGATGTCTTCGGGAGCTGCTTTCGTTACATTGCTTTCGTCACCAGGGTACAGCGTGTTGTAAGCACCACTTTTGAAACCTGTTGAGATACTGCTGTATAGGAGCTGATCCTCAGCAAAGCTCCAGTCTAATGCTAGGCGCCAGGTCGTTTTATTGGCGTCTAAGGTACGTGACACATTGTATGCTTGTGTGCCATTTCTGGTGCCAGCTTCGCCATTGCTCGATATTGCGGCGATTTCATTAATGTCGCGACTATCAACGGTGTAGCGAGCGCCCGCGGTAAAATTAATATTGTTGGGAAGTGCCCAGGTGCCTTGTGCAAAGGCGGCGCTGGTTTCTACATCTTGTTCGGCAAAGCTACCATAGCCATTGGCAAGCTGAGGGTAAGTGACAGTGAAAAAGCGGGAGTCTTTGTAGTGGTACAGTCCGGTAACCCAGTCTAGATTGTTTGTGCTGCCACCCCAGCGAAGCTCTTGGCTCATTTGATCGTGTTGTACATAAAACGCCAAGGCGTATAACTCAGCGTCTGAGTTGTCGGCGTCCAGTAGATGATATTTTTCAACGGTATCGTAACTGGTGATTGATGTTAGATGGCTATTCCCTAAATCCCATTCTGCTTTTAGCCAAGCGCCATGGTTTTCATTTTCAATGGGCGATTCGGCGAGGTCGGATATCACTTTTTCGGGGTCGTCTCCGCGTTCGGTTCGCCCAGTACTGTAATCCATACATTGCGAGGCTTGTATTTGGCTCAGTGTACAGGTCTCTCCGGTGTCAGGATCTCCCTTGCCATAAAAGGCGCGCTGATCGTTTTCACCTTCGTAGTTGCCGTAATGCACATTGGCGGTCAATGTTACCGTGTCGGTAATATCAGACTCTAGAGTCAGTCGGGCAGCATCATTAGTATCGATATCGCCGAAATCTTTTGCTGCACCTGGAACAGTGCTTTCGTTGTCTTGCCAGCCATCGCGAGTGTTGGTGAAAATGGCTAGTCTTCCGCGAACTTTGTCACTAAGGGGGCCAGATACGGCTGCCTCGAGTGTTTTACTGTTATAGGAGCCAATCGTTGTTTGTACATAACCCTCAAATTCTTCAGTAGGCCGGCGGCTAAAAAACTGCACTAAACCACCGGTACTGTTACGTCCGTAGAGTGTCCCCTGAGGGCCACGTAAAACTTCGACTCGGTCTAGGTCGTAAAGTTGCCCATTTTGAATGGCAGGGCTTCCTAAATAAACTTCATCTACGTATATCGCAACAGAGGCTTCATTTGTGTCTGTGAAATCCAAGAGTGTGACACCGCGAATATTAAAAATGGGGAAGCCCGTGCCACTCGTCGGTAACTGGGCTGTTACGTTTGGTGTCTGGGCAAATACGTCAATGGGGGTATCCATCCCCATTTGTTCCATTGCTTCACCACTTAACGCGGTCATTGAAATAGGGACGTCTAAAATACTTTGTGCCCGGTGCTGGGCAGTAACGACAACTTCCTCTATAACTCGGCTGTTACTATCTGCGGCAAGAGTATTACAACTGAAGGCTAGGGCTGAGATAGATGTGATCGCAGCGCCTAGATATTTTTTTCGATTATTCATTACATTCACCTTGCATTTATAGGTTCTATAGCGGTTCTTATTCACGCCAAAATTCCCAGTTTAGTGGCAGGCTGTAGAGTGGCTGGAAATAGGAATTTGACGGAGCAAATCAGCCTGAGTTTACATACTAGACCAAAGGTATGTTCGTGTGTAGGGGGTAATAACCGGGTCAGTGAAGTTGCTAAAATATTGGAGTGAAAAGACCTGTTGGTCACAGAAAGCAAAATCAAATCAGAGATTTTTCTCCCTATTATCTGCGTGGCTACGTAACTCCACTAAGCATGAATCACCCCGGGTTGATCGGAGGACAATTTTCTTTAGAGGGTTAGCTTATGAACAGACGCCCCGGATATCCCAAGGAAGTACGCGAACGCGCAGTGCGACTGGTGCTAACCAGTGGACATGGCTATTCATCTCGTTGGGCTGCGACTCAGTCAGTGGCAGCCAAGATTGCTTGCACACCTGAAACGCTAAGGACATGGATCAATAAGATTGAGGTTGATTCTGGCACCAAGCTCGGTGTTCGTAGCGATCAATTGAAGCGGACAAAGGAACTTGAACGCGAAGTACGTGAGCTGAAACGCGCCAATGAAATTTTACGCAAGGCAGCGGCTTTTTTCGCCCAGGCGGAGCGCGACGGGCAGGCTACCTGCGCAAGCAAACCGAAGTGATGGTGGCTTTTATTGACCAACATCGTGCTGCATATGGTGTCGAGCCAATCTGCAAGGAATTGCCGATTGCACCGTCCACATACCACCATCGTAAAATGATTGAGCAGTAGCCAGAAAAGCGCAGCGCCCGCGCTCGGCGTGACGACGTTTTGTCATGTGAGATCAAGCGTGTTTGGGACGAGAGTCATCGCATTACGGCGCGCGTAAGGTGTGGTAACAACTGAAGCGAGAATTGATAGCGGCACCACGCTGTACGGTTGAGCAATTAATGAAACGGCTGGGTATAGAAGGTGTGCGACGCGGTAAAGGCTGTATCACGACAATGCCCGACGAGGCTATAAACCCCACAAGCCGCTGAATTGCGGGGTTTATAGCTTCGTCGAGGGTTCGAACCTCGCTCTGCCACCATTAAAAAACTTGCTGAATCAGTAGTTTTTTCGTCTGAATGTTTTGGTGTGCCATCGGTATACCGAAAAAATTGCCGCCGCTTATCA
>NZ_JBFHDY010000207.1:0-3210 GCF_041584495.1 Zhongshania sp.
CCCAAGTCACCGGCGTAGAGTTGCGCCAAGAACTGGTCGACCTCTGCAAGAACACCGCCGCAAAGTTAAGCTTGCAGGGCATCACATTTGAACAGGGCGAGGTCCAACACTTCGCGGCCCAGGACATTAACGTCATGATCGCCCTACACGCCTGCGACACTGCCACCGACTACGCAATTCACATGGGAATTCACAGCAACGCCGACATTATTATGTGCTCGCCCTGCTGCCACAAACAACTTCGCCCCCAGCTGAAAAGCCCAGCACCGCTCGCGCCACTGCTCCAACACGGCATTCACCTTGGCCAAGAGGCCGAAATGCTAACAGATGGTTTACGCGCCCTGCTGCTGGAAGCGCATGGTTACGACACCAAGGTCTTTGAATTTATTTCTTTGGAGCACACCAGTAAAAACAAAATGATATTGGCACAAAAGCGGCGTCAACACCGCGACAACAGTGCAGTGCTACAACAAATTGCCGATATTAAGACCTTTTACGGTATCCAAGAGCACTGCCTAGAGCGTCTACTTAACGACGGCGCCTCGCCGCAATGCCAGAAAGCCTAGGCTGGCACTGCCGAATGGGCGTAAACCCTGCTCCGCAAGCCACTCACATCGAAGGGCTGCCAGCGATCTTCGCGCTGCGCCAAACGCTCCGCCACGGCGTACATTACCGCAACATTATGGGTTAAACCGACGTGACTGCCCGGCACCCGCAAATTTTCAGTATTATTATTTAACTCCTTATCGATACAGAACTGCCAATCGACAATACCGTCACCCTCACTGTACATGGCCGTGGACGGCACCGTCGGCGTCGCTTGCCAACAGTTTTGCCACTCTAACATTGGATCCGTTCGAGCACCGGGATTCATCATTTCGTAAAGTTTTAAGACCGGCCCAGTGACCCCATCCATACTAGGAATATGGATTGGCGAGCCCAAGGTAATGACTTGGCGAACAATATCCGGATTTTTGTAGGCCAAGGTTCGAGCGTAAATTCCCCCCAAGCTCCAGCCAATCACACTGGCTTTACGACAGTGGCGGGCAACAAGCTCTTTTACGTGGCGCTCGTAAGCCAAGTACTTTTGCTCGGACATACCGCTATTTAAACCCTGCTCCCAACCATAAGCCGCAAAACCGCGACGGCGCAAAAAGCCCCGCAGCGCAGCGGTGCCGCCATCGCCGGTCATAAAGGACGGCGCTACCACCACGGGGTGACCATCGCCGCACTTTATTTTGTCCAGTGTTGAACGAAAACTGACCATTGCCAGCATTTCAAAAATAACCCGTACCTCACTTGCTGTGCGCAACGGCGTGGGCTGCCCCGTTTTATTCTTGTTTTGAGCCATGATTACCTCGTTATATTCCGACAAGCGGTCTAGAAGGTAACAACCATATAACCTAAGTTTCCCGCTAAGTGCAATACCGCGTTAATGCTGTATAACGATGCGGGGAATATAATGAGCGCGAAATAGGGACTTACCGCAGGATTAGTATGTGCTTTCTAATTAATCTCCGTACTCTTGCACCCAAGTCAGCGAGTAATAGCAGTTCTCGCCGAAATCTGGCTCTAAATAGCCGACTATTTCATTCTCAATGAGGACGTCATCATGACCGAAGCAAGTAAAATCGAAAAAGCTAACGCACTGGCAAAAGAAGTGTTTTTGGCAAACCTAGGTCTGGCTGGCAAAGTCTTTGAACAAAGCCAAGAAGTACTTAAGCAGACCGAAGCTAAAATCAAAGAAACTGAAACCAAAGCTAAAGACGCTTACAGCAAGCGCAATGAATTCTTTGACAGCTTGGTAGCGCGTGGCGAAAAAGTACAGAGCGACGCAGTTTCTAAATTTGAGTCTAGCAAGTCACAAGCTATCGCTAAATTCAACGACACCAAAGCGCAAGCTATCGCCAAGTTCGAAGAACTGAAAAGCGAAAGCAACACAGCAGTAGAAGCTCAGCTGAAAACCCTGCGTGACGGCTTTGAAAAAGTGAAGTCTAAAGTTTCGCGCAGCGCTGCTGAAGCAACTGACGTTGTAGCTGAAGCCACCGCGTCGTAAGCATTCGGTGCCCGTTAGGGTGCCAAATCCTAGGTCTTTATCTCACCTATGCTTTTGCACGATGCGCCGTATGGCCATCGTGCTTTTTTCATAGCTAAGTTCAGACTCACAGTTTCCGCACCGGCAAGGTATTCTTACTGGTGTACCAGATTCAGTTATTTTATTTTGCAATGGAGAACGCCATGAGCAAAGACAGCAAAAAAAGCCTGCAGGATCTTAAAGACGCCACCAACCACGCTGGCGAAGTTGCTAAAAGTATTTGGCTTGCCGGCCTTGGCGCCTACGGCCGCGCTTACGATGAAGCCCACGAGGCCTTAGAGAAAGCCAGTAAAGAAACCCCTAAACTGTTCACTGAACTCGTGGACAAGGGCAATCGTTTAGAAACCCAGGCCCGCGCCAAACTTGGTGAAGCTACCAATATTGGTAAGACTATTTCCATTGAAGAGCGCATTAGTAAAATGCGTGCCAGCCTTGGTTTTGGTCACACTGCCAGTGCTGACGATCTAAGCCGTTTAGAGAAGAAGCTCGATGCCCTTAGCAAAAAAGTAGACGCGCTAAGCAAAGCAGCTAAACCGGCCGCCGAAGCAGCTGAGCCCAAGACTGCCGCAAAAGCAGCACCTAAAGCGAAAGCACCGCGTAAAGCACCCGCAAAGAAAGCTGTCGCTAAGTAAGCGGAGCTCATCTCTAAAGGGAAGATGAAGCTTTCATCTTCCCTTTTAGTAACACCCAAACTTCCGCTGATCTAATCGACATCGCTGGACACAGACGCTGGGTTCATGGCACCTTGTCGCTTCGCTCACAGGAGTCTGTTATCTCGGATGAAAACCCGCGACAAAATATTATTAAGCAGTCTCGCCCTATTTAATACTGACGGCGAACCCAATGTCACCGCCGTTGATATCGCCAATGAACTCGATATTAGTCCCGGAAATCTTTATTACCATTTCCACGGCAAAGACGAAATCATTCCCGAACTCTACGCCGCCTTCGAACTTGAACTGATTGATATCCTCAGTGCACCACTGCAAAAAAACCTTGGCGCCCAAGACACCTGGTTTTATTTGTACATCGTTTTTGAACACATTTTTAATCACCGCTACCTGTATCGCAATCTCAACGATATTCTTCAGCGCTACCCACAAATCGCCAAGAAA
>NZ_JBFHDY010000208.1:0-3183 GCF_041584495.1 Zhongshania sp.
CATACACTTCCGCACACACACGGGTCAGTGCTGCAGTCAGCGTGGTTTTACCATGGTCAACGTGACCGATGGTGCCCACGTTCAAGTGGGGCTTATTACGTTCAAACTTTTCCTTTGCCACAATATATTCCTCGCATAAAGGTTTTAAAAATTAAGCTCTGTTTTTAGCCATGATCTCTTCGGTAACATTACGCGGCGCTTCAAAATACTTTTCGAATTCCATCGTAAATGTCGCCCGCCCCTGGGTTGCACTGCGCAAATCGGTTGCATAACCGAACATCTCTGCCAGTGGTACCTCGGCATTAATAACCTTGCCAGACAGACATTCATCCATGCCCAAGATTATGCCGCGACGACGGTTTAGATCGCCAACGACGTCACCCATGTTTGCCTCAGGGGTAACAATCTCTACTTTCATAATGGGTTCAAGCAAGACCGCACCGCCCTCTTGAGCGAGCCGTTTTGTCGCCATAGAGGCGGCAACCTTAAACGCCATTTCATTAGAGTCCACGTCATGGTAGGAGCCATCAAATGCGGTCGCCTTAAGTCCCAACAAGGGATATCCAGCTAACACGCCATTTTGCATTTGCTCAGCAATACCTTTTTCAATTGCAGGGATGTATTCCTTAGGAACCACACCGCCAACAATCTCGCTGACAAACTCAAGTCCTTCGGCATTTGAATCTTCACCTGGTTCAAAACGAATCCAGACGTGACCAAACTGACCACGACCACCAGACTGACGTACAAACTTACCTTCAATCTCACAGGTATTGCGAATCGCCTCGCGGTAGGCTACTTGCGGCTTACCAATATTCGCCTCAACACTAAACTCGCGACGCATACGGTCGACAAGGATATCGAGGTGCAACTCACCCATACCAGAGATAATACACTGACCGGTTTCTTCGTCAGTTTTGACCCGGAAAGACGGATCTTCCTGGGCCAACTTACCCAAGGCAATACCCATTTTTTCCTGATCCGCCTGAGACCGCGGCTCCACCGCCACTGATATTACCGGCTCAGGAAACTCCATACGCTCAAGCACGATGACATTATTCGGATCACACAGCGTGTCCCCCGTCGTCACGTCCTTCAAGCCGATAGCCGCAGCAATATCACCCGCCCAGACCTCTTTGATCTCCTGCCTATCGTTGGCGTGCATTTGCACCATACGACCGACACGCTCTTTCTTACCCTTTACCGAATTAATAATCGCCGTACCACTTTCCAGCTTGCCGGAATAAACCCGAAAGAAAGTCAGGGTACCCACGAAGGGGTCAGTCGCGATCTTAAATGCCAACGCCGAAAAAGGCGCATTATCATCTGCTTCGCGGGTGGCGAGCGTTTCATTCTTATCGTCGAGCGTACCTTCAATGGCCTTAACTTCGGTCGGCGAAGGCATATACTCAACAACGGCATCAAGCATTGCCTGAACACCTTTGTTTTTAAAGGCTGAACCACCGAACACCGGAATAATTTCGTTAGCCAATGTACGCTTGCGAATACCGGCCTTGATCTCTTCCTCGCTTAACTCACCACCTTCAAGATACTTTTCCATCATCTCGTCGCTCGCTTCAGCAGCAGCCTCGACCATGTACTCGCGCATTTTTTCACACGCAGACACCATCTCAGCAGGAATCTCTTCGTATTCGAAGGTCATACCCTGATCAGCTTGATTCCAGATAACGGCTTTCATTTTGATGAGATCAACGACGCCCCGAAACTCTTCTTCGCTACCGATCGTCATCTGCATTGGCACAGCGACCGCACCCAAGCGGGTACGCAACTGCTCAACGACCCGAGTATAATTAGCGCCCATTCGATCCATTTTGTTCACAAAGACCAAACGGGGCACTTCATACTTATTAGCTTGGCGCCAAACAGTTTCGGTTTGAGGTTGCACACCAGACGAACCACACAAAACCACCACGGCACCATCGAGCACCCGCAGCGACCGCTCAACTTCTATGGTGAAATCAACGTGCCCCGGGGTATCGATAATATTGATGCGATGCTGCTCAAATTGCTGCTGCATGCCAGACCAAAAACAGGTGGTCGCAGCAGAGGTGATAGTAATACCACGCTCCTGCTCTTGAGCCATCCAGTCCATGGTCGCAGCACCATCATGAACTTCGCCGATCTTGTGCGACATACCGGTATAGAACAACACCCGCTCTGTCGTCGTCGTCTTGCCCGCGTCAACGTGGGCACAGATACCAATATTGCGATATCTTGAGATAGGCGTTTTACGTGCCACTATGCTTCCCCAATTAAACTCTGGTGTAACTTCTTAGAAGCGGTAATGGGAGAACGCTTTGTTAGCTTCAGCCATGCGATGCACGTCTTCACGCTTCTTAACCGCAGAACCTTTACCCTGCGATGCATCGATAATCTCACCAGCCAAACGCTGACGCATAGATTTCTCGCCACGGCCACGAGAGTAATCAACCAACCAACGCATAGCCAAAGCAGTACGACGACTAGGACGAACCTCTACAGGCACCTGATACGTGGCACCACCAACTCGGCGAGACTTAACCTCGACCATAGGCGCGATGTTTTCTAGGGCTGTATCGAAAGCCTCTAGCGGATCTGTATTCAGGCGCTCTTTAACCAAGTCCAAAGCTCCATATACGATGCGCTCTGCAACTGATTTTTTACCACTGACCATTACGTGGTTCATAAACTTGGCCAGGGTCAGGTTGCCAAATTTAGGATCTGGCAGTATTTCTCGCTTAGCGGCGACGCGTCTTCTTGGCATATCTCTATCTTCCTTTGTCTTCAGGTAAATCCAAACACCGGGTCGCCCTTACAGCGATGAGACGATGGTTTGGCCTTACTTAAGGTCTGTTTAAGTAGCGTTAAATCGAATTACGATTTAGGACGCTTAGTACCGTATTTAGAACGAGCTTGCTTACGGTTGTTAACACCGGATGTATCTAGGCTGCCGCGAACAGTGTGGTAACGCACACCAGGCAAATCCTTTACACGGCCGCCGCGGATCAGCACTACGCTGTGTTCCTGCAGGTTGTGGCCTTCACCACCGATGTAAGATGAAACTTCAAAGCCGTTAGTCAAACGCACACGACATACTTTACGCAGTGCCGAGTTAGGCTTTTTCGGGGTAGTGGTGTAAACACGAGTACATACGCCGCGACGCTGTGGACATGCCTGCAATGC
>NZ_JBFHDY010000209.1:0-3176 GCF_041584495.1 Zhongshania sp.
GGGGGTGGATTCGAACCACCGAAGCTCGCGCGTCAGATTTACAGTCTGATCCCTTTAGCCACTCGGGAACCCCTCCCCAAGAAAACGGAATAATTTGTTTTAGTTCAAATATCTATCGCCCAAATTAATGGCCGAATAATCAATACTTACCCCGCAACAAAAAATATGTGGAGCTGGCGAGAGGAGTCGAACCCCCGACCGGCTGATTACAAGTCAGCTGCTCTACCAACTGAGCTACGCCAGCAAACTACCACGTCGCTTCCAAACGAGGGGCGCATTCTAGTCGAACTGTTTATAAGACGCAATCAAATTACAATCTTTTTCATCAAGCTTTTTAATATCATCCTGCAGCTTTGTCATTAGCGACTCAGCGCGACGATACCCATCACCACCGCGCTCACCGCGAAACACCAGCCAATAACGGGTCGAGAGCTTTGCAATCCGGCGTATTTTTGCTTCGTAATTTTTTTTGCTTAAACCCTTTGCATGCGTGGCTGCACGCTCAGCATCAGTAAAGACCCCTAGTGATATAGCACCTTTCAACTCGCCCTTACGAATCACAAAGTTATCAATCCGCCTCACCCTTAGCTCACCTCCCGTTTTGGCGGCCATCGCCAAGGATGAATACGGCCCAAGATAAACCCAGTAATCCGCACCGCGTTCGTACTCTTCAAGATACACCCGCAGACCAGACAAGCGCACCCGATCCGGCTCGAAATCAGCCTCTCCCGAATACGGCCCCAAAACCAGACACACCTCTTCTGACGAGCTTGGTGCTGCAACAAGATCGCGGGGAGGCTGCCCTACCACCTCCACACCCCGCTCTGCCAACAGCTCGATATTTCCATTACCAGAAGTCAAGTCCAAACGCTCAGACAGCGCACCAAAACCCTGCTCGGATTTATGCGCAAGGTAAAACACCCCATTGAGCATAACAATCAGCACAAAAAACCAGCGCACTCAACCCTCCCTCAGCATGACGCCAAAACCGGCGCAAGCCCATCTAACACCAGCTCTTCGCAATACCGCCAATGACGAGCATAATTACCAGCCAGTGCGATCAACCCCTGAGCATCCCCACCGGTTACAAACACCTCTGACGGCCCCTGAACAGCCTCCGCGAGCGCAATCGCAGCCTGAACCGCGCCATATTGGGCCAACCACTTACCATGATGAACGCAACTCTCGGTGTCTTTGCCGGGCGCCAGACTTTGCTTATCTGCGCCATCAAATCGAACCCGCCCGGTATACTCCGCCAAGGCCCGAGCTGACATCGCGACACCAGGGATAATATACCCACCTTGATGCACTCCGCCGCCATCAACAATATCAATGGTTAGGGCAGTACCCGCATCAACGACCACGCAAGCCCCTCCACATACCCCAAAAGCGGCAACCATCGCCAGCCAGCGATCAACGCCCATCCGAGAAGTATCTGCATAACTATTGCGCACACCACCACAAAAAGCCTGACTATAAGCCAACTTAACCGGCAAGCCCGAAGCGGCAAGCATACTCATCAAGGGTTCGTCGCGCTCAATTGAACCCACTGAAGCAACCTTAATATCATTCAATTTTTCCAAAGAGAGCTCATCCAATAACAAGCGCAATGCAGCTGGGGAGCTTGCAATACGCCCGCCCTGTAGGCGCCCAGCTTCGCTCATAAGCCGCCATTTCAGCGCACTATTACCCACATCCAACTCTAGACTTACCAACCCCACACTCAAGCGCCTCGCAAGCTCACTTCACCGCCCCGAAAAACCCGCTCACCCGCGTCGGTCTCAAGCACTAAACCGCCACTGGCATCGACCCCGCGCGCGACACCCTGAATTGCCTTATCACCCAGCTGAACCTGCACCGACTTACCCGCGAAGACATCAAATCTTTCCCACTCATCACGAAGATAACTGAAACCGTCACGGGTGAATTCGGCCTGCACTTTCAGGAGCTCCGCAATAAGCGTCGCAGCAAGCTCATTACGTGCGACACGACCAACAATCTTCTGAAGGTCCGTCCAAGGCTGCGTGATCGCTTCGGTATCACAGCCCGCCAAATTAACGTTCAAACCAACGCCAACAACTACCTGGCACAAGCCAGAAGGATCGCCTTGCATTTCGAGCAAGATACCCGCTAATTTCTTATTATCGTGCAAGACGTCATTAGGCCACTTTAAACCAGCCCCACCGACACCCAAACGCCGCAAGGCTCGCACCACCGCCAAGCCAACCGACAGACTTAAACCCTCTAACCCCGCGGCACCAGACTGAAACTCCCAAACCATAGAAAGGTATATATTGCGACCGAAGGGGCTGCACCAGGCCCGCCCGCGACGCCCTCGACCAGTAGACTGCTGCTCAGCAAAACAGCAATAATTTGCGCTTCGCCCAGTACGAATCGCCTCAGCCGCCGCGTCATTCGTCGACCCTACAAGGGGGTAAATATCAAGCTCACCTAAAGTTGACGTCGCCGACTCAGGCAACAGTGAACGAATTTTGTCGGCCACCAGCAAATCTAATCCGCCGATTAACCTATACCCCCGGCCTTTTATTGACTCGATCGGAAGCTCCAGTGCTTCGAGCTTGTGCAATTGTTTCCACACCGCCGCGCGACTAACCCCCAACTGTGCGCCCAACTCCTCTCCAGAGTGATATTCACCATCAGCCAAAATCGTCAACAATATTGAATTACCCACACTAAAAACCTGCTACTTACTCGCTTGGAATCATAGCAGACATAGTTGGTCTAGCCCACGGTAACCGCCAACCTGCCTAGCGGCACCACAAGAAAACGGTGATCCCACAATTCTCGGGAGACGCGTCACAGGAGACGGTGAACGCTAAAACTTAAAAGCCCCAGCAGGGTTTCCTGCCGGGGCTTTTTTGTGGGTATTTCGCAAGACTGGGAACCGAGGATTGGGTGTTGATTTAATCTTTTGCGTCTTCCGTCTCCCTTCTAGCGTGGCGCTGTTGGGGGTACTGGGGGTTATAAAAGGGCTTAGGGCGGACGGCGATTTTTAATTGAGTGCGGTGCGTAATATGAGCTACTTTGTGTTGGAGGCAGTGTAGAGCCTGGCCTATGGTAAGCGTCCGGCAAACCCACATTGTCTACGGCCGCCAATTATACGGCAGTAGTTCGCTGATCTTTGACGCCCGCTGAGTCGGCAATCTTTCCATTAC
>NZ_JBFHDY010000210.1:0-3149 GCF_041584495.1 Zhongshania sp.
AGATAACCACCCGCGTAATCTCCACACGTAGGTTTGACGGCGCGGTGTATACGGTATTGGCATTTGCATCAGCCGCTGTATACTGAGCTAGTAGACTTCCTGAGACGTTTTGGTTCATGGTTCAATTAATCCTACTAACCGCTAATCTCGCATTCATAGGAATTATGCTTGCCACCCTGTTTGCAATGAAAACTTACGGCTGGGTGGCCATAATCTCGCTTGGCCTGCTTTCCGCGTCCGCACATATTGCGTACCGCCTCAAAACAGGCCATTGGTGCGCCTAAAGCTCCGTACCTAACAGGCCGCCAATCGTCCCTGCCGCATAAGGCAGTGGGCTTGCTATAGCGGGCCTAGGTGTGCGTGAAGCCTCACCGATAAGCCCTTGCAGCACCTGCTGCTGCATAGCTGGGTCGCGGGTCATTAGTGGAGTGGCTATGGTTTCTCTCAATCTCTCGCTAGGCAACTGGAAACGTCCGCTAATGTTGCGGGCCAATCCTGCCGCCGCCTGCCCAAGGTTTCCGCGTGAAATATCCGCAACAATGCCCGGATCGAGTTTCATGTCCATCATCTCGGCCTCAATTCGCGCAGTTGGTGAGCCGCCTCGTATCTTGTTGGCTGTCTCTTGGAACTTGGCCTCTCGCTGCAAGGCGGATACAAATTCCTCATATGCTTCGTCATCCGGCACAACAGCGCGGAGTTTGCCTGTGCGCTCCAGCTTCTCTATCACTGCGCGAGGGTTCTGATTCTCAAGAATCTTGTCCCGCATGGCGCGCATAGCGCCGGAGCGGAAGAAGGCTTTCTCCGAATCCGACATTGATTCCAAGGTCTCTGCCAAAACTTCAGAGTCCTCGCGCATGAATTGCCGCCCTTCCCTCAGAGCGATTTCGTTTCGTTTCGGGCCTGCAAAAACTGATCGCGCATCTCGATAATCTGGGTTTAGATCATCCAAAACCTTAACCAATTCGCGCTTAGTCCCAACAGCACGCCGAGCGTCGGCGTTCAGTTTCCCCGTCACGGGGTCAGTGCCAGAATCTATAACATCATCAAGCCCTTTCTTTATATCATCCCAAGCCCGCATGTCTGGAACACCATCAATTATGGGTTTGCCATCCACATTGCGGACAACCACGGGAAGCTCCCTACCTTCCTCCGCTGCATTCAGCCTTGCCTGCTCTATTGCTTTCGCGATAGACGGCCTTCGAGCGAGGTCTTTTAGCTCGCCGGAGAACGGTATAAATTTCTGGTATGCTTTATCGTAGGCAGGGGACGCCAGTTCGCTCATCTGCTGCTCAAGCCCGCGCAATTCGCCGTAGAAGTTTTCTTCCTTGCCGAATGCCGTTTGCAGTGCGTCGGTAATACGCCCTCTCGCGCCTTGTGACCGTTCGCGGTAGAGCGCGTCCGCGATGGTGCGGGCCTCCCCAGGCTGCGCGGCAGCACCGCGAGTTAGGCCCATCAGGTTCTGGCCAATATCCGCTAGTGTTGCATCAGGCCCAAGCCGATTAAGCTCCGCAAGCGCCATTTCTGGAGTCAGCTTATCGCGCCCCAAGGCTTCCAGTATCTTGCGTTGTGCAATGCTCTGCACATTCTTCTCTCGGGGCAATGCCTCAGACGCTTTCTGTGCGATTTTTTGCACGCCCTTACCCACAAGCGGGAAAAGTGAGCCAAATACAGCGCCGCCTGCCGCTCCCATACCCACATCTTCGGCAAGCTCTCGCGTGCCGAATTCTTCACCAGAGTAGCCCGCGCCTGCTGTGCCGCCAACCGCTGCGCCAGTAGCTGTCAAGCCCCCCAAGCGGCGCAAAGCAGACTGCCCCGCTGAACGTGTCGCAGCAGCCGGAATGGCCGCCAATGATCCTCCAGCCGTAAATGGTGCCGCAGCTATAGCGGGGAGAACGGCCCCGCCCACATCGCCAAGGAAGGTTGTTACAGGGTATTGCTCGCCTGCGCGCTGTTGGTATTCGCGCATTGACTCCTTAAGCTCTGGGCTGAAAAGCCCGGCAAGCTCATCGGAAAACCCAAGGGTTAACCCTTGACCAACAGATGAGGCCAATGCGCCGAGTTGGGAAACAGGCTCAGCTTGCGGAGCCGAGGGCAGATCGCCGAAGTCTTCCGCCGTGGCCAGCCCCCCAGCTATCGCCTTAGCCTTGATTTGCTCTTTTGTGGTGCCTTCGGGGACACCCTCAATCACTTTCCCATTAGGGAGAGTTACATTCATGGCAATTCATCCCATCGAACAGTGCCGCCAGATGGCGCTGCACCTTGCGGAACAGTTTTGTATTTAGCCAGCTCGCTTCTCAAGTATTGGGCCGTTCCTATGTCGCCCCTGATCTCGGCGTCTTGAATCGCCCGCTCAACTTTAGGTATCGCTGTATCAATGACACGTTGCAGCAGCCGCTTGTTGGTTTCGGTGTTCCGACCGATGCCCGCCTCAATGTCAGCCAGTCGCTTGCCTTCCTCGGCTGTGAACGCCGCGCCGAAGGTTTCTTTCAATTGAGAAAGCACGTTTTTAGATAACAGATAGGTCAATTCGCCTTCGTCTGCCGATTCGATGCCAAATAACTGCTTGGCCTTTAGGCTTGCTGCGGCAGCCCCGCCAGTTTCAACCTCATCCAGCAGGCTAAGCGCAGCAGTGGCCGGGCCTAGAGAGCGCACAGCAATGCCGCCCATTTGAATCCGCTCTGTGCGCTGACCCTCTATGTCCTTCCCAGCTTCTTTTGCTCCTGCGGACTCGCCCTGGAATTTCATAACTTTCGAAGCAAACTCCGGATCACTCGCCATGCGCTCCTCAAGCGTCCCGGCGTAGCGATTCAAAACAGATGGGTCTTTCGCGCCACCTTGGATAAATTTAGTCCATGATTCAGTTGTGTAGTCACGCGGGTTGTAAGTGCCAATACCGCCGCCTGACGCCTGCTTACCCAACATCGTCATTGCTTGGCTCTCAAGGCCCGTTCCAATGAACGGCTGGAGCTGAGGCATGGTTTCGCCCAACTGAGACAAAGCCGCCTGCCTGCGCTCCCTCTCCGCCTGCTCGCGCTGCTGCGCCTCAAGCTGGGTTTTGTACTGAGCGCCTTGCATCAAGCCCTGCATGGCATCCCTTGCGCCCGTGCCGCTCCTAGAGCCAAGCAAGGCCATGCCAGCGTGAAATAACG
>NZ_JBFHDY010000211.1:0-3146 GCF_041584495.1 Zhongshania sp.
CACTATCACCTTCCATCTCTGCCTCGACGATAGTATTGTACAGGTCTTGCACTTGACTACCATGCATCGGCTTATTGTGAATGCCAAGTCCATGCGCGTAGTCGTCTAACTTACCGCGCTGTCCTGATGATGCTGACCAACCAAAGAAGTTATCTACATCTAACAGGTTCCATCTCCTGCGCAATACTCTAGGCACACCTTCATCATGAAACAGATACCTGCCCACTAGGAATGGGAAGTCAAAAGTTGCTGATGTCTTACCAATTAGATAGATGGGTGCTGGTGTATCTAATAATTCATCAAGCTTACCCAGTACCTCATACTCTTTGTGACTAGCAGCAACATACTGTTCTTCCTGATTGAACACATTGACTAGGGCTACAGATAAAACCTTGCCTGTCGTCCAGCTCAACCCATGTGTTCTAGCTGCCTTCTCTTTCTGACCTCTGATGTTAGCATCAATCTTCTCTGGGTCTTTGATGTTCTTCGGTGGTGCATAGTGTTTGCTATTCGTGTAGTCTACAGCTCTCTTGCCTTGACTCACTGTCTCAATGTCTATGCTGTACAGTTTCTTTTCCATTAGTCCTCCTTCAGTTGTTCAAGTTTAGTCATTAGGTCATCATAACAATTCTGACTCATATTATCTGAGCAAACTATAATCAATGTCTCAATAATATCTATCATCCAATCTGTCTTTTCCATTGCTCTACCTCCTCTGATACCAGCACTAGCTTACGTGCTGCGCAATCCATAATACTTTTCTGTTGGCACATCATGCACTCACTTCTGAATCCATCACTCGACCTTGTGTCGATACCAAAAAATCTAATCGGTAACTTTGCCTTGCAGTCTTTCTTGCTGCAGGTCTTCTGCCTTCTGCTCACTTATCTCCTCCACTTTGTTGACGTGCCCCAGTGTACCCAGTGCTACGTTAGTTCCAAACTTAATATCAGGACTCATGTCTACGTCAGTAGTCTGATATACATACACCTTATATGCTGTGTGTCTACCTTGTTTACTCATCTTCTTCCTCACTCACCCAATACTTTCTTGATAATCTTTGGTATTCCATCAGTGAACTGGCTCACTACCTGCTTAACATTAACACCATGCTCACTAGCATTCTTGTTGCTATGACTTCTCGGACTAAGTTCTAAAAACCTAATCCTGTTACTACGTCTACGCATAGCTCTCTTCCTACTCTTCTCACTCCTGAATCTATTAGGCTTCGACATATATAACCTCCTCCTTCTTGTTGACTGCAGCATTGATAGCTGAGTTATGTGCGCGCCGTTCCTTCTTGATGTTAGCATTGCCATGGTTCCATCCATCTACATACACCGCATCAATGATACCCTTTAGCTTGTGAAGTTTCTCGTCATGCGTCAGTGTATCTTTGTTAATGACCTGTCCGATAGCCTTCACTGCTGATAGGTTATACATGTCTGGGTCTTTTTGCTGTGTCAAGTTGTGTCCTTTAAGTTCTTCCATTGTTAGTTTCTCCTGTGCATCCGCATCTAGTATGTTCAATTATATTCATCAGTTAACTTTAGTCAACCGCACCTAGTCATAGTGGGAAGATAGCGCCTACCTTAAACGCACTGCCACCACTGTGAGTCTTAGCCTTACTCTTATCCACATGATTCTTATCCACGTTAACACTGCGTACCTTCAGTGGTCTGGGTTTCATGTGTGTCATAGCTACCCTAAACCCTGTGTCATCCACTCTCCATACCCTGCTAAATGCTGGCCCTATCTTTGCCATAGACAACAGAGCTTGGGATAGTGTGTCACTCACTGATAGCACCTCGCCTTTAATCTCTAGTTGATACTTCATCTCTCCCCCTAGAACGTGTCGAATTTAGTTTCAAATGACAAGATGTATACAACAGAGTCATCATCTAACACAGCGTGGTCAACGTGTGCCTTAGTGTACTTCACTGGTATATAGTTCAGCGTCATTGCATCGCGGATAGTCGAGGCAACTACATCACCTGTCCTTTGAGCATCCACCCTTGTGAAGAACGTCATCTCTTCTGCCTTCTCTTTTAGTTTGCTTATCAAATTATACAGAGCCTTCCTCTTGTACTCACTGGTGTGTAAGTCACGTTCAAGTTTCTCTATTCTCTCGTCTGTTAATGCCATGCTTCCTCCTGTTAAAAGCCTAATGCCTCTACTTGTTTTTTAAGTTTCAATTGTGCAGGTGTGTGGTCCACACTTAGCCACACTGCGCCATCCTCATGTAGGTACTGCGCTATGTCATGTGAGTACACGCTGCCCATCTCAGTGTAGTGTCCATGCACTGTGGCAAGTCTAGTGTTACCCTTCTTGTTGTCTTCTAACACAGCCTGCCATCCATTGCGTAGTTTGACTCGCTGTCCTTTCTTTAGTTCATTAGTCTTCATTCTTTCTCCAATTTATAGATGCAGTACGTCGAAGTCTCCCTCACTATAGGCAGGTCCAGTACCACATTGCGTTGATATGTATTGCGGGATGTCATCCCTTCCTTCTTTATGTCACGGCGCACACTTATATATGCAGTGCCCTGTGGATGCAGTAGTCTACGCAGCTCGTTAATTATTCTCTGACCTGTCGCTTCATCAACTGTGTTTAACACATAGTTGCATGTGATGGTGTCGAATCTGTAGCGCGCCATGTCCCAGTAATCCATCGAGTCGTGGTTGGGGTCGTAGCCTACGATAAATTTGCGCTTATCCTTTAGACGCCTAACGTCATCACCCCTGCCACATCCATAGTCCAGTATGCTGCCATGCAATAGCTTCTCTTTAAGTAACCAGCGCATAGGTACACTCAATGCCTTGCGTCTTATTGCTGTGCGTCCTGCTCTCTTGATGGCTTCCTTCTGACGCTCGCCCTCCTTTGCAGCGTCCCATTCATCCTGCCTATATTTAGCTTGTTGCTCCATGTTACACCTCCTTATATATCTTATGTTGCAGCGCATGTTGCTCGAACAATAACAGTGCAGTGTGTCTTACATCTCTACTCTTTTTACTGCTGCTCTGCTCCAGATAGTAAGCACCATACCTTCTGTTCTTAGGGTTGAGCAGTGCATCGAACTCATCACTTAAGTTAGCGGTTCTATATCCCTTGCTTGTCCAAGCTATCGAATGGCACACACATATAGA
>NZ_JBFHDY010000212.1:0-3128 GCF_041584495.1 Zhongshania sp.
AGAAAGCCCCATAGTTTGCGGCCATGAGGCTAAAGGGAGAGAGAGTGTGTACCCATTTCTGAGTACCTGTTTATCATAACTTAATCGTCTGCCGGGGGCAAGTAAAACCAATCACCATCCTCTTCTGCCCTCCGTGGATGACCGCTCTCCTCATTGTCTGAGTAGGTCTTGGATACCTTCAGCATGGCTTTCTTTAGCTTCTCTTTGTACTTCTTGCGGCTAGGCTTAGGCTTCTTCATAAGGTTATACTATCATGTGACAGCATAGTATGTTAGCCTATATGTATGCGGTGGCTTCTCCTAAGTATTCTGATTGTCGTACTCATCATAGAAGAGGTTGATAATACTGAGTGTCAGGTGGAAGAAACTTTGATGCTAGATGGTACGATATTCGTATGGTGTCATGATGAAGACGGGAGTCTGCCAGAAGTGGCTATTGAGGCTGACTCAGAATAAAGTCTCTGAATGATTGACTTTTTACCGCTGGTTCTTCAGCCTCCACCTCTTTGCTATTTAATATGAAATCTGCAAATGTCTTTGGGTTCTGTATGTTTGAAAAGGCTTCGTTGGCAAATGCTTCTATGTTCCCCAGACCTTTAGGTTCTCTGTGTATCTGTGGGAAGTCATCTACTTCTCCGACTTGGAACTTGTCTATATGCAAATGTCCATCACCATCGAATACTCTGAACCCTGCTCTTAATGCTTCCCTAATAAGCTTCTTGCCCGGACCCTTTGGTGTACCATTAATATGGAACCAGCTTGGATTCCTTCTGAACGATACATCTACAGCATTCTGGTCAAAGTGTCTTGTAGTGGATAATCCCTCATCTATAGCCTTGTCAGACCTGTCTACACCCGTTAGGTCAAGTACAACCTTATTTTGTTCTGCTACATTCTTTAGGATTCTGTGTAGTGGATTGTTTTTAAAGTCTGGTCTAAACGTACTCTTACCTTTCCTAGTATCCTTGGTAGCTAATCTTACGAAATTACTTGCTGGTTCTCTACGTGGCATCTATTCCCTCAATAAGACATCCTGCATCTTTCTAAGGTCTGCGATGCTTTCTGGTTTAAATCTACCTTGTTTAATATCAGCCTCTCTGTCTGCTATCTGAGCTTCTTTAATACTGGAAAAGAAATCCTCAACAGACATGTCTTCTAGTCTTTTTTTATCTTCCTTACTTACTGGACCTAGAACTATACCTAGTGTTTTCATGAAACTAAGTGCATCGTCTATTCCACCAAACATCAAGTCTTTTGCCCTGTCGAGGCCTTTGCTTTTTAACAAAGCTTCCTCTCTCATTCTCCTAGCATTATCTTCAGACAATAGTGCATTCCTTATCATGCCACTAAGCTGCTTCGGGTCCTCTGATTTTTTTATCAAGAAGTCCATCATGTTGTCAGCATCTCTTGGGTCCATACCTATCATTGTTGCTTTTCGTATAAAGAAATCATTTAACCCTTTCTCTACATCTCTTCTGTCTTTCCTTGAACCCTCAACAACTTCCATTGTTTTTAATTCAGACTCCCTACCTTCTTGTGCAAGTTCATCTATAACAGCCTCATTAACAATCTTATCGAAAGCATCTTTTCTTGGGTCTGCGTTTCTCGCCTCCATATCTCTGGCGAAGTTCCTTTTTTCAAGAGCTTTGATTTCCTTTTTCAAGTCATCAATGGTCATTGCAAATTCATCAAATCGCCTAAGCTCGGCTGTCATATTATCTCCTGCCCATACGGGCGAGCAGTGCTCGTACCTACTTCAACTAGTTTCTTCTTCGACTGTGTGCCGAGTCTTACCTGCTCATGTATAGTATATCATATAGGGGCTACTGGTCAAATCTATTCAAGTCTTTCTGACATTCAAACTTATCCTTAGATAGTTCTATGTACGCGTTTTTCCAGTGAACCTTAGTTTCCATTATCCCAATATACTCACCATGTACATGACCCAGCTTGTAGAACCCCACGCAGCAGATAAGTAATATGAACAATATAATCCCATCTACACTATCCATCAAACCTTTCCTTGAATGCTTCTAGGCATTTGTCTGCTGCCTTACTGTGCTCACCGACATTGTAGAACCCTTCAGGTATCGGGACCATCATATCAGCCAGATACGCTTTCAACCAGACCTCCTCATCGGATGGACGGGGCATGGTACTCTTAGGGATTGGGGCATCTGTAATTCTCAATTCTTCTGGTTTTATCCCGGTACATGAATGTTCAACATCTGTAGGGAATGCTCTGTCGCAACCGTGACACATTCTGTATGCTGTCATATCTCTCTCCTTGATGGTGGGAGTGGCTAGGACTCGAACCTAGCTTGCCTATCCTCCAGAGATAGAGGCTTCCTGTCGCCTACACTCCCATAACCCATATTATAGGTGATATAACCTATCATCAAGACGCGTTGCTAGAATGTAGTAATGGATTGCTATAATTTAGTAATTGTCCCTATCAGTACAGGTTCTACTCGAAGTCCTCTCTGGGGTGAGGTTCGCGCCTCATCATGTCTAAAATCTGTGGGTCAATAAGATTTGTTATATCTCTCCATTTAGGATTATCAGGGTCTTTCTCGCTCTCAACAATCTCATTAACTCTATCCATCTCAGCTTGAATATCTTCCCTCTCTTCTTCTGTCCAGAGTAGATGCCTGTTTTCATATTCTATAATCGGAGCACCATCAGTCGGTGAGCGTCCCGTAACTCTTCTTATAATTGGAGTGCCATCTGGAGCATAACCCTCAACAGACTCGTTAGGTTTAAGAGGTCTACCTACAGGCTTAATACTTTCAAACCTCCTCTCTGCAGCCCTACGAACATCATCAATACTCTTTACCTTATTCACATCTTCAAGAGTATCACCGAATGGCATCATGCTATCAGGCTCTGGTCTGTTAAACGCATCATCGTCCATTCTGTTCTCAGCCGACTTCCTATGCAGAGTATCTAGGTCTGTCTCTACATTCGGGTTAGGTTCTTTATTCGGGTCATGAATCTCGTCTATACCCATCCTTTCACGGGACAGCTTTCTCAGGTCTGCTATAGATGTTATCCGCTTGGTCATATACTCTCCTATGGTTCTACTGTACCAGTCAGCTCGATTGTTGTCATCGTTTTTTTTGGGTATGG
>NZ_JBFHDY010000213.1:0-3113 GCF_041584495.1 Zhongshania sp.
CCGGGAATCCGTTGGGGGCCGCGTTGTTGTTGCTAGCAGCCACCACACTCCAATCAAAAATATCTGCCATTACAAGCGCTCCGCTGTGTTCTGTGTGATTCCGTATATGCTGATTGTCAAGCCGCCAGCCAGGGAATCAGTAAATCCAATTGTACCACCTTTTGAAACGTGGAATCCGCCGTTTGGGCCTTGCGTGAACAGCTCAACACGGCTATTTGCCGCTACATTCTCGCCAAACATCAGCGCCGTGCTGTTGTTGTAAGTGGTGCCGTCGTCGTCGTGGAACAAAGAAGCCGCCCCAGCGCCCGCCGTGGTGTTGCAGATAACCACCCGCGTGATCTCAACACGTAGATTGGACGGCGCGGTGTATACGGTATTGGCATTTGCATCAGCCGCTGTATACTGAGCTAGTAGACTTCCTGAGACGTTTTGGTTCATGCTTGACTCTATCAATTCAACCTATGCTGCTGCCGCTTTGTACCCTTTCGTTCTGCTCGCCCTGAGCATCACGATACTAAACCCCTGTAAGCGCGCCATATCTCGACATATGCCGCCAAGCGCCCTAAAACGCCTGCTACTCAGACGTATAAATTGACGGGCCTAGTAGCGCGCCCGCTGTTGCGGTTCTTGGCGTCCCAAGCAATCCCAGAGACTGAGTCAGCAGCGATGGAGAGTACGATGGTGTACCCATCATCTGTTGATATGGAGCGGACGTAATAAGCTCCCTAGCTGCTGGCCTAGCCAGCAAGCTGGCCATCATAGCGGGGTTTTGCGTTCCTGCCGCCGTTCCAAACCCTAGCGCGTAATCAAGCGGGCTAATCCCCGGCATACTGGAGCGTATTTCCTGCGTGGCACGAGGAAACGACGCCGCAAACCGGGCAACATCTTTCAATTCGCCAGAAATTGGCTTGCCTTTTTCCAGTTGCTTAGCCAGCTTGGATGCCACAACATTGCCAGAACCCTTATTGACAGCTTCCTCTACTGAGTACGTTTTGGCGATAAGCTGCCTGCTATCCACAAAGCTCTCGTACAGGTCATCAGCGCCAATCTGCTTGAGGTTTCTAGCCACCAAATCCTCTACAGACTGCGCGCCTTTCTTGTACGCCTTGGCCAGTGCTTGTTTTGCTGGATCATCCGATTTAAACAAGGTTTTTGCGTCAAACCGCAATTTCTTGATAACTTCAATGGCGTTTTCAGGGGAGAATTGATCCTTAGCCAAAGAATTAGCGAAATCCTGCAATCCTGGGTCTGCCATTTCCGGGAAATCTTGGGCCAATCGCTGATTAGCCGCCACAACGCCGCGCAAATCATCAATGTATGACTTGTCCGCCCGAATAGGCTGGCCAATCTGCTTGACGGCCTCGTAAGCCTGCCCCGCCGTGTCTCGGATGGCGCTAAAAGTATCGTCTGTCAGGGGCGCGTTTTCAGGCAATCCAAGCTCTCGACGAGCCGCCGCGTTAATCACGCCCTGATTCTTCTCTGCCACACGCTGAGCCGTGCTAATCTTCCCGGCCAAGCCTTCAAGCGTTCGGTTTATTAGGGTTGGGTTGGCCATTGTTGGCTCAGCTACAAGACCAATGTCTCGGCCAGCCATGAGCGCCTCATCCATTACGGAGCGCTGCGCCCTGCGGCTTGCTATGTCATCAAGCACACTAGCAATACGAGATTGCGCCATGCTGCCGATAGTCTGCCCAAGTTTCTGGCCACTCGCACCAAAGGCCGCGCCCAGCGCGCCAGAGGTCGCCTTGCCTGTCAATACGTCGCCTTCAGCCACTGGCTCCAAAAGCCCCAGCCCTGTTCCAATAACAGCCGCCCCGGGAACAGTTGCAGCATAAGGTGCAAAAGCAGCCGGAATGGCAGCGGCAACCTTACCTGTTATCTCGCCAGCTGTCCCCGCCGCTGTTTCAGCTAATGGCGCGTCAATCCGGGCCTTTTCGGCAATTGTCTCTTGCGGAACCATACCGACAAGCTGCCCAGCGCCATACGCCAAATCAGTCATGCCCTTGCCGACGCCCGCGAGGAATCGTTCGCCAGTTCCCATATCGTCAATGGGGCTGTAGGTTTCGGGAGCGGCTGGGGCCGCTGGGACTGGGGCATCAAACTGACCAGCCTTCAAGGCATTGGCTAGCGCTTTGGCGGCCACTGTATCCCCAGCTGCGTCTGCGTTCCGCAATGCGGATTCTAGTTCGCCTTTAGTCGGCATATTTGTTCACCAGAGATTGGATGTCTGAGGTTTCCGCTTGCGGCGCATATTGTTCTTGGTAGCTTTGCTCCAAGGCGGCAAGATAATTGTTGTAATGCTGCTCTATCTTCTCAAGGGCAGCCATCATCTGATCCGGGCTTTGCCCTGTATCCAAGTTGCTAACAGTTGATTGCAGCGCCTCCAGCTCTTGGATGGCCACTTGCCCAAGCGCGCCCCCTGTTGGGGACTCGTCGCGCATTTGCTGAAGCCTATCAAAGCCAAGGTTGGCTTTTACAGTTTCAACGGTTTTGGTCAAATCAAATGCAGGCGTTCCAGGGATGCCCCGCGTCATGGAGCCGAGAAGCCCTGTAGTGAGCGCCCCGGTTGACTTCTTTGCCTCAGATATGGCGTCTAGCACATTTTGGGCTGATCGTTTGGCTGTGGCCAGTTTAGCTTTTGCCTTGGGCTGCGCCACCTCCTTCTCGACTTCAACCTTTGCTCGCTCCTGCGCCCCAGTCTTTGCCCCCGCAATGCCGCCCGCTGTCTCTGCGACAGAAGCAGGGTCAACCAAGGGCTGCGCTTGCCCCGTAATTGGGTTGATGTTGTAGCGAATTCCGCCAGCTTCAAATGTGGTTGGCGCAGAATAGAACGGTTCGCCAGTGTCTACAATCTCGCCAGTCTTGGTCATATAACCGAGGTTGCCGCTAGCCAGCTTGAGGGGCGAGCCTTGAATTCCCGCTTGCCCAGCTGCTGTTCTAGCTTGCTGCCCCAACATCGTCATTGCTTGGCCTTCCAAGCCCGTGCCGATATACGGAGCCAATGCCGGGTTTTGCTCGCCCAACTGAGACAAAGCCGCCTGCTTGCGCTCCCTCTCCGCCTGCTCGCGCTGCTGCGCCTCAAGCTGGGTTTTGTACTGAGCGCCTTGCATCAA
>NZ_JBFHDY010000214.1:0-3100 GCF_041584495.1 Zhongshania sp.
AATGACGAGCACCTCGATGAGCTGATTCGGGCCTGCGACGGCGTAATGGTGGCGCGGGGCGATTTGGGTGTAGAAATTGGCGACGCCAGCTTGATTGGTTTGCAAAAGCACATTATCAAGCGGGCGAGGGTTTTGAATCGGCCGGTAATTACTGCGACGCAAATGATGGAATCCATGATTAGTTGCCCGGTTCCAACCCGCGCCGAGGTGTTTGATGTTGCCAACGCGGTATTGGACGGCACTGACGCCGTTATGCTGTCGGCCGAAACGGCGTCTGGCATGTACCCAGTAGAGACGGTTAAGGCAATGGCGCGCAATTGCGAAGGCGCGGAATTGTACCCTTCGGCGAGGAAATCAAGTTATCGAATTGAGCGTAAATTTGAGTCTGTCGAAGAAACTGTGGCTATGGGCGCCGTTTACGCGGCAAACCATCAGGTCGGTGTAAAGGCGATTGTGTCGATGACCGAAACCGGGCGGACGGTTTTGTTGATGTCGCGCTTAACCTCGGGAATTCCTATTTTCGCTTTCAGCCGAAACCCAGCAACCTGTAATCGCGTGAGTTTGTACCGTGGCGTATATGCAATATCCAGTCCGGCGGCGGGAATTGAAATTGCGAGCTGTGTTGAAAAAATTCAGGCGCGGGGCCATGTGGAAAGCGGTGATTTAATTCTTGGCACTACTGGCGACGAGGTAGGTGTTGACGGTCATACCAACACCATAAAAATTGTCAGAGTTGCTTAGTACCAGCGGGTAGAGAATAAAGGCGCTCTTGTGGCGCCTTTTTAATTTTTGATTTAATTAATTCGTTAGTTCACTACGGCTAAGGCAATAGGAATTTCCTTACCCCAAGGGCAGTGTTCTACGGTGGTTTTTGCCGTGGACTCGCTGAGCGTTTCCAATAGCAGTGCGCTGCCAGCAGTCCAGGCGACGGCAACGTCACCGGTAAATTCATCACCTAAGGCCATTTCCAGTGTTTCAAGTAATGCCTGACTCATTAGCGCAAAGTGTTGATTATCTATGCCTTGAGCGGTATAGCGGCGGCCCAGGCTGCTAACAACCACTTGTAAGCCGTCAATATTGTCGAGGGAGCGAACGGCGGCACCGAGCAGAGCGAAAAGCTTGCGCCCTTTGTAGTCGGCGTGGCTATTAATATGTCTTTTTAATTCAGGGGACAATTGAAATAGGCGCAAGTAATAGAGTCGGGAAAAGGGGCGGCTGACGGCGCTTATAGTGCGAAAATTTTTTTGAATACAGGTGATTTGTTGCGGTGTCATGGCTAGCGCCTCACGGTCGCGTATCGATGCCAAAAAGCAATTGATAAAGAGAGATTGAAAAGTGTGTATCTCGTCTTGGGTTTTAATCTAGAGGATTTAGCGGTAGATGATTATTAGAGCTAACCGAGGGTGGTATAGCTAGTTACCGCAATTAAGCGCGCAAGCGAAACTGCGGGCTGAACTACAGTAGCGTGATGCTTAGCGCCGGTCATCCGTTCAGGGGCGCCAGCGCAAGGTCTCTTTAGTCGATGTTTGCTGCGCCCAAAAATGCGGGCTTTTCGCCGCCGCCGTGAATTGTCAGTGTTGAGCCGCTGATATAGCTTGCTAAATCGCTGGCTAAAAATACGCACGCATCGCCAATGTCCTGGGGCATCGCTAAGCGGCCGAGGGGGATAGTGTTGGCTACAGCGTCTATTCCAGCTTCATCGCCGTAGTGTAAGTGCGATTGCTCGGTGCGAATTAAACCGGCAATAATCGCGTTTGTTCTTACTTTTGGCGCCCATTCTACGGCGAGGGAGGTGGTAAGGCTGACTAAGCCAGCCTTGGCCGCGCCATAGGCTGCTGTACCTGGCGAGGGCCTTACTGCGCTCACTGAGCCAATGTTAACGATCGCGCCGCCACTGGCTTGTTTTTGCATTATTGTGTTACAGGCTTGGGAAAAATTTAACGGGGCGAGCAAGTTAAGGCGAATAATAGACTCTGAAAAGCGGGGTGAAACAGTTGCGGCGGCGGCGGCGGGTGCGCCGCCTGCATTGTTGATCAGCACATCTATACGCCCGTGAGTCGCTGCGACACGTTCTACAAAGCTTAAAATGGCATCGACATCGCGTACATCAATACGGTGGAAAATTGCGATGTTCTTACCTACTTGAGGGAGTTTCTCTGGCATCGTGCGCCCGCAAATAAAAACGGTGGCGCCTAAGCTCAAAAAGCGCTCGCTAATGCCCCTGCCAACACCTTTGCCGCCGCCGGTAACAATGACAACTTTGCCGCTGTAGTCAAGTGATGCTTGCATTAAAACTCCAAGAACTATTTTGTTTAATGATTAGAGAAGAGCGTATTGTAACGTGCTCAGCCATACTTTTTTATACACTAAATTGACTAGTTGGCAGGCGCTAATGGCAGGTAAGAGTGACCGATTTTGCCTAAAGTTAGACTCATTTGACAATGTTCACCTATAACTAGGCGAGATACACTACAGTGAGAAATGGCAAATGCTTGAGCGTGTTTTGAGGATTAACACATTGTAAGAACAGGATATGGTCTTCGATGTTGTTGTCGCGACTTGTAAGCTGTTAGTTTATGGCCGTAATTCAGACAAAGTATCGAATAAGTAAAGCGTGTCTAGCGCGAACTCAACAGAAAAGGGTGTATCAATAATGAGCGAGATCAAACCAGTTGTTGCGATTTTAGGCGGAACCGGGGGCTTGGGAACGGGCTTGGCTCGGCGCTGGGCCGAAGCGGGCTACCAAATTATTATTGGTTCCCGTAGCCAAGACAAGGCCGAGGAAGCCGCTGCAGATTTGCGCACCCTTATGCAGGCGCGCGGAGCTGGGGAAGTGCAGGTGTTGGCGATGGATAATGTTGCCGCGGCAAAAGCGGCAGACATCGCCGCCCTTACGGTGCCGTTCGCTCACCACGCCAGTACTCTATTAAGCGTCAAAGAGGCTTTGCAGGGAAAAATTTTAATCGATGTTACCGTGCCGCTCGTGCCGCCGAAAGTGGCGAGAGTGCAGCTACCTGCAGAGGGCTCCGCTGGCCAAATTGCGCAAAATCTATTGGGCGAAGGGGTTAATGTGGTGTCTGCATTTCAGAATGTTGCTGCG
>NZ_JBFHDY010000215.1:0-3081 GCF_041584495.1 Zhongshania sp.
CAATTTGAAACACTTGATATTAAGTAACTTCCTGACCTTGTTTTAATGGTTGCGTGTGAATGGGCTTCGGCGCTTTTCCCACCAAGAACAGCACATTTTTCAATAACGCCGGTCATTACTTTTAAGGTTTCTCCGTTCGCAATGATGCAAATAGCAACATAGACGCCCAGAATTAATATTGCAGCAAATACCACCTTGGCTAAACTCTTAATATTATTTTTCATCATCTCTACATTCATTAATTTTGGCGCCACTAGACGTATAATGATACCGCTCAACACCACACTTTCACCCAAAACGAGTAACGCTCGCGTGTCATCAGTGTGACTTATAAATTGATCTCGCCAGCTCCTTGGTCAGCAACTGCGCCGAGATTTCTTTGCAGCCACTCACATTCTGTCCAGCCCACAAGGGCGAAAAATCGCCACTGCCCATACTTTCTGCCCTTACCCGCAAGGATGTGATGGCTGTTGCCGCCAGCGGAAATTGTGGAGCGAGGCTATTTATCGGCCCAAGCTCGCGGATTAAACGGTTTACAATGCCCCGCGCCGCACCACCGCTGAACAAATTGGTGAGCGCGGTAAAATTAGCAGCGTCACTTTGCAGGGCTGCGCGGTGAATTGGGCTGGTGTTCGCCTCGGGGCAAAGCAAATAGGCGGTACCAATTTGAGCGGCTATCGCGCCGAGTTTAACGGCCGCGTCAACGCCTGTGCTGTCGGCAATTCCGCCCGCCGCAATAACAGGAATATTTACCGCGCTGGCAATTTGCGGCAGCAAGGCAAAGGTGCCAACTTGGGTATTGAGATCCGTCGACAAAAAGAAGCCGCGATGGCCGCCCGCCTCTAAGCCCTGGGCGATGACCGCATCTGCTCCGCGGGCCTCGAGCCAGCGCGCTTCAGCGACGGTGGTGGCGCTTGCAATTATCTTTCCGCCCCAAGCCCGTATTTTCGCCATTAATTCCGGTGCGGGCAGGCCAAAATGAAAACTCACTACTGGCGGTTTAAATTCCCCTAAGAGCTCGGCTGTTTCAGCGCTAAAAGGCCTGCGCCCTGCACCCTCGGGTATCGCGTTTACATCTATACCCAGCTCAGTAAAATACGGCGCCAGCGCCTGTCGCCAGTTTCGCTCTTGCTCCGCATCCGGTTCTGGTGGCACATGACAGAAGAAATTAAGATTATAGGGTTTACTGGTCTTCGTGGTCAGTGCGCGTAGTTCCGTATGCAGTGCGTCTGAACTTAGCATTGCACAGGGCAGCGAACCCAGACCGCCAGCATTGGATACAGCAACAGCTAGCTCGTGGTTTTGTACCCCCGCCATCGGCGCTTGAATAATAGGCAGTTCAACGCCGAGAAGTTCTTTTATATTCATTGCCTATCCCCTTGCAAAGTAATCACGGCTATCTGCATCGCAAGAATGAATTTTACCTTGGCGCTTCATCTTAATCCTAACGCGGTCGGTGAAACGCGGTTAATTCCTGCACAATAGCAGTACCTAGATTTACGCCAAACTGCGCCACCGCCCAATCTCCTGCTTTATCGCTATAATAACGTAAGGTTTCGGAGGCCTTGGCCGTGTGGAGCCAAGCAAGCAGGCCAATGTTTAATAAAAACGTCACGGCAAACACCGCACGGAAGCTGACTTTTTGAGTTTTATGCCTAAGTCTTTGCTGAGCGATAAGTGCGCCCGGCCATCCACCCAGAAAAGCAGTCAAATGCAAGGTATTCTCCTGCACTCGCCAAGCGCCACGCCTTGCCGCCTTTTTATCTTTGGCATAGAGCGTATATGACGCAATACTGGCATGAAATACGCCACGCTCACCAGTACTGGGCTATATCCAAACCAATAGGCGTCAAGAAGGCCTGCAATTAATAAAATAATTGGGTAGTAATAAATTTTCATCAGATGTTCGCTTATTGCGGCTTACGGCGCTAAGGCGCTTTGCAAACGCCGGTTTAGTTGGTCTGGATAAACTTTTGTCAATGACACGACATCACAGTTTTGGAACTGACAGAATTGCTTAACGGCCTCTACAAAAGCGAAAACAAGCATTTCCTCGTTGTTATTGTGCACATCAAAGTGCAGAAATTTAATTTCCAAACGGCGTTCCCTGCGATGGGCTTTGCAATCCATACGCCCAATAAATTCATCGCCGTAAAGCAGTGGCAGACTAAAGTAGCCGTACTTGCGCTTAGCTTCGGGGACATAGCATTCTATTTGATACTCAAACTGAAACAAGGCTTTAAGACGGTCGCGCTGAATAACACTATTATCAAATGGCGAGAGAATCATGAGACGCTTGTTCAGTCTCGGTAGCGGCCTTGCTAGCGCACCCGCGTGTACAATAAACACCTCGCCATTGCTCGCCTGCACTTGTTCAAAATTACCCAACTCCACGCCCTTAGCGACTTGTGCCTTTACTGCTTTGCGCAGTTCAGTGTCACGCCGTAGGTAAGTAAAGCCCTTTAATGCAACTAGTCCATGGCAGCGCAGCTGCTGATCTATCATATGCGCAGCAAATTCATCCACACTGGGCATTGATGTGTTTATATTGACCGGCAGCACTCGCTCGGTGAGATCATAGGTTTTTTGGAAGCCCTCGCGATTGCTGACCATGAGGTCACCCTGCATATACAATTGTTCCAAGGCTTTTTTGGCGGGCTTCCAATCCCACCAGCCCGCACGCTGCTTAGGATTGGTTTCGAGGTCCCGAGATCGCAACGGACCATCGATACGAATACGGGCTAACAAATCCCTCATCAACTTTTTATCTGGCGTTTTAAACCAGTGGGTGCGGCCGCACTTAATTGCATGCTTATACGGTAAAGAAAAACGAAAATCTTCAATGGGAATAAGCGCCGCAGCGTGTGTCCAATACTCAAAAATGTCGCCGTTCAGCAACATCTGATTCGTCATCGTCGGTTGGAAATTAGGCACCCGCGAATACAAAACATGATGATGCGCCCGCTCGACCACCGAAATAGTATCGATTTGCACATACGCCAAGTGCTGAATAGCCTTACGCGCACCCTCTATTCCGCGCCCATACGGTTGTGCTTGCAAGAGCCCCTGTGCAGATAGCGC
>NZ_JBFHDY010000216.1:0-3050 GCF_041584495.1 Zhongshania sp.
ATGCAAGCCGAGTCCGAGAAGTGGCAGGAAGAACTGGCGCTCAAGCGGCAAGAGCTGAGACAGCGCGAGGTTGAAATGCTGTACAAGCAACACCAGCATGATCAGGACATTGAGGCCAAGCTGATTGGCATTCTGGCTCAATCTGAGAGCGCACAGGCCCAAGCTATGGCCAAGGAAGAGGCGGGCGAGGAGTTAAGCGAGCTGGATCAAGCGGCTTTGAGTTATTTGAAGGGTGGAGAGTCTGAATAGTGGACTCCACCACCCTAGCCATAGCCGTTAAGAAGGCGCGAGAGGAAGCGGAGAAGGTTGCGCGCTCTATCGTGCCCGAGCGCGGCCCAGTAGGCCCAGCCGGTAAAGACGGCCGCGACGGTAAAGACGGGCGCGATGGTCGAGACGGTGTTGATGGCCGTGACGGTACAGATGGGCGCAATGGGCGAGACGGTAGGGATGGTGAGTCCGGCCAAAACTCAAACCGCTGGCACCTTTTCTACAACAAAGAATACCCCGGACTGCGCGGCTTCCCGCCGGATGAAATGGGCGATGATGACGATTTCGCCATTAACGGCGACGACTCGCGCATATACCATAAAGAGCATGGGGAGTGGGTGTTCATTATGTCCCTGCAAGGCGGCGGCGGTATGCAAATGATGGCACCGGCTGTTGTGAGTGAGACGCGGATAGAGTCAATTATTCAGCGTATCGTGGACAAGCCTGATGTTAAATACAAAAACGCCAACTACACCATTAGCGCGGCTGATGACGAGGTGATCCTGGCAGATGGCACGATAACCATCACGCTACCAGCGGGGGCGGGTAATACCGGCTGCACATTCCGCATTAAAAACATCGGCACAGGGGATGTGACCGTTGATACACTATCTGGCCTGATAGACGGAGAGACTGCCCAGATTCTAAATGCCCAATACTACGCCATTGACGTAGTGTCCGATGGCGCAAATTGGAATATTGTGTAATGGCGAATAACCTTTTACCTGAGAATATACGCAAAGAGGATGGTCACGGCAGCACAATAGCCACGCCTACCTACGTACAGCAGCAGTCAGAGATAATCACATTCACGTCAACCCCCCTTGGCGCGGGTGTTGAGTACGGCACCGCTGAACCATTCATTGATGTGCGCGGCGTTGCGCTTGTGCAGCTCCAGGTTGAGTCATTGCAGCCCTATGACGCCACGGCCTACACGCTTGGCACACTCCAGTCTGGCGTTGCCGTACAAGTCAGCTTGGATGGCTCCACGGTCTATAAGACATTTCCCCTGACCACGGCGAACAACCCGCCCAATGAAGCTATTTATTTCGAGCGGTCATACCCCTATCTTCGATTCATCTACACCAACGGCGCTACCCCTCAGACGGAGTTTTACTTCGCCACCAGCCTGCATTACACGTACACAGGCCCAGTTGTCCGATCTATTGGCTCTGCGTTTAACACGTCAGCCCTAGCAGGCACCCAGCGGTCAGTGATATTCGGACAGCCCGAGAGTGGTGGGGATTTCCGGGCGGTTGCCCTGAGTGACGACGACAACCTGATTGTCGCTATTGGTAACAGGCTCAGCCAGACAGAGGGGCGATCTCACCACGAGGTGAACGTAATCAACCCCACGGCCAACACGACGCTTTACACCGTCCCGGCAGGGTGGAATTTCCACGTCACTAGCGCCCGAATATGGGGATTCAATACCAGCACTGCCTCGCCACTACAGGCCAACTTACGGAACGGCGCGGCGGGCGCTGTTAAGGGTGGGTTAGCTGTAGAGGAAAGTTCAACAGGCCTTGGCGGAGTTCTCAAGGCGGCAAACATCACAGCCAGCCATCAAGAGCCTGTTTTGTTCACCACTAGCGTGTATTGGCAGGTGGTGCAGGGCGCGTTTCAAGGCTCTGTTGTTCTTGTTGGTTATTTGGAGCCAGTGTAATGGCGGGGAATTGGGCATATAAATCAGGGGCGAGCGGCACGGTATCTGTACCCGCAGACGCGCAGGTTAAGAAGGTGACAGCGCGGGGCGATGAGGCTGCCACTATGCAGATAGCCGGTGGCGATGTTGCCAGCGTGTTTCCCTCGTTCGAGGAAGACGTGTGGGGGCATTTGGTTGGGCCTGTTGATATTGTCTTTACCGGAACAGACGCCTACTTCGTATCGTGGGTGGTTGACTAATGGGTTACGGGGCATTCATCCCAGCTAAAAGTGTTGACGTTACGCGCACGCTTGGCACTACCTATACGGCAGGCAATAAAACCCTGCTCGCAAACTATACTGTCCAGCTAACGGTAACGGCGTCCATCACTGGAGGTCAGTCCGCACAAGTTCAAGCGCAAATCCGGCCAACTGCCGCAGACCCTTGGGAGACTGTCGCTAGTCAGAAAATGGATTTAACCTTTACTCTCGCGATTGTGACTGTCGCCATGCGTCAACAGGACGACCGCGTTTTGACCTTTATCGTTCCCAAGGGCTACGAGTACCGCGTAATTTCTAGCGGCACTGGCACTGCTGCGCTTCTGTATAGCAAAGAGGTGAAGCTGTGATTGACGAAACCCCTCGCGAATTCAAAGCTGACGTTTTCCACACTGTACAGGCCACGGCTGACACCATTCAGGAAATTTCGGATAATGCGCAATCATTGGCGGGTAAGATGGTTGCCTGTCGGGAAGATCAGTTTTTGTACTATGTATGCAACGCGGGTATAGTTGAGAAAACCAACCTTAAGAGCCGTGAGACTATATGAGAAACGACAAAGAACACCTTGCCCTAAAGGCCCAGCAGCTCCTAGACGATGAGGTACTGAAGGGTGCTTTTGACGCGCTTGAGGGCAGTATTCTAAGCGAGATCAAGAGCGCCAATATGAACGGCACTGACGACTCAGAGAAGTTTATCCTGGAGTTAGCCCGCAAGTTGCAGACGGTCGAGGGCGTAAAAAAGGCGCTTCGGGCGCGAATTAACAATTATAAGCTGACCCATAAGGCAGAATAGTTGCATTGTCAAGACTAGAGGCATAAAATATCATTGCGCACGTTGAGAAACGCCGCAATTAACTC
>NZ_JBFHDY010000217.1:0-2924 GCF_041584495.1 Zhongshania sp.
TCAGACATAGGCACATTACAGGCATTTGGCAGGTCCGGACCGGTCTGGGACCAGTCCTGAACCCTTCAATTACCTGTAATGGGGGCTTATCGAGGAGGTCATGGGACCCTGATGGAGGTCACCCAGACCATAATATTGACAATTTCATGTAAAAATCAATGTTTTCATCATGTCATCATCAATGTTACTAGCTATATTTAAACTTTTACATTGATATATAAGCCAGATTTAACCCTAATATAGCCTAAATATGAAGCTTAAGTGTACAAATATAGGTAAACCTAGCCCATATTTGTTACAAATAAGTGATATTTATGCTATAAACCTAGTATATTAACCTATAAAAATGAGAGATTTATCATCTTTATAGGTAAGATTTTCGTTGTTGTACGTGTATCCAGAACTCTATATGGAGGATATATAGAGGTCTGTACTACACTACACTAATGAGAATGATCAATATAGCACTGTTGTATAGACCATAATATTACAGGATAGTGAGTGTAATATTGGTGTTCTATATGCCAGGTGTACGAAGATCCATAGCTATGTAGGTATGACGAAATACTACCTACATAGCTTTGTATCTAGTCCACTATATTGAGATAGGGTGTGTATTTAAGCTATATGGATGTTTATCCTGTGTGGTAAACATCAATATAGTGAGACTTAGATCGTAATACATGCTAACAGGGTTTATATAGACCCTTAAGCTGACAGGGGATGACACTAGAGCGATCTAGCTATGGTTAGCCGGTATGTGTGGAGTCATATTCGGCAAGTAGTCCTGTAAACTAGTATA
Source organism: Zhongshania sp. (assembly GCF_041584495.1). Classification (GTDB taxonomy): domain Bacteria; phylum Pseudomonadota; class Gammaproteobacteria; order Pseudomonadales; family Spongiibacteraceae; genus Spongiibacter. Next base: position 803 of record NZ_JBFHDY010000217.1, read on the forward strand.
AAGAGTTTACTTAAGGACACTACTAAAGTAAACAATGTGAACATCAGTGAGGATGCCATATTGTCCAGATTAGTAGTGATGGGATAACGTTAGCACGTTTCCATATACTGACCATAGTTCACCTTTGTTCCTATGCAAGGGATCTCACTACGGTGAGATATAGCACTATACTAATGTGTACGAGACATATGTACATGTGTATAATACGTAGTTGTCATATTGTTTAACCAGCAATGTTGACAATCCTAGCACGATGGGGACATCCATATACTATAGTGTTGCAGTCTAATTGTAATCAACCCTATAGTATGTCCTAGCTACGTATGGATACACGTTCAGAGTTCTAGCTGTGAGCTCTGAACTACCCTATAGACCAGAAATCTATAGGATTGTTCAAAGTATCAGGGGTCATCTACTGATCATCAGCTCATATCCATGAGTATGACCCTGGAGCATCGAGCGCTACCCACGGTTGTGTACATAGTGGTCTTCTTAACCGAGAGACTACGTATGTATGGGACCAGTAATTAGCAGCTGGGCAAGCTAATTACCTTACTAGATGTTGGTAACATACTAGTAAGTAACCCATAAAGATTAGACTATATGGGGTGCCAGTAAAGAGATCTATATACGATATGTACGTACTGACAGTGTTGTCAACTGGCATGTACTCCATATAAAGCAAGTGTATATAGAACCCTCACAGAGATATCGGTTACCTGAGCTAAACATATGATCACCAAAGATTAGTCTAGGGTTAGACAAACCACCCTACTCTAATCTGTCGTTCAGACGGTGATGTACTCCTGGGAACATACTGTGCCACTATAGTGACTAATATAGTGGGTCAACACAGTACTTGACCAGAAGAACCCCGGGTCCTAGTCACAGACCCGGATAGGTTAGATTGATGGCTATGGCGACAAACATCCTCCTGGTAGTAATATTAGGAGGATGCATGTCTCTATGGACCTGAGACACTGGATAGAGGACCATCAGAAGCTAATAATAGGGTATATTACTATAGAGTAGACAGTAATATACCCTATATTAGACTATAATATTGGGTTATTAGCTATGGTAACATAGCTAATAATACAGTATTATGACCCTGGTAAGCTATCAATATGAGCCTCACATAGCTTATATTGATGGTTTATACAGGGATTTTGATGGTCTGGAGCCTGTTTTAGACCCCCATACCATACAATCTGGACATTAATCTATGTATATATAAGTGTTATTATCCTATTCTACAGCAATATATTGGTCTAGCTACCCTATAGTTTAGACCAATATGTTAATGTAGGCTAGTATATCTACGTGGTAACTACTATATACACTAACTATTCTATCAATAGCTTAGTGTATATAATAGTGTCTACATGGATATATTAGGGATAGTGACACCTATCTCTATATATAGATATGGGTCAGATTGATGGTCTGGACCAGGTATTTGACAGGTGGGGACCCCATATTGATAGTAATATGGACCCCTATCTATACTCTGGTTACATGGTAGACATGTGTTCGTACTCATTAATATACTATAGATATGTGTGTATATGACACATATATCTATATGTAGATACATACATATACACTAATATTAACATATTAGTGTATATATGTATATACTAATATTAACATATTAGTGTATATGTATATACTAATGTTAACATATTAGTATATATGTATGATATCTACGTATAGATATATACGTTAGTGTACACTATATGAATATGTTAATATGTTAGTGTTAGACTAACATATTAACAATATTCATCATATTTATGGAATATTGATGAAAATATCGAATATTTGTCAAAATTGTCAAAAATCGTCATTTTTGGTCAAAAAGTGTCAATTTTGGGTCATTTTTCGATGAAAATCGATGAAAAATGGGTCAAAAATGGTCATTTTTGGGGTCAAAAATTGATGTATTTTTGTCAATTTTGTCCAAATTCATCAATTTGACTGGTTTAATAGAATATTGTATTATCTCTGTACTCTATTCTATTATATATGCATTAATTAACATAGTTAATTAATTCATATATGAATTAATTAACTATGTTAATTAATTCATATATAAATGTATATATATACATTTTTATCA
>NZ_JBFHDY010000218.1:0-2913 GCF_041584495.1 Zhongshania sp.
AGCGACGGCGAGGGCTGTTGCGCCGTTGCGAGCGAGAGGGCGGTTAATGGTGACTCAGAGAAGGCGCGGCGGTCAATTTGAATCCGGCCAGCGGGCTTCATTCTTACCTCTAAGCTTCAGTATTCATCAACAATGTCATCAAGCCATTTTTGCTAAGTCGTGGCATTGCATTTTGCCTAATTTGGCTTGGCGGTGCAAAATAGAAGGCCTGGCGCTCAAGAGACAAACACGAGCGCCGGATAATAATCGGGTTGATCCGAAATAAGGCCCACAGCGGGCGTACTCACTACTTAATGCACAGACAGGAATGAATTATGGGACCACTTAGCGGAATACGGATTATTGAGCTAGAAGGGCTAGGGCCCGCGCCCTTTGCGGGCATGATGTTCGCAGACATGGGCGCCGAGGTAATTTCCATTACCCGTAAGTCTGTCGCTGCGGATGCAGCAGTCGCGAATATTATTAGTGAGCGGGGCAAGAAGTCCATTGCGCTGAACTTGAAAGACCCCCGTGGAGTTGAAGCGGTATTGAAGTTGTGTGAGTCAGCTGATGCGTTAATTGAAGGTTTTCGTCCAGGTGTGGCCGAGCGCTTGGGCATTGGTCCTGAGCAATGCTTAGCCCGTAACCCTAAACTGGTATTTGGCCGTATGACGGGTTGGGGGCAGACTGGTCCAATGGCGCAGGCCGCTGGTCACGACATCAATTACATCTCCCTGTCGGGCGCACTGCATGCCATGGGGCGCGCTGGCGACAAACCGGTACCTCCGGCTAATTTGGTGGGTGACTTTGGCGGTGGCGGTATGTTTTTAGCGTTCGGCGTGGTTTCCGCAATTTTAGAAACGAGCCGCAGCGGTAAAGGTCAGGTGGTCGATACGTCAATGGTAGAAGGTTCTGCGGCGTTGATGCACATGATGTACTGCTTCTATAACCAAAATTTTTGGAAAGACGAGCGCGGTGTAAATATGCTGGATACCGGCGCACATTTTTATGAAACCTATGAAACCAGTGACGCGAAATATGTGTCGATTGGTCCTATCGAACCTCAGTTTTACCACATTCTTAAAGAAAAACTTGGTCTAGACGAAGACCGCTTCGGCGCGCAAATGGATACATCACGCTGGCCTGAGCTGAAGCAGAAACTCACCGAAATATTTTTGACCAAAACTCGCGATCAGTGGTGTGAAATATTTGAAGGCTCAGACGCCTGTTTTGCGCCAATACTGTCGATGACCGAAGCGCCAAAACACCCACACAATGTCGCCAGAAAATCCTTTATTGAAGTGGAGGGCCAGATACAGCCGGGGCCGGCGCCTAAATTTAGTCGCACCGCACCTGAGGTGCTCAAGGGGGCACCACGGCCCGGTGGTGACACTGACTCGGTATTAACAGAGCTAGCGGGCTACGATGCCGCAAGCTTGGCCAGTCTGCGTGCTGAAGGTGTTTTAAGCTAAACCTAGGGTTTGGTTTATATCTATTTTAACAGGGCTTTAGCGGCCCTTTTTTATTGGCTGAAATGTATATCCGCAAAATCCGTATTGAGACGGGCGTCGTAATAAGTGCAAGGCAAAGCCTTATCTATGCGCCAGCACGGAGTGAATTATGATTAGTCCTATTATGCTTGCCGAGCGTGGTCTTGTGCCTGATACGTTGCTGCGTAGAGGTATACGGCGAGAGTTAGCAGATCGGTTAGTGCAAGAATACAGTGGTGACTTACATCGCAACGAGGCGCGCCGCCGGCAATTTCGTCGCGAACTTAGTGTCTCCGCCATTGCCATTAAAGCTGGGGAGGCAAATGAACAGCACTACGAAGTACCCGCTGCATTATTCGAGCTTATGCTCGGGCCCTGTTTGAAATACAGCAGTTGCTGGTGGGATGAAAATTGCCAAAGCCTCGCGGATGCCGAGCAAGCCATGCTGGCGATGTATGCCGAAAGGGCGCAGCTCGAAAATGGCCAAAAGATATTGGACTTGGGTTGCGGCTGGGGGAGCTTTACCCTCTGGGCGGCTGCTCGCTACCCCCAGGCGCAAATTACGGCAGTGTCTAACTCTAGTGGTCAGCGGGCATTTATCGAGGCACAAGCCGCGTCGCGTGGATTGAATAATGTAAAAGTTATAACCTGTAACGTGGGCGAATTAACATTATCCGAGCGCTTCGACAGAGTCGTGACCGTAGAAATGCTCGAGCATGTGCGAAATTACCGAGAATTACTCGCTAAAGTCTCTGGCTGGCTAGAACCGAGAGGGCTAATGTTTGTGCACATTTTCTGTCACGCCTACTTACATTACCCCTTTGATGGCGGATGGATGACCGACAACTTCTTCAGTGGTGGTCAAATGCCAGCCTTTGACACCTTAATGCACTTCTCTGAATATATGCGCTTGGTTGACAGTTGGCGGGTCAATGGCGAGCATTACTCCAAAACCCTTGAGGCGTGGTTAATTAAGCTGGATGCCAACAAAGCCCAAGCCTTAAGTATTCTAAAAGATGCACCCAATCCCAAAATTCAGTTCCAGCGTTGGCGGATGTTTATGCTTGCCTGCTCGGAGTTATTTGCTTACCGAGGTGGCCAGGAGTGGTTTGTGGGTCATTATCTTTTAACGCCGGGCCAGTTAGCTGATTAATGAAGATGGTTGAAAAGTGCTTTTAGCGCTGTATTTTAAGGGTTGAATTGTGTTAGAAAATTACCTGAATGCTGTTATATATCAATATCTTGGCGGTTTTTTGAACAGAAATCGCTAATTATGAATTTATTTCACGAAGTCGTTGACAGCGGGGGGCGACATCCATATAGTACGCAGCCTGAAGCGCCCGTAGCTCAGCTGGATAGAGTACCTGGCTACGAACCAGGCGGTCGCACGTTCGAATCGTGCCGGGCGCACCAAACATAAGTCTTTGACTTATATAAAAAAACC
>NZ_JBFHDY010000219.1:0-2912 GCF_041584495.1 Zhongshania sp.
CATAATTCCCTCAAATCCGACACCGCAACGCTAAGGTCGGCAAACTTACATCAACCAAGCAATGAAATTGGCAAGCAGTGAAAAGAACCAGGTTTTAAGACCCTTCCACCAATCGGATTGCGCTCTTAACTCTTTGTCGACATTCGCACGCTCTAAAATAAAAGCGTGTATTGCGTACGCATCATCCTCGCTCAGCACCTCACCAAAGCCGACCATACCCGCTTTACTCATAATGCCATCCAGTACAATGGCATTAAAACTATTATGAAATGCGGCCGGTAAGTGACGCAGATCCGGGATCGCGCCATTAGAAATGGCTTCCGTACCATGACAGGCATTGCAGTAGGCGTAATAAAGATTACGGCCTTTCTCCAAAACCACCTTGTCAGTGCTTAGGCGTGGTGGAGGCTCGTGCAATTGCTTGAGCGGGTTTTCAGGTAGCACGCCATTGCCACCCAATTTAAAGGTAAGCACTCGGCTCGGCGGCGGGGTCACTTCGCGCTCCAAGCCCGCAATCAAGCCAAAGGCGCCGCCCCAACCGGCAAGAATAGTCACGTATTGCTCGCCATCAACGGTATAGGTCACCGGTGGCGCCATCACGCCGGTTTTTGCCGGAAATGACCAAAGCTTCTCGCCGTTATCCGCGCGGAAGGCCAGCACTTCACCGTCGGCCGAACCCTGAAACACTAAGCCGCCACCTGTCGCTAAAATGCCACCGTTCCAGGTTAATTTATGGGAAACCTGCCACGCGGCCTCCTGCTTAACCGGGTCCCAAGCCAGCAGGCTACCCTGGGTGATCTTGCCGGTCAGTAACTGCGACAATATTGGATCTGCAACTGCGGGTTGCTGCAAATATATCCCCAGATTCCACTGCCCCCACTGATGGAGATACTCCTCAACCGAGTTGTATTCAAACAAGCTGCTTATCGCCGGTATATAAACCAGCCCAGTCTGCGGGCTGTAGGCCATGGCCTGCCAGTTGTGCGCGCCCATAGAGGACGGCCGAATCAGTTCAGGCGCGTCACGGTAACGGGCATTATCTGCCTCCACCGGACGTCCAGTCTCTAGATCATAATGGCTAGCCCAATTCACGTCCGCATAGGGCTCTGCCGACAACAACTTGCCAGACTGACGATCAATAACGAAGAAAAAGCCATTTTTAGGGGCATGCCAAATAACCTTGCGCTGCTCTCCCGCAATCGCCATATCGGCCAACATAATGTGCTGAGTGGCGGTGTAGTCCCACGACTCGGCAGGGGTTTCTTGGTAATGCCAAATATATTCACCGCTATCAGGGTTCAGTGCCACTATCGACGACAAGTAAAGATTGTCGCCACCCTCGGGGCTACGAATTTTGGCATTCCACGGAGAGCCATTGCCAACGCCAATATAGAGCTGGTCTAACTCGTCATCGTAAACAATAGAATCCCATACCGTGCCACCACCGCCGTATTCCCACCACTTGCCGGTCCAGGTCTTTGCCGCCCGCGCCATGGCGTCGTTCTCAAAGCCATCGGCAGGGTTTGCCGGAACGGTGTAAAACCGCCACAGTTCTTTACCGGTATTTACGTCAAAGGCACTAACATAGCCACGTACGCCGTATTCCGCACCGCCATTACCAATAAACACCTTACCTTTAGCCACTCGCGGCGCACCCGTTATGGTGTAAGGGTAGGCCTTCAAATCTGCCGTGGCGGTTTCCCAGAGTACGTCACCACTCGCCGCATCCAGTGCGATCAGACGGGCATCGAGGGCGCCAAAAATAATTTTACCTTCGTAGACAGCAACACCGCGATTAACAACATCGCAACACGCCATCTTGGCCCACTCTTTGGGTACGTTGGGATCGTATTTCCACAGTAGGCGACCATCGCGGGCATCCAGCGCGTAAACAACACTCCAATTGCCCGTCACGTAAATAACTCCATCAACAACAATAGGCGTCGCTTCTAAACCGCGATTAAAATCGGTATCAAAGGCCCACGCCAGCCCTAAATTAGCAACGTTACCAACATTGATCTGATCGAGTTCGCTATAGCGCTGTTCTTTATAGTCCTTACCGTAAGACAGCCAGTTTGCACTGTCATTACGGGAAATACGCTCGGTTGTAACATCCTTTGCAGTGTCGGCATTGACAAATATTGAGGCAGTAAAAAGAGTGGCCATTGCCAGAGCACAGGCAAAACCAAAGCGCGTTTTCATCGCAATTTCCAGTCGTTGTTATTAGCTGTATGCGCTCCTAGCCACAAACCTAGATGGAGCGCGCGTCTATCTATTATTATTGATTAACACTGAAGAATATCTACGCCAAACTTAGTAGAGACAGTTTATTCACTATGCGGCTTGAACCCTCTTTTGTCGGCGTAAAAAGACCGTATTTCGACTATATCTTTTTCATAGTCGCCGGTGGGGTGAAATGCAGGCCCCATGCCCACCACATTCAAATTGGTGTCAACATAAGCCATGTAAATCGGCACCCCCGCCCCCACCGCAATATGATAAAAGCCGGCCTTCCAGTGATTCACCTTACTACGAGTGCCTTCTGGGGTAATGATTACCACTAACTCATCGCGCTCATTAAAATTAGCCACTATTTGCTCGACGGTATTATGTTTTTTGCGTCGATCAATACCGATGCCGCCAAACCAGCGCATCAGTGCGCCAAAAGGCCCTGCGGGGAACAAAGTGTGCTTGCCGATCCAATGCACATCCAAGCCTAATATAAAAGACGCCGCCATCATTGTGGGAAAGTCCCAGTTGCTGGTGTGCGGCGCGGCGATCAAAACATATTTTTTATCTTTGGGCTTTTCGCCCTCTATACGCCAACCCCTTAAGCGGGTTAGCGCCATAAACACCAAACGAAAAAAGCCACTAACCAATGGCGTTTTAAAAATTGTACGTGTTTGCATGAA
>NZ_JBFHDY010000220.1:0-2875 GCF_041584495.1 Zhongshania sp.
CATTTGAGAAGGTCGATTTAACCCCGCAAAACAGAGGCGCAGCGAAGCGGAGTCCGACTGATTTTGCTTTGTTATACGGACTACTAACTACGGAGTGATACTAATGCACAAGATAGAGGTTGAATGTCAGAACGACGACTGCGCAGAGTATTTCGGCGTTGATCTTGAATCAGAGGATTGCGGTGAAGGCACAACCCATGTTGCCACCTGCTACATGTGCGGCCACAAAACCCAATTTGATATTGAATACAGTGGCCCACAAGCGGGTAACGAGAAGGCCGTATAACACCGATATATACGACACTTGTCCAACTATTGCGGACTTGAGGCGCTCGATATGATCGCTTATAATACCCTTGTCGCTGCAAAATCAGTGGCCCACCGTGGAAAGTGGAAAAGGCAAAGCACTGCGAGGCTCTTTTAGTTGCCCTCCGGTGCCAGTTTTTTAACGGTGCTCGCCCTGGTTTCCACGACCGGGGGGCAATTAAAGGAGCTTTTTTGTGTCCAAAGCACAGGCAATAGTAGACCGGCTTCAGTTGGTCAAATCAGTGGGGGATGGCAAGTGGATGGCTTGCTGTCCAGCCCATGACGATAAATCCCCATCAATGCGCATTACGGAACTAAACGACGGCAGGGTTTTAATACACTGCTTCGCCGGATGCACCCCCCTAGATATGATGGCCGCAATTGGCCTTAATCTCCCCGATCTTTTCCCTGACGACCACTCTCAGCACTTCCGGCCAATAGGCCCGCGCAGGCGCAAAACTCCCTCCGAGGATGAATTTCTCATCGAGATATGCAAGTCTGCTAGGGCAGAGGGTCGCCGCCTGACCACAGAGGAAAAGCGGGCAGAGAGAGAGGCATTTTTGAGAATTCGAGGTGTTAAATGAAGTGGTTTAAACATTTTACGGACGCACACGACAGCAACGACCTAACAAAAGTTCGGATGCGTTATGGCGCAGAAGGGTATGCGGTTTATTGGTATTGTTTGGAGCTGATAGCGGGCGATTTAGGCACAAAAGATAGAATCACTTTTGAGCTAGAACATGACGCAGAAGTCATAGGATTCAACCTAAAAATAGACTCCATGAGGGTTCAAGAAATTATGAAATTCCTTGTCCATTTGGGGCTTTTTGATGAGACTAGCGGGGTAATAACGTGCCTTAAGCTGGCTAAGTACTTGGACAAAAAAACCACAAGAAACAAAAAGATACATGACATTATAGACGCTGCGAACGGTCTTATGTGTCTGCCTCAGACCGCCCCCGACTGTCCCCCGACAGTCACGGGACAGTCCCCCGACCGTCCCCGACTGTCCCCGCTAGATACAGATACAGATACAGATACAGAACAAAAACACTATCGTGAACAAGTTCACTCTGTCTTTGACTTTTGGCTTGAAGTAATGGCAAAGGGAGGTAATACGAAACTGACCCCCGAGAGAAAGTCGAAAATTAAAGCTAGACTCCGAGAGGGTTATTCTGTTGACGAAATAAAGCAGGCGATTGTGAATTGCTCTAAATCAGAGTTTCACATGGGGGTTAATGATAATGGTCGCAAATACGATGACCTTACGTTAATACTTAGAAACGGCGCAAAGCTGGAAGAGTTCAGAGACTTGTCAGGCGCTGGACAACAAAAACCACAAGGGCGTGATTGGATATGATAATTCCAAGCAACATAGACTTTTCCGAATACATCAACATGATTGGGGAGCAGGAAAGCCAAGAATTAAAGTTTGCGGGGGAGTTTGTTGATTCAACGATTGACCGGCTTGTTAACGGCAGGGAGATAACGGGCAGGTGCTTGCCGTGGACTAAGACGCACGACCACATAAGGCTTCGACCGGCTGAGTTGAGCATTTGGGCTGGGATTAACGGCCACAGGAAGTCAATGATATTGGGGCAGGTCATGTTATGGCTGGCAAAGGAATGCCGAGTTTGCATAGCCTCGCTGGAAATGGAGCCTGAAAGCACATTGTCACGCATGGCGATGCAGGCGGCTACGTGCAAGCCAACAGAACAGTTTGCACGGCAGATTCTGGAATTTCTCGATCAGCGTGTGGTTATTTATGACCAATTAGATACAGTTGAAGCTGAGCGCATTTTGGGGATGGTCAACTATGCCGCATCAGAGCTTAAGTGTGAACACATTGTGATTGACTCGCTGACAAAGTGCGGGCTTGGAACCGATGACTACACGGCACAAAAGCAGTTTGTTGACCGCCTCGCGTGGGTGGCCAAGCGGTTAAAAGTCCATATCCACCTTGTCTGTCACATGCGCAAGGGGATGGACGAAAGTCGCAAGCCTGGAAAGTTCGACGTTCGCGGCGCTTCCGAGATAACAGACCTTGCGGATAACGTGTTTGTAACGTGGAAAGACAAAAAACGGGACGAAGCGCGGCAACGTGTGGCGCTCGGTACGGCAACGGCAGACGATCAAGATATGCTGAAGGAAGATAAGCCAGATCAGATACTGACCGTGGCCAAACAGCGGCACGGCGAGTATGAAGGTTCTTTCGGCTTCTGGTTTCACGGTAAGTCTTTGCAGTTTACGCCGAATTCAGATAACCGCCCCCTACCTTACGTGATGTTTGGCAACGTATGACGATAACAGAGCTTGCCGCCCTTTGGGATTGGGAGGAATTGACAGTGAAATATGACCTAACAACAGACGACGCCATTGAGCAGTTTTTGAAAGACTTGGAGTTCCGCAAAAACAGCGGAATGTCGCGCACGATTCAGTTTGTGGATGCTGGCGAAGAGTTTGAGCCGGAAAAGAAAAAGCGCACAGGCAAGCAAAACCGAAGCCTATGGAAGTGGGCGACACAATACGCGGATGCTCTGAATGATGCCGGATGGGATATGAAACGAGC
>NZ_JBFHDY010000221.1:0-2852 GCF_041584495.1 Zhongshania sp.
AGCCGGTTCCGGCAAGTCGATATTTCAGGTTTATCTATCGCATTTGAGAGGAGTGATAGTTATGGCGAAAGACCTGTCTGAAGCGGCGACAGACGATTTCGATGATGCCTTCGAAGACGATTCTCCCGACGGCTTTGACCGAGGGGTATTTATGGGGGGGCGGGACAATTCCATCCGCAGGAAAATCGAAGAGCGCATGGAGCGCCGGCGCCTGATTGAGGATTTGGGGTTGGATGATATGGAGTTGGATTTTTAAGTTAACGACAATTGGGGTGACAATATGTGTCACCCTTGCTATCCAAACGTGTCATTTTGCTAAAACTTGATAGGCGATTTTCGAGGCTTTACTCTTATAACGTTTTATATTCAACAGGTTACAGTTTTCCAGCCTTTTGGCATGTCCTCTGCATATCTCCTTGCGCACAAAAGTGGTTCTCTGTGTTGGAGTCACTGAAGTACCTAAAATGATCTGGAGATTATTATGAAAAAAGTTCAACAAGGTTTTACATTGATCGAACTGATGATCGTTGTTGCGATTATCGGTATTCTCGCTGCAGTAGCACTGCCTGCCTATCAGGATTACACAATCCGGGCGAAAATGTCTGAAGCAATTGGCTACGCAGCTCAGGCAAAAACGGCAGTTGCCGAGTGCTTGCAGTCTGCTGCCAGCGCAGCTGCGTGTGATACAAACAATGAAGCGGGTGTGACTACTGCTACTGGTCTTTCTGACATTGTGAATTCAATGACTCTCAGCGCAGGCGCCTCGGCAAATGAGGATGTAAAGGTTTCGATCGACCTGCAAAATACTGGTGATACAACGCTAGACGGCGTAAATCTGGAATGGCTTGGTACTTACGATGGCGCAAGCGGGGTTTCTTGGCAGTGCGGTACCACGAATACAGCTGTGTATAAATTCCTGCCGCAAGTTTGTCGTAACGACTCAGCAAGTTTCTAATTCCAAATTGTTTAATTCGGAAGTTAAGGGCGCATTGGCGCCCTTTTTTTGTTTCTAACTTGAGGCCTGGCTTTTGAGTGTGAGCCGTGGATTTTTTTTAGCGCTATTTTTATCTTTTGCGTGGCTGCTGAGCACTTTTTGGCATCCGGTTTTTGGTCCAACGGGCTTTAATGATCAGCGATTTGTTGTTTCATTTTTGGGTTTGGTGGCGGCAATTATTGTTGTGTTTAACAGAAATGATATTGCCAGCATATGTCCAGATTTAGGTCAAAGAAGAAATTTGGCTGTCTTGTTGGTAACCTCGCTAACCCTTTCTTTATTGCTTGCTAATCATCCCGAACGAGCGATTCAGGAGGCTGGTGGTATCGCCGGTGCATTGTTAATGATGTTTGTTGTGTACCACTTTTTTGCACAGTTGGAGCTAGACCAAGCCTGTCAAATATTCTACGTGGTTCTTGTGATTTTATTGGCAATTTATACGGTCAACTTTATAGGTAGCTATGCGTATGTATTATTGAAGCACGGGTCCCCGTCGTTGTGGGTAGTATTCCCTAATTTTCCGAATCAAAGGTTATTTAATCATTTGCAGTCCATATTTATTCCCGCACTGTGTGCGGCCAGCTATTACTTTTTGGCTCGGCGCTGGTTTTTCCTATGTGTCATCGCAGTAATAGTTAGTTTGGTTTGGATTGCTGCCATCCCGTATTCCTTGGGTAGGGGTGTAGGCTTGAGTTTGATTTTTGGTGGGTGTGTTTCGGCGTACTTTACCTTTAAGGGTTCAAAGTTTTTTTATCTTTGGGTTTTAGGTTTGGTTTTGCTTGGGGGGGTGCTCTATTGGTATGCGTGCATTGATCTACCTTTAAGATTAGGTGCTGAGCCATACAGCTACCTAGCGCGTGTCTTGGAAAATCACAGTGGGGGAAGGATTGAGATATGGCTTTTCGCAGTAAAGGGCTTTATTTCTAACCCTTTATTTGGGATTGGTGCCGGCCATTTTGTGGTCGCACATGGTGACGTTGGCTCTCCTCACAATATTCTGATGTTGGTTTTATTTGAGTGGGGGTTGCTGCCGACGCTCGGCTTTGTCTGGTTGCTAAGTGTAGGTGTTTCTTGTTTCAAAACAGCTAATTTACGCGGCGTACCTCGCGGATTTCATGTTTCGGCGGGGATTTGGACGGCAGCTAGTGCATTGATCTATTCGATGTTCTCTGGAAATTGGTTGACTCCCGCAGCCCAGATTGGCTTTGCGTTGGTCGGGGGTGGCTTGTTCAGGATCTCAAAAGCTGAAACAGTTAGCGGCTTTTCTGTGAAAGCCGCTCCGCGCGTGAAGGCTACGGATTTGATGGCAGCTTTGGCTGTGGCTTCCTCATTCGTAACTTTTTGCGATGTGGCATTTAATTCGGACCTGATATCCCAGGCTTCTGAGGGAAGTTGGGTTCCTAGATACTGGTTGAATGGAAACTTTTTAGTTTATTGATGTTTGCAGTCGCATTGATAAATCCAGCGCCTTACAATCCTTCGTCAAAGTCCCTAGCGAAATATAATCCACCCCAGTCACCGCTATCTGCCTGAGGTTGGCTGAGGTTATCCCGCCGGAGGCCTCAAGCTTTGCCGTGCCTGAGTTAAGCGCTACAGCCCGCACCATATCTCCGGTGCTGAAGTTATCCAGCATGATAATGTCGGCTCCACCTTCAAGCGCCTCATTAAACTGCTGCAGGTTCTCCACCTCGACCTCAACCGGCTTGCCGGGGGCGATCTCTCTTGCGGCTGCTATTGCCTGGGATATGCCCCCGCAGGCGGCGATATGATTCTCTTTGATCAAAAAAGCATCAAATAGCCCGATCCGATGGTTGTAGCAGCCGCCGCAGGTGACGGCGTATTTCTGGGCAGTGCGCAG
>NZ_JBFHDY010000222.1:0-2836 GCF_041584495.1 Zhongshania sp.
GCTTCGCTCTTCAAGCCAGTTTGCCTGGCGACCATAGAGACATGGTACCACCTGATCCCATCCCGAACTCAGAAGTGAAACGTGTCATCGCCGATGGTAGTTTGGGGTTTCCCCATGCGAGAGTAGGTCATCGCCAGGCTTTAATTTAAAACCCGAGATTCATTAGAGTCTCGGGTTTTTTTATGGGTTACTGGAAGTGCGCTCCACCAGGCGATGCCCTACGTAGGTCACAGCCAAAGCACTCGCTAACGCTCGCGGGCTGGGCCATCGCTAGGCTTCTAAATAAATGCCACAGCACTCCCTGCAGTCGTGGGCCACACTGACACCCCGTTCCGCCTATGCTGGACGGGGTTTTTTTATTTAGGACGCGAGGAGCGTCTCTCACTAAATATCGGGCTCATGCGACGCAGCCTGTTGTCTGGCGTCAACTATCTTGGCCGGTCGGCGACAACTATGATGGCCGGTTAGGTGGTTTCTCTTTTCACTTCTGATTTAGCCTTTTCAACATATTGTTGCTTACGATAACTTTCGCCCTCAAGTTCAATGATGGTCGCATGATGAATCAGGCGGTCAATGGCGGCAACGGTCATCATTCCGTCTGTGAATATGCTGCCCCAAGCGCTAAAGGGTTGGTTGGCCGTCACAATTAACGTGCCGCTTTCGTATCGGTGCGCGATAAATTCAAACAGCACATTTGTTTCTGCATCCGTCTTTTTCACGTAGCCAATATCGTCAATGATAATGACCGGGTATTTATCCAGTCGCGTCATCGCGGTCATGAGGTCAAGATCGCGCTTGGCTTGCTGGAGATGCTGCACTAGGGCGATTGCTGGGAAGCATTTACAGCGAATGCCCTGTTCGATTAGTGCATGCCCCAAGGCGCTGGCAAGGTGTGTTTTACCGGTGCCGCTCGGGCCAATTAGCAGTACGTTGTCACTCCGGCGCGCCCACTCTACGTCTTGCTCAAGCTTAGCGATGCTGCGCTGATTTTGGCCGCTAAATGGTTTTCTATCGAGCGTGGCAAACGTCTTTGTCGTCGTTAACTGAGATTCTCGACGCCACTTTTGTATACGGCGTTGGAGCCGATCCGCCATTTCATATTCACACAGCGCAAGCAGGTAATCAACGTGAGACCAGCCGCTATCCGCTGCCGTTTGCCACAGCGTTTTGTAATGCCGGGCGAAGCCCGGTAGGCGCAATTCTTTAAGCAATAACAGTACGGAGTCGCTCATGAGTACACCGCCTCAAACGTATTGCCGGGGTTGGCCCACAGCAGCTCATCGTATGCCTTCAGTGAATGCTGTACCGGTTGCCTCGTCTCAGCCTCTTGTGTCTGGTGACTCAGGAACCGGTCTTGAATCGCGAGGATGGATGGGAACTCGCCAAGCAAGGCGCCGGCCAGTAAACCCTCACCCAAATCAGTTTCACAATCGTATTCAAAGGCGAGGCGCAAAACGGTTACCATCCATTTACACGCTTCGCGTTTTTCCAAGTGTTGATCCGCACATCTCCACAACTGCCGGTATGCCTCGTTAGGCAGCAAATCGTCTCGTAAGCTTGAGTAGCGGAAGGCTTGAGGCTTGGATGCTAAAGCCCGAATCACATGTTTGTAATCAATGCGGCGTGCACGCTGCTCGCCCGGTTTTGGATAAACACGCGGCAAAGTGAGCGCGTAGGTTTGTCCGACATAGAGCATGAGCTTGTCGTGATGCAAGCGTAGTTGCAGACGCTCGCCGACGAGTCGTGAGGGTACTGAGTAAACCACCCGCCGAACCTCAATCGTAGCAGAGCGAGTGACCCGAACTGACAAAATTTGATAGTCAACAGAGGGTTGATCTGGCAGTGGACTCAGTGCAGCTTGTTCATCGGCAAACCGCGACCGAACCCGCTGATTGAGCTTGGCTACAGTTTTGTCGATCCAGTATTGGTACGCTTCAATGCACTCAAAATCGTGATTGCCACGCAGCTTGAATTGTTGTGACAAACGATGTTTCAACGAACCGTTGGCGCATTCTACTACACCGTTTTCATGCGACTGGCCAGGGTTATTGCGGGTGGGCTGCATGCGATAATGATCACACAAATCGCGGTACGCATCTGTCCATATATTCTGGGTATTGTTGCGTGCTGCGCTGAGGCTGTCGGTGCGATGCTCAACCGGGCTGCCACCAGCTTGCTGCAGTGCGCGCTGTAAACCACAGGCTAACGCGGCGTAGCTTTCGCCGCCTTGCACTATCGTGACTGAGCGCCAGCCGCTATAAGCAAGACGAAACTGATAGAGCAAGTGGGGAAAGGCCTGACCCGCAAGGGTAACCGCGTCATCGGGGTGGGTGAAATCGGAAAACCCTTGTTGCCCGATCACCGCTTGCTGGCGAAACATTACCTCTTTGTCGGGGCCGCACAGCGCACGCCATTGCTTGACCCGTCGTTGCAGCGTTCTCAATACACGTTGATCGTAGTGCTCGGGGTAGTGCTCTTGCAAATACTCCAATAGCGTCAGTCCAGTGAGGCTCGGCTCGCGTTCGAGTAACACCACAAGCTCACGCTCCCAGACGGCCTCCAGCGGATCTTCGCGGGTGCGCCAGTGACGCTCAGGTGGGTGGTGGATTGGGTCTTTCTCGATTCTACGGCCTGAACGAACGGAAATATTTGTCTTCGCGGCTGCGGTTTCTTGGGTGATACCACGTTGTCGATGCTGCATATACAGCTCCTCTTGTCGTTGGGTGATATGTAATCCCGGCACGCTGTTCTCCAAGGGAAAATCAAAGTACCGAACGTTACACCCAACCGGCCAAGATAGTTGTCGTCAACCGGTCATCCTAATTGTCGCCGAACA
>NZ_JBFHDY010000223.1:0-2825 GCF_041584495.1 Zhongshania sp.
AATGAAGCGCATCGAAGATTTCGACTCTCAGGTTTATCTAATCAACACTGGTTGGACTGGCGGTTCAGGCGCAGCGGGCGGTACTGGCTCACGCTTCCCGATCCCCGTAACCCGCGCCGTGGTTGCCGCTGCTCAAAACGGTACGCTGATTGGCGCCGAAACTGAGCGCTTAGAAGCACTAAACCTGACGATCCCCAAGACGATTCCAGGCGTTGATGACAAGTACATCAACCCTCGCAAAGCCTGGGGCGACGCAGCTGCTTATGATGCTGAAGCTTCTAAACTGGCTCGCCTCTTCCAAGAAAACATCAAGAAGTTTGACGTTTCCGAGGCCATTATTGCCGCAGGCCCCCAAGCCTAAGCAATACGCCATAAAAAAGGGGCAGCTTAGCTGCCCTTTTTTATGCCTGTAAACTTGCCGGATCTCCCTATCCGGCCCACACTTATCACTCCCTAGTGCGAAGGCCTCGCCCTGCGTATTACCTCGATTGCTTATTGGGCAAACCTATGACTGCAAACCCTTCGGCAGAGCACACCACCCGCTTTATTAGCGACTGCGAGCACGCGTTTAATAAGGGCCAACTACAGCGCTTGGTGCTATCTAAATACCAGGGTGACGAACCCGAACTCAATCGCATCAGCATCCGCCCAATTAATCTAAAAAACACGCTACTGCTGTCCTTTCTCTATGAATACCGCAGCCGTCACGTCACCAAAAATGTCAGCTTAGACGACGCCGTAAGCCTGCTGCAGCGCTGGTTAGGCAACGACTTTAATAATGCCCACATGGTCAGTACCGACTGGGAAATTCAACTGCGTTTTAGCAAGAAGGGTAAGCCGCTACTCAATAAACACCGCAACAAAGACAGCGCTACTGCGCCCGCCGAAGCCCTGCAGCACAACCGCGAAAAGCACCGCTTTGTGGAGCAATGCCGACCCTATTTACAGGCGCTTGGCATAACCGACTCCCAGGGCCAAATTATTCCCGCCATGTCCCGCAAATGGAAGCAGATCAACCGCTTCATTGAAGTACTCGCCACCGCCATCAGCAATACGACTCTAACTGAACGCGAGACCATTCACATTGCCGACTTTGGCTCGGGCAAAGCCTATTTAACCTTTGCCCTCCACGACTACCTCCACGACAAACTGGGCATGAGCACCCAAGTCACCGGCGTAGAGTTGCGCCAAGAGCTGGTCGACCTCTGCAATAACACCGCCGCAAAGCTAAACTTGCAGGGCATCAAATTTGAACAGGGCGATGTTCAACACTTCGCGGCCCAGCACATTAACGTCATGATCGCCCTACACGCCTGCGACACTGCCACCGATTACGCAATTCACATGGGGATTCGCAGCAACGCCGACATTATTATGTGCTCGCCCTGCTGCCACAAACAACTTCGTCCCCAACTGAAAAGCCCAGCACCGCTCGCGCCACTGCTCCAACACGGCATTCACCTTGGCCAAGAGGCCGAAATGCTAACCGACGGTCTACGCGCGCTATTACTGGAGGCGCATGGCTACGACACCAAGGTCTTTGAATTTATTTCTTTGGAGCACACCAGTAAAAATAAAATGATACTGGCACAAAAGCGGCGGCAACACCGCGACAACAGCGAAGTGCTGCAGCAGATTTCCGATATTAAAACTTTTTATGGTATTCAGGAGCACTGCCTAGAGCGCCTGCTTAACGCCGACGCCTAGCCGCAATGCCAGACAGCCTAGGCTGGCACTGCCGAGTGGGCGTAAACCCTGCTTCGCAAGCCACTCACATCGAAGGGCTGCCAGCGATCTTCGCGCTGCGCCAAACGCTCCGCCACGGCGTACATTACCGCAACATTATGGGTTAAACCGACGTGACTGCCCGGCACCCGCAAATTTTCAGTATTGCTATTTAATTCCTTATCGATACAGAACTGCCAATCGACAATACCGTCACCCTCACTGTACATAGCCGTGGACGGCACAGTCGGCGTCGCCTGCCAGCAATTTTGCCACTCTAACATTGGATCAGTTAGGGCACCGGGATTCATCATTTCGTAGAGCTTTAAAACCGGCCCAGTGACCCCATCCATACCGGGAATATGAATTGGCGAGCCCAGGGTAATGACTTGGCGAACAATATCTGGATTTTTGTAGGCCAAGGTTCGGGCATAGATTCCCCCCAAGCTCCAGCCAATCACACTGACTTTACGGCAGTGGCGCGCGGCAAGCTCTTTTACGTGGCGCTCGTAAGCCAAGTATTTTTGCTCAGACATACCGCTGTTCAAGCCCTGCTCCCAACCATAGGCCGCAAAGCCGCGACGGCGCAGCCATCGCCGGTCATAAAAGACGGCGCTACTACCACCGGGTGACCGTCGCCGCACTTTATTTTGTCCAGCGTTGATCGAAAACTGACCATTGCCAGCATTTCAAAAATAACCCGCAACTCCCTTGCTGTTCGCAACGGCGTGGGCTGCCCCGCTTTATTCTTGTTTTGAGCCATGAATACCTCGTTATATTCCGACAAGCGGCCTAGAAGGTAACAACTATATAACCTAAGTTTCCCGCTAAGCGCAATACCGCGTTAATGCTGTATAACGATGCGGGGAATATAATAAGCGCGAAATAGGGACTTACCGCAGGATTAGTATGTGCTTTCTAATTAATCTCCGTACTCTTGCACCCAAGTCAGCGAGCAATAGCAGTTCTCGCCGAAATCTGGCTCTAAATAGCCTACTATTTCATTCTCAATGAGGACGTCATCATGACCGAAGCAAGTAAAATCGAAAAAGCTAACGCACTGGCAAAAGAAGTGTTTTTGGCAAACCTAGGTCTGGCTG
>NZ_JBFHDY010000224.1:0-2821 GCF_041584495.1 Zhongshania sp.
AGCAAATTAAACGTCAATGGCGGCGCAACCGCATACGGCCATCCACTGGCGGCAACCGGTGTGCGTTGTACTACGACCGTAGCAAAAGAGATGAAACGCCGTGGCGTTAAATACGGTATTGCTTCGGCCTGCGTTGGCGGTGGTCAAGGCTGCGCAATACTGCTAGAAAACCCAGACGCATAAGTCTGGGGGGGACACGTAAAATGGCAGCCCTCGGGCTGCCATCAGATCACGGACAAGCCCAAGTATTTTTACTGGGGCCTGATGTTTCTGAGCAGCGGGTTTTGCAAACCTAAGCACTTCGCGCCTATCTTCGATATCGCCTCTACCATATTAGATCCCGCGCCAAGGGGCTTACTCGCTAGGCGGCAGCGCAGCAAAAGATACTGTTGCTTCTTTAAAAAAAAATTACAAACTTTTTGTTTCGTCGAATTTTCTCTAAGCCCGCTATCGCTCGATTTTTCAGCAACTCACCTTGCTTAAGTGACTTTTTCGATGTACCCGTATTTCTCATTTTATGCCAAACCAGTTCATCTGGATTTAAATCAGGTGGATAGGCAGGAAGAAAGCGATTTCGATCTTTCCTTCCAAAGAGTCGATATATTTCATTAGTTCTTTTGATTTATGGACAGGATGGCCATCAACAATCAGGATTACCGGCGCTCCTCGGCCTTTTCAAAAAGTGCCTCAAACAGGCAACACATCTGTCTGCTTAGACAGGACCAAAATGGCGTTAATTGATTGCCTTTGACTACGGGTTTTAACACGCGGTGTTTGTCCCTTCGCTCCCCAAGTCCGCTGTAGCGGATCATTGGATCGTATCGATGCCTCATCTAGCCAAAATATCTCGGCACCCTTGATTTTAGCGTGTTTTTTACTCGTGGCTAAACTTCGTTGAGCCAAACGTTAACCGCTGCTTCATCTCTCTCGTAGGCTCTGCGCAATAGCCTCTGAAACGTTAAGCTAAGCCCCGCCGATGCGCACATCAAATTGACCGTTATGCTAGGCGCATTCCACAATATGCCCCTGCTGTTCACCCTCTTCACTTAAAAAATCTGCACTGCGGGTACAGCGGTCGAAAGTCACATAGACCTCACCGTCAAGCTGATAAATCTCCCAATCTAAACGACCTCTAGGATGCTTGGCAGTACCAATATCATTACGTGGAAAATCTGCAATCTTGTAAATAAACGCCCACACCACGCTTTGTTTTTTGTCTTTAGCAATAACATCGCTATGTATTATTGGTCTCCTAGTTCGTACCGACTGCTCAACAAGGCCTACAGCATTGCCGAGCCACCATTAACGCCAATCGCTTGGCCCGTTACAATGCGACATCGTCGCCGACGAGATAACCTACCATCGAGGCAAGCTCATTCATCGTAATATTGTCTCGTGCAGACTCCCCTGCCATTGCCGTTGTCATTCCATGAACGCCACCACCCCATTCGCAGCATTGTAGGCCGCGTGATTAGCCAGCCCATTGCGTAACGTAACTGAGCTTTTGCAAAACCTATGATTCACGGGCCCTGCGTCTACGGCATATGCGTTTAACACTAAGGAAGCAAATGCTTAATGCCGATGTACGCAGAATGGCCTCTGTAGATCTGCACTTCAGCGCGTCCGCTTACCGTGGGGAGACGCTTATCATCGGAGCTTCGCAGCTAGCGGGCGGCATCACTTCACTTTCCGCGCCTCCGCCAAGGAGCACAAGCAAGTGGTAGTCAATAATGGGTTCATCGACTTAAATTGACTCAAGTGCAACAAATTTAGGCAGCGACACAGAAATGCATCAGTGCTTACCCTCAGCAATAACGAACCCGCTATTAATAAAATAATAAGGGGTGACTCAACTCCGCCCCACCCAAGGAAGAAAAATCGTAACTTTCGTCCTCTGGGTAGAGGGTAATAATACTAAGGTGGGGTTGAGACGCGAACGCACTGGGCCCCAAAGCCCCAGCCATAGTGCCAACACTAAAAAAGCGTTTCACTTCTCCGGCGATATTAATACGCACCCTGAAACTCGCCATTGGCTCAGTGTGCGCCGCGCGCTGCTGCCAATCAGCGGGCACACTCGGGTAGGCCTGCAGTCGCGCTAACGCCTTTTCGGCTTTGGCGTCACCGGTAAGCAGCGCGGATTGCTGGATCGACATCAAAATAGCCGACAAGGTATCAGCCCAATCGCCAGCGGCATCTTCCACCACCGCTTGAGCAAACAAAAAATCATAGAAATTACTCAGCGATGCCACCCCGTCTGCATCAAGCAAACTTCCGTAAAAATGTACCCAGCCGCGATTCACCATAAGAATATTTGCCGAGCCATCGACAACCGATGCAGGGTAGGGATCGAGCGTTCGCAGGTGCATCATCATTGCCTTGCGCAACCATTTGAGGTCTGGTGCGTTAAAGTCAACGGGTTCCTCGCTCGGTGCAAAGCCCGCTGCAATCAGCAAATGGTTTAAATCGCGTTTACCCAAACTCAGTACCCGTGCAATATCAAGCACCATCGCTTCACTGGCACGGCTACTACCGTTCTCCATTCTACTAATATGCCTCGGTGAACTGCCTAAGCGTCCGGCCAGCGTCTCTTGGCTCATGCCATGTACGCCTCGCCAAAACCTTAAAAAGCGGCCAAATACTGATTTCGTTTCTTTGCTTTGCATTTGTAATTACACTCACTTTTTGACGCTTACTGGCAACGTATTGCATAGTACACGCCTCCGTTATGCACCATCATACTGGCAAAAGTGGGGTCGAACCAATCCAGTGGTACGTCAGAAGCCAACGTAGCGCAAGGTAATTTGGTACTTACTTAGCAAGC
>NZ_JBFHDY010000225.1:0-2782 GCF_041584495.1 Zhongshania sp.
GCCAAGCTTATTTCCCTAGGGTTGTTAATGAGTAGTCGTGTTTGCTTCATCGCGTCTGCAGCCAAACTGTCGACATCTTGTTCACTAATGCCGACGTCGCTAAGGCGCGTGGCAATTCTCAGCTCAGCGGGCAGGGTTTGCAGGTATTCAATCAACATGGTGGCGCGGCGAAAGCTACTGCCGCTGGCGGCGGGATAGACCACCTCGGCGAGTTCGGCGTACAGGGCTTCAGCCTCGCTCATATTAAAGCGCAATACCGGCCCTAGCATTAATGAATTAGACAGACCGTGAGGAACGTGGAAGCGGGCACCCACGGGGTAGGCTAGGGCGTGCACGCCGCCGACAGGGGCGTTGGCGAAGGCCATGCCCGCCAAGCAGGCGCCGAGCAGCATATTTTCCCGTGCTTGAATATTATTGCCGTGTTCGCAGGCGGTATGAATATTGGCGGCAAGCAAGCGCAGGGCATCTTTGGCCAAAGCGTCTGAGATGGGGTTTTTAAGGCGTTTGCTGGTATAGGCTTCTATGGCATGCACCATGGCGTCGATACCGGTGGCGGCGGTAACGGCGGGAGGCAAGCCGAGTGTTAGTCTTGCGTCGAGTAGGGCAATATCAGGTAACAGCAAGGGTGACACCACGCCCTTTTTTTCATTTGCGCCGGTGGTAACAATGGCAATGGCGGTGACTTCTGATCCGGTGCCCGCGGTGGTTGGTATCAGTATTAACGGTAGACGGGGCCCTTTTGCCTGGTTGACACCATAGATGTCAGTAAGCGCTTGGCCGCCGTAGGCAAGCAGGGCAATTAACTTGGCAACATCCATGGAGCTTCCGCCGCCGAAACCAATAATACAGTCAGCGTTGGCGGCTTTGGCGGCGGCGATGCCGGCATAAATGACCGATTCTGGTGGGTCCGCCAGCACGTCGGAAAACACACTGACGGCAACATTGAGTTGTTTAAAGGTCGCAAGGGCATTGTCGAGTAAGTGGGCGGCCAGCACGCCGGGATCAGTAACAATTAGTACCGAATGGCAGTGCATACCCAAGATCCGCGACGCGATACTGGCAGCCGCGTCGCGCTCAACCATAATAGATTTAGTGGTGTGGAACTCAAATGTGCTCATGCCCAGATTCCCTCCGTAGCAGTGAAATCATTATTATGTGGTTCTCACGGCGATACGATGTGGTTTTAGAAACGGTAGCCAATACCCAATTTTGCGACCGGGAAAAACTCAAGAGATTCCATGTCTTTTTCCAATTCTCGTTCTTCATCATCGAGCTGGGCGCGGCAGGCACTCGAGTCATTGCAAGAGCCTGAGGACTGAATGTCGACATCGGCTGCACCTAAATAGGCGACACCTACGTCGGCATTAAAATACCATTGCTTATCGCGCTGAAATGCCCAGCCAATGCCAATATAAGGCGCAATACTTGCTTCAAAGTCGATGGCAATACGCAGCTCCCCAATATCGTTGCCGGGGGCACTGGCGCCGCCAATTTCGCAGCTATTAGCAAGCGTTGCGCCGCCGGTATTCGTTTGGCAGTTGGTGGTGAGCTTGGTGCCGCTATTGTTCAGTAGCAGGCCTGCAGTGAGCCGCAACCGGCCTTTATACGGGTACCAATCCACCAGCAGACTGCCATTTTTAAGGTTTAAATCGCCCTCGTAGCGCAATTCGTCGCCGGGCACGCCATTCTCGTCCTCGGGCTTAAAATCAAAGTCAGTCTCAAATTGTTGCCAGCCAGCCCGCACACCAAAAGCGGGGCTTAGTTTATAACCCAATTCAATGCCTGGGCCAATCGTGGAGATGTGTGTCGATACGTTGACTTCTGCCTGTAAATTACTGCTCGCAGCGAGCATGATTAGACCTACGCTAAGCGCCTTTATGACCGGCGATGGCGAGTGATGAGTGTTGTTGAGTGATGAGCAGCGCAAGAAACCTCCAGAGTAAGCGGAAATGTTAGCAAGACAAACATTATAGCCGAGTGTCGGTTCAGGTCTATGTTTACGGCGCAGTCTGCGCTAAGTGGTCGTGTTGGTGGCGTCGCGGAATTAAGTCTACCCAGTAGCGGGCGCCTCGCATACACTTAAATTTTTGTGCAGTGCCCATAATAATGTCAGTGTCAGAGTTGCCTGCAGCGTCCGAGCGAGCAGTAAATAGCTCGGCCTTTAAAGCCTTGTTTCAGGCGGCGGAAGCCTTGGGTGCTGATATTGCGGCACTGTTCATTGAGATGGATAGCACGCTAAGTGAGCTAGAAGACCGCGAGCGGCGTTACCCTGTGGACGATCTTTTTCGTCTTTATGAGCTGGTGGCCCAAAAAGTCGCAAACCCAGATATTGGTCTGTATATTGGTCGCATCGACTACGTCAACCGCTTGAACCTCCAGCTCTACGCCTGCTCTGCTTGTACTACCTTTCGTGAATACCTCAATGTCATGCCCAGTGTATTGCGAATAGTGGGCGATATTGGTGAGGTTAAAGTGCGCCGGGAGAGCGAATTTATTCGTTTAGATTGGCAGCCTTTGGCGCCAGAGAGCGCCGCCCAGCGCTACCTGAGTGATTCATCCCTGTCGGTTGCGGCGGCGATTGTGAATTCTGTGTGCGTGCGGCCAATACCAATACGGGCTGCACATTTCAGCTATGCCGAGCCCGCCGACCTGGATTTGTTAAAGCAGCAGTTTGGTGACGGTTTACGCTTTGATCAGCCTACCAGCTGCGTGTATTTAGACCGCGCTTGTCTCGATTATGCCCTGATCAAATTGGATGCAAATTGGGTTCAAGCCCTGGCCC
>NZ_JBFHDY010000226.1:0-2712 GCF_041584495.1 Zhongshania sp.
CGGCAATTTCCCATGTTAGTACCGATTTCCGCAGATGACCCAGCCGCGATTCCCAACCGGCGCGCATGGGAAATTTTAAGCAAAATGCAAAAGCCGTTTTTAACCGCATTCAGTGATAAAGACCCAATTACAAAAGGCGGTGACGCAATTTTCCAGAAAAGGATTCCCGGCTGTAGGGGCCAAGCCCACACAACGATTACAGATGGCGGGCATTTTTTACAAGAAGACCAAAGCGAACGCTTGGTTCAGGTAATTTTGGAATTTATTACGGCGACACCCCAAAACTAAAAAGCCGAGGGAGAATCAACTCCCTCACTTTTTACGTCTAGCTTATTAAAGCGCCATAAAATCGGGCACATTAAACACCCAACTCTTTTCTTCTTTACGCTCGCTAATACGCCAACCTGCATCGGTGCGGCGATAGCGATCAACATACCAAAGCCCAAGCATAAATACCTGAGTCTCTTCACCAAGTGGCATTTCCATCGGGTTAAAGCACATCACACGGCCACTGGCGGTATCGCCAGTTACCGTGATTTGAATATTGGCGTTGAGGTGCTGGGTGGCACTAAAGGCGGGCAGCGCCTCTTTCAGAAAGTCGATGGTACTTGATAAATCACCAACCGTGCCACCAAACGCGCTGTAATCGATATGGGCGTCAGGGGTAAAAATGTCCGTTAATTCCAGTGCCGCTTTACGATCAATAATATCGGCGTAGTGATACAACATGTCTTGGATCTCAAATCGATCTGACATTTCCTGTAAAGATAGGGCCATGGTACATCTCCTTGTTAAGGTTGTTATTGTTGTTTTAGTACTATGCCGATTGACCTATAGCCCTATCGCGATCACCAAAAAATTAATCGAGTTTAAACACCCGACGAGCATTTTCGCGTAAGAACTTCGGCCATACTTCGTCTTTAAACGGCACATTCGGCATATCTTTAAAAGTGCGATCCAGCGACAAGCCCATGGGGAAATAGCCCGCATACATGACTTTATCTGAGCCGCGGCTATTCGCAAATTTAACAATTTCTTCTGGGTAATGCTTTGGCGCAAAAGCGCTGGTCATGTAATACAAATTGGGGTATTTCAGCATGAGCTTCCACGCTAATTTTTCCCATGGTTCGGCACCGTGGCGCATCACTACTTTCAATTCAGGGAAAAACCAACATACCTCATCAAGCAGTTCCACTTTCTGCGGCGCCATTGGCAGACGTGGGCCGGGAACACCGACGCAAGGGCAAAATGGAATGTCGAGTTCAACGCATTTGGCGTAAATCGGATACCATTTTTTATCGTCATAGGGCACTTGCGGGCACAGACCTGAGGCAAAGCCGGTTATTGCTTTAACACCAAATTCTTTGCGCAGGCGCACGATTTTTCTGACTTCATCCATGCCGTTATTGGGATTAACTTCCAGCGAGCAAAAAAAGCGATCTGGATGGCGGCGCAGCGCTTCCTTGGCAATCTCGTTGTGATCGTCAATGCCGAGCATGGCGCGTTCAATATTATGCTTATCCATTTGTTCAATGGTGTAGGCAATATAATCTTCTTTTTTGCCGCTCTCAGGAATGTCCTTAAACATATACTGAGCGGGCATTTTAAACATGGTGCGGCTTTCTTCATCCATTAGCAGCGGCTTCATAAACTCATACCACTGGCTATTGTCCTCGCCCGGTACGCTGAGCATCAGGTCTATTACTTTAATGTCGTTGGGCATTGCCATGAATCGGCTCCTGTTAATTATTTCATAATGGCCGGGTGCGCCAATTTAGACTTCACATTCTTCACGATATGCCCACAGCCCTCAATAACATAAGACGTCATCGGGATAGCAAAAACGGTCAGTTGGGAATTGCCAATTCAGCCTTTAGTCAAGGCCTGACGAATGTCTGCGGCGATTTCAGCGAGCGCGCTTGGCGCCGCAGGTCGGCGACCATGAATGAGCTTTGGGCCGCCGTGGTGACTAGGAATAAGATGCATATGGTAATGAAAGACGGTTTGCCCCGCCGCACGGCCATTAAGCTGATGAATCGCCAATCCTTCGGCCTTACTAACACGCTTAATAATCGGCGCAAGTCGCTTTGCGTGGAGTGCAACAGCGGTCATCTCTTCACCGCTTAAGGTGAAGAGATTGTCATGGTGCTTGAGGGGAATAATAAGAGTATGGCCAGCACTGACCGGCGAAATATCTAAAAAACTCAATACTTGCTCGTCGCGATAAAGAATATGCGCCGGCGCTTTACCCGCAATGATTTTACAAAAAATACAATTCTGCGCTACTGATTCATTGCCGAATAAGCCTTGCTGCATAGTGCCAACACCCTAATTATCAATTAAAACCCCCAGCAGACCCTGGCGCTAAACCTCCATTGGCCCAGTATCGGGTTCATACACCCCGCGATAAGGGCAGCTTTGGGGGTCGACACTGCGAAAACGATAAACTCCCTCGTCGTCAAGCTCACGCTGCATGCGCCCTTTTGAACACAAGTAATGGAGGTGGGCAACCGCTTCGCCTAGCGCCAAATTAAGCTGATCCATTGCCACTTCGCGCGCGAACATAATACTGAACAGTTCGATCGCCTTTTTTGGTTCAATGCAAGCTTTTTCAATAGCCTCCAAATGCCCTTCGTGATGGGCAATCAAATAATCCAGACGCGCGTGAACCCCGTAAAACGGCGCATTATGCGCAGGCATCACTAAGGTGTC
>NZ_JBFHDY010000227.1:0-2689 GCF_041584495.1 Zhongshania sp.
CCCGGTCATCGCGATAATCGTTGAATAGCCAGGTACCGAGCGTTGAATCATGTCGGGGAACACTTCGACGACGTGTTCGTCAAAGGCGAAGCGGCCAAGATTAACGTGGGGTGTGGCGTAGAGGGTGTCTGGTTTGGTCATTTTTGCTTACTGCTAGGGATTCCGGCGGGTCCGCTTTGGATTTTATCACAGCTCCGCTTTTGCATGGGCGGTAGGCTTCCTTTTTCCTACTGGTTAGCAGGGCACTTTGACTGCTAGTGTAATAGCTTCAGTTTCGACGAGAGGGGTGGGCTAGCTCCATAGGCCAGCCCCTTGGTGTTCAGGGTTGATCTGCTGCTTGGGTAACGGTTGCAGATACGAATGATTCATTTCCCAGCGGAGTTTTTACTGAAACGGTAACAGTACCGCTGCCTTTGGTGGCTGCGGGCTTTATTCCAAAACTAAAGAAGGCTTCGCCGTCAAAATTTGACGAGGGTACAGTGAATGAGTCTGGGCCAGAAATGGAGCCTAGGTCAGTTTCTACCGAGATGACTGTGCCAGCGGGCGGAAGCTGGTTGTTGACGCTGTCTATTAATGCGGTGACTGTCGCCGAGGCTGGCGCTGTAGCGTCACCAAGCGAGATGCTTGATGGCATTACAATATTAAAAAAGGATTCAGACAATACAATAACAATGCTTTCGCGAATAGTTGCAGTTGTTTGTGTCGAGTTACACTTATTCGGCCCTTTACACAGTAGGCCTTCGTATAGGCCGCTAGGATCATCTCTAGTGAAGTTGCTATTGAAGTCAATGTAGGGTTCATTTGGTGAATCGTAAATGCCATTCTCGTCGTCATCGCGAAAGGCTTCTGCTAAGTCTGTGAATGATTCGGCATCATCGTATTGCCCATTTGATGGGTTGCTGTCATTGAAACTTTCCTCGCCAATCGCTGTTGCCAGTACAGTAATGCGCTCGTCTGGTTGTGGCCGCGGTTTTTGCGAGGTTAGTGTGACAGAGCATGCGCCGCCAACGGTGGTGCAGCTGCCTTCAATTGATGCCCCTTCGGACTGGAAGGCGACCGCAGTGCCATCGGGTACCGGGTTGTTGTATCGGTCGGCTGCGCGAATAGTCAATTCTGTGGTAATACCGTCGTATTGAGATCCTTCAATATTGAGGGTAGTGGCACTAAGGGAGAAGCTGTCTTGATCAGGAATTCCTGTTGTAATGACTAAGGCGCTGGACTGCGCGCTTGACGTCGCCGAACTTTGGACTGCAGTAGCGGTAACGCGCACTGCGGTTGCAACTGTGCCGGACGCGACGGTCGTGGTTACTATGCCTTCGGCATTGGTAGTGTTTTGGTTGGTGCTAAGGGTGATGCCGCCAGAAGTGTTGTTAAGCTCGAAGGTGACTAATTGATCGGCTACAGGCCCCCCTGCAGTATTAGTGACTTTAAATGACGTAACTGACTGTTCTGGGATGGCGCCAGAACCTTTAATACCAATGATTTGTGGGCTTGCAGAAATAAATCTGATTGAGCCTAGTGGTGCGGGGGTGGTTTTAATTGTCACTGTGGCAGTGTAGCTGGTTCCATTTAAGCTAGTTTGAGCAGTAATTTTGTCATTGCCATCACAGCCAAGCGTTGTATAAGTGGTACTTAAGGTGCCACTTGTATTGCTAATGATTGTTGGGCTGAACTCAGCAAGGCCGGATCCACTGCAGGGTGAATTAAACAAAATATCAGCCGCATCAGTTATGAAATTGTCATTTTGATCAACAAACGACACGGTAAGCGTAGCGCTTTGGCCTGCATTTAAGTCAGTGCTATTACTTGCAATTAGGCCAGCGGTAAAGGTACCTGATGTAAATGAGCCAAACCTGATGACAGTAGGCTCTGTAACACTGCCGTCTTCGTTATCAGTGGGGGTGGTTGTAGTGTTTGTGCTGGGAGTTAACGTTGGCCCATCGCTACTTCCGCCGCCACAGGCAGTGAATATAAGTGCCGCCAATACCAATAGGCTAGAGCGTGAGAAGCGTTTCATAATGGGTGTCCCCTATCTATTTGTTGCTTAACTAGGTCTGAATAATGTCTAAGACTATATTTTTTCTTGGGCTAATGCAGTAAGTCACTAAGTATTAACGCATATTAGCTTAATTGTTCAGGTTTTGCGGCAAACTTGTGATGGGGGCGGCAAAAGTGGATGTAGTTCTTGCTGTGATTGATCAGAAACAGGCTTGGGCCTGTTTCTGCCCCTTCGGGCGGCATTCGCCGTCTAAAATGCTGGTCGCATTTTATCGAACCGCTGCGGCGGTTCGCATCCACCCGTCGGGGGGTGGCGTATTTTTCTATGGTCGAAAAAAACCATCGTTTATTGATACCAGCGGGCGGCGGTTGTATTGGTGTCATCAAAATAGGTAAATATTTTTTGACACCACTATTGTTTGTTGATACCACCTTAAGTCAATTGGAAGTCATCATGTCGCGAGTATTTGCCTACTGCCGAGTTAGTACCACAGAGCAGGCCACGGAAAACCAATTGTTTGCCATCCAGAAGGCGGGGTTTGAAGTAACAAACGATCGTTGCGTGTCAGAGACTATTTCTGGTTCAACTGAGGCAATGAAGCGTCCTGCCTTCCGCGCAATGGTTGAACATAGCTTGGAGAAGGGCGATACATTGGTGGTTTTGAAGCTCGACCGCCTTGGTCGTGACGCC
>NZ_JBFHDY010000228.1:0-2673 GCF_041584495.1 Zhongshania sp.
TGGACGCTGATTCGCTCTACGCGGGCGGGGTCGGTTAACCTGCATAGTTACCGCAAGGCGGCGGGAGCTAGTGAGCCATCAAGCTACACATGGACGGGCGGTCAGAATGCCGCTCATGTTGCCACGATCATACGGCTGATTGCCGTCAATGCCACACCGATTAACGCAGAGGCGGCGGCGAGCGGGACAAGCGCAGACCCTGTTAGTCCATCTATTACGACCACAGCGGCGAATTGTTTCATGCTGTCGGTATGCTCGCAGTCTAACTCATTGGCGCAAACTTACACTCCCCCAGCCGGGTATGTTGAGAGGGCCGACCATAACGGGAGTAACCTCGGCGTTACACAGGTCACAAGCGAGACGGCCACGCGGGTTCAGGCAGTAGCGGGAGCGAGTGGCACGGCCACCCACAACTCCAACCAGATAGCGGGTAGTCAGTGGGTATGCCATCATATAGCCATAGCGCCGGGGAGCTTGACCATTGCGTAGTGAGCACAGAACAAACCTTGATTGCACGCTCCACGCGTCGGCAGTTGTGAAGCTGGAAACTGAAATAAGCATGGATGAGGCGCAGCGTAAATTAGAGTCGCTGGGCAATCAGATTATTGAAAGAGATGACGAGGCGCGGGTATTCAAGATACTGGATACCGTGGAGCACCCTTCGGAAGTCTGGTGGGTTTGCGACTTCTGCGGGGCGGCATCTTTGAGTGAGCAGGTTATTTTAGAACACGAGGCGAAAGAACATGGCGGCTAAAATTGTAAATCGCGGCCTATTGCGGATAGGTCAACAGGCGAGCCAATCCACAAACTACAACGTGGCGCGGTATATCCGCACCATGAGCGTGGACGATGGTACAGCGGCTTTTGCGGCTGCGCATACCGCGCTGAACAGTGGCGGGGCAATCACTAACGAATATGACCAGGCGTTCGATGCTACCCCAACCGAGGCGAGCCAGACCATAACTCACGTATGCACCATCCCAACGGGTCAGGGTAATTTCACCATCCGGCGCATTGCTCTGCATGATGACACGGCTGCCAACGTGACCACCTCTAGTGCTACACTAGTTGCCGGGGTAGACGGTCAGAGTATCGGCAAGACAGCCGATTTCAGTCTACAAATAACGCTGACCATCACTTATGCGGATGCGAGTTAATGAGAAACGACAAAGAACACCTAGCCCTAAAGGCCCAGCAGCTCCTAGACGATGAGGTGCTGAAGGGTGCTTTTGACGCGCTTGAGGGCAGTATTCTAAGCGAGATCAAGAACGCCAATATGAACGGCACTGACGACTCAGAGAAGTTTATCCTGGAGCTAGCTCGCAAGTTGCAGACGGTCGAGGGCGTTAAAAAGGCGCTTCGGGCGCGAATTAACAATTATAAGCTGACCCATAAGGCAGAATAGTTGCATTGTCAAGACTAGAGGCATAAAATATCATTGCGCACGTTGAGAAACGCCGCAATTAACTCGCCGTGAGGCGACACATTCCCATAGGGAGAACCCACATGGATCAAGCAGACCTGCAATCCAATACCGTGAGTTCCGCTGCTGACGCACTGGAACAATCGGGCGTATTAGACTCAATTCTCGGTACTGAAGAGCCTCGACAAGAGGTGGAAACAGATGAAATCGAGGATGCAACTACCGATGACGTGGAACTAGACGGTGAAACCGAAGACGATTCCGAAGACACAGAGGAATCCGAGGACACCGACGAAGAAGAAGCGGAATTGGAGTCGGAAGAAGGCGAAGAAACTGAATCCGACGAGGAACAGATTACACTTGAGTCGCTGGATGACTTGGCCAAGGCTCTGGAAGTCTCACCTGATGAGCTTCTGGACACCCTGAAGGTCAACGTCACCATTGATGGCGAAGCTCAAACTGTCACCCTCCGAGAAGCCCAAGCGGGTTATCAGAAAGACGCCGATTATCGACGCAAGACTAGTGAGCTGGCACAACAGCGCCGCGAATTTGAGACAAAGGCCCAGAAGGCTAGCCAGGATATTGAATATCAGCACCAAGTAGCGGCCAACGTGCTGCTGCAAGCTGAGAAGCAATTGCTTGGCGATCTGAATGCTCACGCCATTAGCGAGCTGCGGGAAACAGACCCCAGCGCATGGGCGGCGAAGTATGCAGCTTTGAATCAGCGGCAGCAGGAAATTAACCAGCTTAAACAGCAGGCAGCGCAAGCGTACCAGCAACAACGGCAGCAGTTGGAGCAAGAGCAGTCCGAAACCATGCAACAGCGCATGGCCGAGGAGATGGAAGCCCTGCAAAAGCTGATACCGGACTTCAAGGACGTGAAGCCCAAATTGGAAGGCTATTTGCAAAGTTCTTACGGGTTTACCCCGGAAGATATGGCGCAAGTGGCAGACCATCGGGTTATTGACCTTGTTCGCAAAGCCATGCTCTACGATCAGCAGTCGCAGAAAGTAGAGACGGCGAAGAAGAAGGTCAAAGTGAAACCTAAGATGCAGAAACCGGCAAAACAGGCGGCTCCGGCCCCAAAAGCCGACAAGCTCAAGGTTTCCAAGTCACGGTTGAAGAAAACTGGGCACATTCGCGATGCCGCCTCGGCAATCGAATCTTTAATTTAAGGTGACACCATGACTCAACCTACAAATACCCATGATCGTTACGATCTGAATGCAAACGGTGATGACGTTCGCGAA
>NZ_JBFHDY010000229.1:0-2649 GCF_041584495.1 Zhongshania sp.
ATCACACCGAAATTTAATGTTCTGGTTAGAACCTTTTGTAATAAGGGGTGGCAAGCATCGAGGTGTTTCTGAGAGCGAGGGCCGAATTTGTATTTCACTTCCGCCTCCGCAAAACACCATAGGCCGTTATACACAAGCCGATAAAGCCGAAAACAACCGTGATTTGGTCGCTGTTATTGCCCATCCACGCCCATCCAGCCGATAGCCAAGTTAACGACAGCCCGCTTGCCGTCACTCCATTAACTGCTTGCGGTAATTGGTCTTGCATATCTCTGTCCTTGTGCGGCGTTAATTACTACACCTCGGCCCAAAAGCCTTCAAAATGGACTTGCATGTTCCCGCTTTCCGCTGATGCTTTCGACGCGCTAACCGCCAGCGTTCCCGCGTTATTAACCAGAGAGGGCGCACCAAAACCGCTGTTGTGGGTTATAGAATCTGAAACCGTAAGCGTAGTGCCATCCCACACGATCGTGGCAGAAATCATAAAGCTATCCGTTCCGCCGTCACCATAGACAACTGTTATTCGGCCAGCAGCCCTGTCCGGCAGCGCATAAATATTCATGTTCTCCGCGCCGCCGCTGCCTGTGTGTGAAAAAGTCACAGGGAATGACCATCCGGTCACGCCAACAGCACCGCCATTAGCGCCTCCAACTTTAGTTACAATTGCCGTAGCAGGGGCGGCATCGCTGACAAACTTAGGGCCGATAGTGGATCGGGAGGCGCGTAGTAGCGTACCGTTGCCCTTCGAGCGAACCACTCCTGACACGATAGTGTCGTACTGAGCATTCATCGCCCTGCTGCCTGCCGCGCCACGCACCACATTGCCGCCACCGATGTCAACGGAGCTAGCGAGAGGTATGTTTATGCCGTTAAGGTTGTTGGTGCTACCGGTTACTATATGGCCCAGAACCTGAATATTACCGCTGGCCCAGTTGCCGTTAGGGTCATGTATCCTTGCACCTGACGCTTCAGTGTCTCCAAATTTAACATCCCTAATAACCCCTGTGTTGCCCGCCGCGCCGAGATGAATCCCGTTAGACAGTGTCGTTTTATTCGAAGAGTGTGTCGGGATTTCAGAAAGATCATCCTCTAGGTCTGCGCCATCAATAACAAACCCTGAATGCCCGCTGGTCAATCGTATGTTGAATGTTGCATCAGCCGTGCCGGTAGCGTTAGCGTAATTGTTGTACTTACACACGCCGGGACCGATATAAAAGTCGGTGGCATTTGTGCTGGGTTGAATCCCCCACTCCCGGTTTAGCTTGATGTCATAGCCGCGCCCTTGCACGTTTTTCCCCGTAAAAGAAAAACCACGATTGCAAAGGTTTATCCACACACTGTCAAAGTTTGAGTCCGCTGACATACGTAAGCCAGTGCCACCACATGCCTCAATGAATGCGTGACATTTCGAATCAGCAGAACTTGATAGATCTACACCGTTACCGTATGTATACCCTCCGGTAATCGCCTCCAATGCACCAGTCGTATCCCCGATCAAGGCAAAGATACAATCAGAGTCAACAAGTGTTTCATTGCAAGCCCCAGCCGTGTCTATGGCGTCGGAAACATTCAAGTGCTCAAAAACAGCACCCTTGAAATTAACAAAAAACGTATCCGTTAAAACAAAGCAGCGGATAGTTCTGCCAGACTGATCTACTCCAGCAGAATTTGCGTGACTGGAAAAACTTCCGGATATATTGACCGCCGTACCATCCAAGGTGCCGCCCGTGATAGTAAAAATATCCTTGGTTTCATTGCAGTCAATAAGATAGCGAGTGCCGTCAATCTGGCCACCCGGATTGGCATAATTGGAGGCGATACCTACCGCACCCATAAACGTTCCTTGAGCGAGAGCAATAGGACAATCAGCCGCCGCAATACGAAACCGTCCAACCTCGCCAGCGTAGAACTTATTGGCCGCGTAAAACGCCTTGATGGAAGGGCTATCAACCGCCGTACCGTCACCAATTGCCCCATATTGGGTATAAGTCTTCAGGCCTTCGATGTTGTGAAACTGTGAGCACGTACCGCCTGCCGTGTTCTCGACTACTAAATAACCATTACCGCTATCCACGGGGAGCCAGTATTTTCGACCATTAGCTGTGCCAGTCTCAGCACCAGCCGGAGCAGACGAGGATGTGTTTATACACTGCCACTCTGCACCAGAGCCTGTCACATTGTTATTATCGTAGTAGCGGCATTTGCGGGAGTCACCGACAGCTATTATTAGCGAGGTTAATGATGCGGCCAACTCCCCCAGCGTGCCGACGGTGGGGACTCGTGCATCAAGGGCTAGCTTGACGTTGGCGGATTCGCCGTCGTAGGTGACTTTATCGGCAGTGGTAAGCCCGCCAATGTCTTTGATTGCTAACAGGTCGGCAAGCTCATCGCCGTCAACGGCGTTATAGCGCCCCTCAATCTGGCCGTCTATCTCGACCTCATATTCACCCGTGTCTGCATAGGCTTCAAATACGCCATCTTCGTCGGTAACAACAGGGTTGCCAATTTCACTACCACCAGTTGACGCATCGTACAGCGTCGCCTTGGTGACTGTATCGGCAATGTAAATAGTAACCTCTTTCCCCTGGATTGCATTACCAGCGTTATCGGTTACATCGTCTCGAATGATTCCGCGTCCCATGATTAAAC
>NZ_JBFHDY010000230.1:0-2638 GCF_041584495.1 Zhongshania sp.
CCCGGGTGCTCCAGTAAAGCTGGGGTTGGCTTACGGGGTCTCTGCAAGTTTGTAACCCGATGTTAATTAAGGAAAAATCATGTCACATATAAGCATGCGTGAAATGCTGCAAGCCGGCGTTCACTTTGGTCACCAGACTCGCTACTGGAACCCAAAAATGGCACCGTATATTTTTGGTGCTCGTAACAAGATCCATATAATCAATCTTGAGCATACTGTTCCTGCGATGAACAGCGCGCTGGATGCAATTGCCAAGATGGCAGCAAATAAAAACAAAATCTTGTTTGTTGGCACTAAGCGTGCCGCAAGCAAGATTGTTGGTGAGCAGGCAGCCCGCGCTGGCATGCCTTTTGTGAGCCACCGCTGGTTGGGTGGCATGCTGACCAACTACAAAACTATTCGTCAGTCGGTACGTCGTTTGCGTGAGCTTGAAGCTCAGCAATTAGACGGTACGTTTGACAAATTGACCAAGAAAGAAGCCCTGATGCGTCGCCGTGATATGGAGAAGCTAGAGCGTTCCATTGGTGGTATCAAGGATATGGCTGGCCTGCCAGACGCCTTGTTTGTTATTGACGTTGATCACGAGCGGATCGCGATTCAAGAAGCCAATAAGCTGGGTATCCCAGTTTTTGGTATCGTGGATACCAATAGCAACCCAGACGGCGTTGATTTTGTTATTCCTGGTAACGACGATGCGATTCGCGCCATCAAACTTTATGTTACTGCTGTTGCTGATGTGGCTATTAATGCCGCCGCTAACGACGCTGTAGCAAAAGATGAGTTTGTTGAAGTTGCTGAAAGCCCAGAAGGCGAAAGCGCTGCCGAGTAATACTCGCCGCCAAGCAGTCTGCGAAAGGGGGCGCGGCCCCCTTTTTTTGGATATACATTGAGCAGGGTCAGTTTGAACGGCCGTGCTTAAGCTCAAATACGAGGATTTTAGGATGGCTGTATCAGCATCAATGGTTAAAGAATTACGCGATCGCACTGGCTTGGGCATGATGGAGTGTAAAAAAGCACTCAATGAGTCCAACGGCGACATCGATTTGGCAATTGAAGAGTTGCGTAAATCAAGCGGCATGAAGGCGGCTAAAAAGGCAGGTCGAACTGCGGCTGATGGCGTTGTGACCACTAAAGTTGCCGAAGACGGTAGCTACGGTGTGGTTGTTGAAGTAAACAGTGAAACTGACTTCGCCGCACGCGAGCCGGGCTTTCAGGCTTTTGCCGCGCTGGTTACTGACAAAGTGTTTGCCACTAAAGAAACCGATATTGCTGTGCTGATGGCCGGTGAATTGGAATCTGCGCGTGAAGCGCTGGTTCAGAAAATTGGTGAGAACATTGGTGTGCGTCGCGCATTGGTCGTTACTGCTGAAGATGGTGTAGTTGATAGCTATGTTCACTCTAATAACCGTATTGCGGTATTGGTTGCCCTGAAAGGCGGTGACGCTGAACTGGCTCGCGATGTAGCGATGCATGTTGCTGCGGTTAACCCGCGCGTTGCGAAAGCGGAAGACATGCCTGCGGAAGAAATCGAGAAAGAGCGTGAGATTTTCACTGCTCAAGCGGCAGAAAGCGGCAAGCCTGCTGAGATCATTGAAAAAATGATCGACGGCCGTATTCGCAAATTCTTGTCCGAAAGCTCGCTGGTTGATCAGCCTTTTGTTAAAGACCCTGAAGTGACGGTAGGTAAGTTGCTGAAAAACAGCGGCGCAGATATGCAAGAATTTGCCCGCTTTGAAGTGGGCGAAGGTATAGAGAAAGAAGAAGTGGATTTTGCCGCCGAGGTGGCTGCTCAGCTGAAAGGCTAAGCCACTCAGTAAACGGGGCCTACGGGCCCCGATTTACTATAGGCGATATACAAATCTTAAAAATATCGTGCAATGTGGTGGGGTAGAAAATGTCTAGCGTAAGCCGGGATAAGAAATACAAGCGCATACTGCTGAAGTTAAGTGGCGAGGCTTTAATGGGGAGTCTGGGGTTTGGAATTGACCCCAAGGTCTTGGACCGCATGGCGCTGGAAGTAGGGCAATTGGTTGGTATAGGTGTGCAGGTTGGTCTGGTGGTGGGCGGCGGGAATTTGTTCCGTGGCGCGGCATTGCAGACTGCGGGGCTCGACAGAGTGACCGGCGACCACATGGGCATGCTGGCCACAGTCATGAATGCACTGGCGCTGCGTGACGCGTTGGAGCGTAGTAATATAAAATCTTCAGTGATGTCGGCCATACCCATGAGTGGTGTCGTCGATCACTATGATCGTCGTAAAGCGATCAGGGCCTTGAGTCGTGGTGAGGTGGTGATTTTTGCCGCGGGTACTGGTAATCCGTTTTTTACGACCGATTCAGCGGCGTGTCTGCGCGGTATTGAAATGGATGCCGACTTGGTACTTAAAGCAACCAAGGTTGATGGTGTTTACAGTGCAGACCCAATGCTTGACCCGAGTGCCGTTAAATACGATTACCTCAGTTATGATGAGGTTTTGGATAAAAAGCTCGAGGTAATGGACCTTACGGCCATCTGTTTGTGCCGAGATCATAATATGCCTTTGCGGGTATTTGCGATGGAGCAGCAGGGTGCTCTTTTGAATATTGTTGTGGGTGGTGAAGAAGGAACGCTAGTGGCCGCCACTAAGCGCGAGGAGAAA
>NZ_JBFHDY010000231.1:0-2633 GCF_041584495.1 Zhongshania sp.
AATTCGATCATTATCGCAGTCAGCTGCGGGCCTCACAGGTGCAGAGTAAGGATAGCTACACAGTAAATTTGTCGGCCGCGAAAAACGGCAGCTGGCGTGATAATAACGACAGTGAGCGTCAGGAATTAGTCTTGGGCTGGTTTCGTCAGCTCGACTCCGAATGGCAGGTCAATACCGTGGTCAGCGCGAGTAAGGTGGCGATGGCCACCGGGGGTTCAGCCCTGGGTTTAGCCGACTATTACACGCAGCCAGAAAAAGCCGGTAATACCATTGGCTATCGGGATGTCAGTGCCCTGCGGCTGTCCTCGGCATTTGAGTTTAGTGGCGACGGCTACAGTCTAAGTATCACCCCGTTTGCGCGTAGCAATGCCCTTACCTATGTGGCGACATGGACCTTAAACACCGGCCGCGTTCAGCCAGCGCCAGCGTGGTGCCCCAGTTGTTCACCAGCGCTAGATTCCCAAGATGCCCATATTAATGAAGACGGTCACGACTCTGTCGGCGTGCTACTGAAATATCGCCACGACCTTTCTGAACACAGCTTTGTTATCAGTGGTGTCGACATTGATCGCAGCCGTGGTGAGCAAACGCAATTTTATATACAGCGCACTGACAATGATCCCGGCCAGTATTGGTTAAGCTACCAAAAGGCGGGTCGTTTATACGACTACACCGTCGATTACCTCTCGGTGTCGCCCTATATTCATATGGAAAGTCAGCTGACTGAGCGGCTGCGCGGCAGCGCGGGCCTGCGTTACGACGCAATTGTCTACGATTACCAAGACAATATTGCCCGTGCACCCCAAGACCCCGCCCATTTGCGGCCGCTAGATCAAACATTGGATTTTGAGCATCTGAGTCCAAAGCTGGGCTTAGTCTACGATTTCTCAGATTCACTCAATGGCTATACGTCATATCGGCACGCCTTCCGTATCCCCTCGGCGTCCCAACTATTTCGCGCTGGTGACACCGCCGACTCCACTGCCCTGGCGCCAGTCAAAGCCGACAGTATTGAGTTTGGTTTGCGAGGGAATTTAGATGCCGCGAGTCGTTTTGATTTAGCGGTGTATTACATGCGCAAGCAGGACGAAATCTTATCCATAGCCGACCCGCAAACGGGCACCCGCCGCAATGCCAATGCCGGGGAAACATCTCATCGGGGTATCGAGTTAGGTTTGGAGCGAGACCTTAGCGAGCGTCTCGATATTGGCCTCGCTTATACCCGCTCAAAACATCGTTACGAGGAATGGATAGACCGCAGCGGCAATTACAGTGGTAATACCATGCCCGACGCGCCAGCGAGTTTTATCAATGCGCGCCTTAACTACCGTCCTCACATTTTAAACGGTGGCTATATTGAGTTTGAGTGGTTGCGCCAAGGCGAGCACTGGTTGGATGAAAAGAATGACAAGGACGGTATTGCCGACGATCGCGATAAATACGACGGCCACAGCCTGTTGAATATCCATGCCGAGTATCAGTTCAATACACGGCTGAGTTTTTATACCCGCATTTATAATGTCACTGATCGCCGCTACGCGGAAACCACCAGCAAATATGGCCCGGCATTTACCCCCGGCAGTCCACGCCTAGCGACCATTGGCATTAGAGTGGAGCTGTGATGAAAGCGCATCGCTCGCGGACGCCAAAACTTATCGCACTGCTTCTGCGCTGGCATGCAAGAGTCGGCATGGTCGTTGGCTTGGCTATTATTGGCTGGGGTTTAAGTGGCTTATCCCACCCTATTATTTCGCGCATTCAGCCCGTTGCCGACGCCTTTACTTATAAATTAGACGCCATGTCGACTGCGGACTTGCTTACGGTGGCTGGGGCTAGCGAGCGTGCGGGGATTACGGGCGAGGCGAGTGCCGCGCGCTTGCTGGCATGGCGGGGCCGACCGTATTACCGCGTAGTCGTCGCGGATGCAGTTATATGGCTAGATGCCCGCACCGGCGAGCTTATCCCCCGTGGTGAACTGGATTATGCGGTGCATCTTGCTCGGCATTATTTAGGCGATCAGCAAAGTGCGATTCAGTCAGTTGAATCGCAGACGTCGTTTGACGATGACTATGTTTACGTCAACCGATTGCTGCCGGTGTGGCGGGTAAACTTTGCTCGGGACGACGGTATGCGAGTGTATGTGGATACCGCCAGTGACCGCCTCGGTACAGTGGTAAATAACACCAAGGCCATGACCAGCACTTTTTTCCGCAATGTTCACTCGTGGGTATTTATTGAAAACACCGCGCTGCGACTGAGCTTAATGAGCCTCTGCCTAATTGGCGGAGGGCTGATCGCGCTAGCGGGCATACTGCAATACTACTTGCAGTGGCGAAGTGGTCGCAGCTGGCGACAAAACTCTCTTTTGCGTCTGCATCGCGGCCTTGGTTTAGCTGTAGCGATAACGGCGGTCACTTTTACGGGCAGCGGCTTATACCATTTATGGCAAAAGCAATTTTTGCCCAGCATTGCCGAGGTGCCGCCGATGGCGGCAGCGCTTAATAAGTTGAGTTTAGATTGGTCTAGCTTAAGTCCCTATTTGGTTCAAGCCGACCTCGTTAATATTGACGATGACTATTACTTTCGGGTCTGGGCAGGGGGTGAGCTGCAATACCGACGCGCAGCAAATGGCG
>NZ_JBFHDY010000232.1:0-2631 GCF_041584495.1 Zhongshania sp.
CACGCCTTACAGCGGCACCGTCTTGGCCGGCAACACCTACAGCATTGCCGTAGATGGCGCCGACTTGGCGGCCGACACCAGCTTCGATGCCACAGTGACCGGTACTGATGCCGCGGGTAATCCGTTTACCGCGACCACGACCTCAACCCACTCGGTTGATACGTCTGCCGCGGCAACAATCACCGTTAATGACATCACGCCGGATGACATCGTGAACGCGGCCGAGGCTGGCGGAAACATCAACGTCACTGGTTCGGTGGGTGGGGACGCCGCGCCGGGTGATACGGTTAGCTTCACCATTAACGGCACGCCTTACAGCGGCACCGTCTTGGCCGGCAACACCTACAGCATTGCGGTAGATGGCGCGGACTTGGCCGCCGATACCAGCTTCGATGCGACAGTGACTGGCACTGACGCGGCAGGTAATCCATTTACCGCAACGACGACTTCAATCCACACGGTTGATACGTCTTCAACGGCAACGATCACCGTTAACGACATCACGCCGGATGACATCGTGAAC
The DNA here is from genome assembly GCF_041584495.1 of Zhongshania sp. Classification (GTDB taxonomy): domain Bacteria; phylum Pseudomonadota; class Gammaproteobacteria; order Pseudomonadales; family Spongiibacteraceae; genus Spongiibacter. The sequence goes on from NZ_JBFHDY010000232.1 coordinate 524, forward strand.
GCAGCCGAAGCCGGAACAAGCATCAACGTCACCGGTTCGGTCGGCGGCGACGCCGCGCCTGGCGACACCGTGAGCTTTACCATTAACGGCACGCCTTACAGCGGCACCGTCTTGGCCGGCAACACCTATAGCATTGCGGTTGATGGCGCTGACCTGGCCGCCGACACCAGCTTCGATGCGACAGTGATCGGTACTGACGCAGCGGGTAACCCGTTTACTGCCACGACGACTTCAACGCACATTGTTGATACGACGGCGAGCGCAACGATCACGGTCAACGACATCACGCCGGATGACATTGTTAACGCCGCTGAGGCTGGCGGAAGCATCAACGTCACCGGTTCGGTCGGCGGCGACGCCGCGCCGGGTGATACCGTGAGCTTTACCATTAACGGCACGCCATACAGCGGTACTGTCTTGGCGGGCAACACCTACAGCATTGCGGTTGCGGGCAGCGATCTAGCAGCACAAACCAGCTTCGATGCGACTGTGACGGGCACTGATGCAGCAGGTAATCCGTTCACCGCAACCACGACTTCAACCCATACCGTTGATACGACGGCGAGTGCAACAATCACCGTTAACGACATCACTGCTGACGACGTTGTTAACGCGGTCGAAGCCGGAACAACCATCAACGTCACCGGTTCGGTTGGTGGCGATGCAACCGTTGGTGACGCAATCAGCTTCACCATCAACGGCACGCCATACAGCGGTACTGTGCTGGCCGGCAACACCTACAGCATTGCGGTTGATGGCGCCGACTTGGCGGCTGATACCAGCTTCGACGCGACAGTAACGGGTACCGATGCTGCGGGTAATCCATTTACCGCAACCACGACTTCAACGCATACCGTTGATACCTCTGCCGCGGCAACAATCACAGTGAATGACATAACGCCTGACGACATCGTGAACGCAGCAGAAGCTGGAAGTACGATTGATGTAACAGGAACCGTCGGTGGCGACGCCGCGCCTGGTGACACTGTTAGCTTCACCATCAACGGTACGCCCTACAGCGGTACTGTGCTGGCGGGCAACACTTACAGCATTGCCGTTGACGGCGCCGATTTGGCCGCCGACACCAGCTTCGATGCCACAGTGACTGGCGCAGACGATGCGGGTAATGCCTTCATTGCTACGACTACTTCAACGCATACCGTCGATACGTCTGCTACGGCGACAATCACCGTTAATGACATCACCCCTGATAACATCGTGAACGCGGCCGAAGCCGGAACAAGCATCAACGTTACTGGTTCGGTCGGCGGCGATGCGGCCCCAGGCGACACCGTTAGTTTTACCATTAACGGCACGCCATACAGCGGTACTGTCTTGGCGGGCAACACCTACAGCGTTGCGGTTGATGGCGCTGACTTGGCAGCCGACACCAGCTTCGATGCTACGGTTGTGGGTACGGATGCGGCGGGTAATGCCTTCACCGCGACCACGACTTCAACCTACTCGGTTGATACGTCTGCCGCGGCAACAATCACCGTTAACGACATCACCCCAGATGACATTATTAACGCGGCTGAAGCCGGTACTTCAATTGATGTAACAGGAACCGTTGGTGGCGATGCAACAGTGGGCGATACCGTTAGCTTCACCATCAACGGCACGCCTTACAGTGGCACCGTGCTGGCGGGCAACACCTACAGCATTGCCGTGGACGGCGCGGACTTGGCCGCCGATACCAGCTTCGATGCGACAGTAACGGGTACTGACGCGGCGGGTAATGCCTTCACCGCGACCACGACTTCAACCCACACGGTTGATACGTCTTCAACGGCAACGATCACCGTTAACGACATCACGCCGGATGACATTGTTAACGCCGCTGAGGCTGGCGGAAGCATCAACGTCACCGGTACTGTTGGCGGTGATGCGGCCCCCGGTGACACGGTTAGCTTCACCATTAACGGCACGCCTTACAGCGGTACTGTACTGGCGGGTAACACCTACAGCATTGCGGTAGATGGCGCCGACTTGGCGGCAGACACCAGCTTCGATGCTACAGTAACGGGTACTGACGCAGCGGGTAACCCGTTTACTGCCACGACGACTTCAACCCACACGGTTGATACGGCAGCGAGCGCAACAATCAC
>NZ_JBFHDY010000233.1:0-2599 GCF_041584495.1 Zhongshania sp.
ACAAAAAAGGCGCCCGCAGGCGCCTTAGTCATTTACCTTTGGTGCAATAAACTACAGGCCACCCTCGACATTATCTGACTGCACAAAGACAAAGCCGACGCCATCGCCAGCATGAGTATCAATCGCATCGCGAAAGCCCGAGCCGCCCGCTGCCGCGGTACCATGACCATTGCGTACGCCGGCGTATGAAAAGCTCTGGTCCAAAGAGCCAATCGCCTCAGCAGTATCGTCCATTTCAGCCAATAAAGAGTCGCGCAGCGTGGTCATTCCAACCGTGACGCCAGCAACCATAATAGAACTCATCAGCGTTAATTCAGCAGCAAGGGCAAAACCGCCCTGCTTGCGCTTTAACGTCCCCTTAGAGGTGAAACCTTCATTCAATTTTTTCATTGATTTGCCTCAAACTATTTGCATTACAACATAGGTGATGTAAATGCGGGCCCAGCACCCTGCCAGCCAGCCCTTTGCTGCCACTGCCACGTGGCAATACGCGCGCATTATTAAAAGGTGGAATATCCGTATTACACAGCCTAGTCAAAACGAGCTATAACATCTAGAGCTTAGGTATTTATATCGCTCACCAGAACACTAACGAAATTGCTTAGTTTTCTCGATACGTATCAATACGCACTGTGAATTGATACGCATTTTGACAATCCTAAATTGCATATCAATTCAAGAAAACCGCCAGCCATACCCCGCTTAAACCCTCACTGCCGAACCAATAAATAGACCGCCAGGGCTTCACGATCAGACGCGCTCAATGGAAATACGGGCATCGGCGGTGTTGGCACTGTAAAAAAGGCGGCTAATTCAGCGACGGTATACCGCTCAGCTAAGCCCACTAATGGAATAGCTGATTCAGTTTTGCCGCTCATATGGCAACTACTGCAGAGGTGACTCCGGTAGACAATTTCCCCGCGCGCAAGCAAGTCGCGGCGCTGTTCGCCAGTATACGATGCCAAGCCACTGTCTCTGCGGCCCTGCGGTGGCGGCGCGAATGCCGATGACGCAAGGTCCGGCGCACCATCTTCGCCAATCGCAACACGATAGATTGAGCCTGAATAGTCATCTGATATAAAAATAGTGCCGTCGCGATCTTCAGCAATATCCACTGGACGCCCCAGCAAGGTATCACCCTGCAAGAAGCCACTTAAAAAGTCCTTTTCAACAATACTGCCATCGGCCTGCCAGTGCAGCGACACAACTTTATAGCCATCGGCAACGCTGCGATTCCACGAGCCGTGCAGGGCAACGAGCGCCGCTCGCTCAAAACCAGCAACCGCACTACGGCGTAAGAACCGAAGGCCCAGCGGCGCATTGTGCGCCCGGAATTCATGACTCGGTGGAATATTCTGCGCGACAGCACTGGCGTTCAACTCGCCAAGATCAGGGTCTGGCGTACTCGCGTTCACATAGGGCCAGCCGTAAAAGCCGCCCTCCTCTATGCGATTCAATTCACAGGGGGGAATATCATCGCCAAGCAAGTCGCGTCCATTATCCGTCGCGTACAGGCTATTATCCCAAGGCGCCCAGTCGAGGCCGACGCTATTTCGCAAACCGCTGGCGTATATCGAGAACTCGCTGCCGTCTGGCCGAAAACGCATTATGGTGGCGCGCTGCTGATCCACTTCCTCGCAGACATTACAGGTGGAGCCTGCGCTAAGGTATAGCCAGCCATCGCTGGAGGCGCGAACCGTCTTCGTCCAGTGGTTACCCTTATCCCCCAAACCCGAGACAATACGCCGGTAATTGCCAGAAACGGCGCCCTCAGTGCTATTAAACCCAATTTTTCCAACACCGTCGGACTCAGCCACATACAGCCAGCTTCCCGCAATATCCAAACCGTGAGGACGCGTTAATCCCGCCAACAGCACCCGCTGTCCATCTGGCAGGCCATCACCATTGCGGTCGCGCTCGAGCAAAAGTATTTCGCCACGCCGTGGCCGACTAACCAGTAGATCGCCTGAATCCGCCACCTTCAAAAAGCGAATTTTCCCCAAGCCAGTGGCATACAGGCTCACGCTAAAGCCGTCGGCCACTTCTAGGCGCTGCTTAATCGCGCTGGCGCTGGGCGCTTCTTCGCCATAACCAAACACCATATTGAGCATCACTTTTGAGGTAGTGCCCCACCCCGCTGGGCCAAACTGAATAAGCAGCCATGGTGTAAAAATAAGCAAACCAAGGATCACCGCTACGGTGACGAGTAATCGTTTAAACATTTTCATGGCTAAATGGCCCTGTTGCGGTAATTTAAGATACCAGCAAACCCGCCGTATACAAGAGGATTACGCCAGTACAGGGGTCACCAAGTAAAAAATTGTTATACTTCCACTCAAATTTTCAAGTCCGAAAACCAATAACTAGAGACAGTCAACCATGGTGAATATGGGAAGCAGCGACGGCGAAAAATGCCCTTTTGACTTAAGTTTTGAGCCAGACACCTTTAAACCCGTCGACTCGTTAGCTACCGAGTCGACGGTAGTATGTGTGACATGCCCTTAGTTGGTGTATTAGTCGAAGTCCACGACGACTATGTGATGCACGGTCACTGCGGCGCCGACAACAAGCCCGATGGCAATATAATACGCGGCACCAG
>NZ_JBFHDY010000234.1:0-2573 GCF_041584495.1 Zhongshania sp.
CGCCGATGCCTTAGTGGTGTGTACCGAATGGAATGCGTTTAAAGCACCGGATTTTGATGTTGTTAAAGAGCATTTAAAACACCCCGTTATTATCGATGGCCGTAATTTGTATGAGCCAGAAATGCTTGAAGGTTATGGGATAGCTTATTACGGGATTGGACGGGGACGGAGTGTGGTTAAAACCTAGGTAGCGAGTGGTAACGCCCTTGGCGGCGCAAAGCTGCTTGATGCTTCGTTGCTGGAATGGACCCCCTGCCTTCGCAGGGGCGGAGTCCGGCTTCGCAGGAGTGACGAACAAATTAAATTTGCAGTATTTGTTGTCATGCCTGCGCAGAAGTGGGTCATGCTTAATTTGTAGTCATACCCCCGTGCTGCATTAAGTCATCCCTGCGGAGGCAGGGATCCATATGAACGCAGTGAATGCATGGTGGGGCAGCGCTTTAGCCCGAACTCCGTTGCAGCAATGGACCCCCTGCCTTCGCAGGGGCGGAGTCCGGCTTCGCAGGAGTGACGAATAAATTAAATTTGCAGTATTTGTTGTCATACCTGCGTAGGAGTGACCTCCGAGCTTCGCAGTAAAGACTAAAAATTATCTGCTACGTCATACCTGCGTAGGCAGGTATCCATGTGAACGTAGTGAATCCTTCTTGGTGGTAGTGTCTGAGTTTGGCCTGTACTGATCGATGAGTGATATTGTTACTATTTATTCGTATACATTTTTACGATGTCCAACACGCAGCACTAAAACGACTAGTCTGCCGTCTTCAATTTGGCAGATTATAAGGTAATTGTGGACACGGTAACGCCACAGTCCGGTCATATCGCGGGAAAGTGGTTTTCCAAAGCGGCGGGGGTCTTCGTTGGTGGCAATGCGTTCCCGGATATAGCGTAGAATTTCTTGTTGTGCTTTTCGGTCGAGTTTTCGGAGTTCTTTCGCTCCCTCGTCGTCAAACTCAATTTCCCACGTCAAGATCCTGCTGCATATCGTCCAAGGTCCAGCGTTTACCAGGATTCTCTAGTCGGTTGGCGGCCAAGTATTTATCTTCCAGATCATCTATATGTTCTAGAATTGCTTCTTTGGCATAAAACGTTTTGGTGCGGCCGGTTTTGGCTGCTAACGCAGTTAAGCGCGCCTCGATGTCTTCAGGCAATCTAATGGCATCTACTACTCCACTGGAAATAGTTGGTGTGTAGAATGATGTCTTCGCAGTTAGGGTAGGTATAGCAGGTCGTTGTGTTGGCTCCATCCAAGGTTTTCCTCTTCAAGCGTTAGTTATTCCCCGGTGTCTTGCATTACCATAAGGCTTTTTACAGTGGATGTTGTTGCATGAAAACAATTCTTGTTACCGGCGGTGCTGGGTATATTGGCAGTCACACGGTTGTGGAGCTGCTTAAGGCCGGTTATTGGGTGGTGATTGTTGATAATTTGGTGAATAGCAATTTGGCGGTGCTGCCACGCATTGAGGCAATTTGTGGCAAGGCGCCGGTGTTTGTGAATGCCGATGTTCGCGATGCCAGCGCCATGGCTGCGGTGTTTACTGCGCATGCGATTGACGCGGTGATTCATTTTGCCGGTTTGAAGGCTGTGGGTGAGAGTGTTGAGCAGCCCATTCGGTATTACGAGAATAATGTGCACGGCACTATGGTCTTGTGTCAGGCAATGGCTGACGCTGGGGTGTTTAAACTGGTATTTAGCTCCTCTGCCACGGTGTACGGGCCAGATGCCCCCGTGCCCTATGTTGAAACGATGGCGCTGGGCCAGCCGTCTAGCCCTTATGGCGCGTCTAAGGCGATGGCCGAGCGGATTTTGGCCGATTTATGCGTCTCGGATTCGCGCTGGGCAATTGCGGCGCTGCGCTATTTTAATCCGATTGGTGCCCATGAATCGGGTTTGATTGGGGAGGACCCCAAGGGCATTCCCAATAATTTAATGCCGTTTATTGCCCGAGTTGCCGTTGGCAAATTAGCTGAGCTGGCGATATTTGGCGATGATTACGACACTCCAGACGGCACCTGCCAACGCGATTATTTGCATGTGGTGGATTTGGCCGAAGGCCACTGCCAGTCACTGTTGGCCCTTGAAAAGCCGGGTTTACACGCCTTTAACTTAGGCACCGGCCAAGGTGTGTCGGTGTTGGATATGGTAAAGGCGTTTGAGGCCGTCACTGGCCAGCCAGTACCGTATAAAATCGCACCCCGCCGCAGTGGTGATTTAGCCGCGTTCTGGGCCAATGCCGATAAAGCCAAGCAGGAGCTGGATTGGGTTGCTGGCCGTAGTCTAGAGCAAATGATGGCCGACACCTGGCGTTGGCAGAGCGGCAACCCAGATGGCTTTGCACAAGAGTGATGCTGGACGATTATTGGGTTTTATCCCTTTGCTGGGTGATTATTTCGCTGTCTTACCTGCGTGTCATCCCTGCCCAGGCACACTGCTGTCCGGAATAAATTCATATCAAGATTCCCTGCAGTGCTAGGAGCTCCTCTCGCTGCTGTCGTCGCCGTTTCCATATGCTGTATTCACTTCGTGGCCGCTGGAAGGCCGCTGAGGCCAGCAATCTGGCGCAGTCGGTTAG
>NZ_JBFHDY010000235.1:0-2530 GCF_041584495.1 Zhongshania sp.
ATCGCTGGAAGCCCCCACTCAGTTTTATGATATGGGTGTTTCTGCTTTATTTGCTGACTTGGCAGGCTCGCCCCCACAAGCCGATCACATAGCGGTTGTGCGTGATTTCGTCGTGTTAGGCAACCTGGACATAGGCGGCACGCAATACCCCAACCGCGTCCAATGGTCGGGATTCAACAATTCCGAGATTTGGGGTAGCGATATTGGGAATCAGAGCGATTTCCAAGACTTGTTCGGCAACGGCGGCAAGATACAGCGCATTGTTCCGGGCGAGTATGGCGTAATATTCCAAGAGTCATCTATTTGGCGCATGGATTACTCCGGCCCTCCGACCATCTTTACCTTCTCCGAGGTCGAGCGCGGGCGCGGTACCCCGGCTGCAAACTCTGTCACATGGCTTGGTGGGTTGGTGTACTACTGGGCGGGTGATGGCTTCTATGTGTTCAATGGTCAAAGCTCCACGCCTATCGGTGCTGAGAAGGTAGACCGCTACGTTAAGGGGCGGATTGACACTAGCCGCTACGATGAAATGTACGGCGGCGTTGATCGTCGCAACGGCCTTATCTGGTGGACGTACCCCAAAACCGAGGGCGGGAAAGAAGTCGTTATTTACAACTGGGTGACAGGAGAGTGGGGCAATACCAACCAGGAAATCCAGATATTCACCGAATTTGCAGACACTGGCTACACGCTTGACCAGCTCGATGCCGTGTTAGGCGACATTGATTCCGGCTCAATTCCGGTCGATTCTCCGGAGTATCAGGGCGGGGCTGTGCGTTTCGGCGCATTCAATAATGCCAATGTGCTGTGCGGCCTGACTGGCGACTCACTAGAGGCAGAAATGGTCACAAGCGAAATGTCCGGCCCAGGAGGGCAAAGGCTATTCGTTCAGGCGGTTCGCCCCATCGTTGAGGGGTCGTGTACGCAGTCTATCAAGCTAGGCAAGCGCAACGAGCAGTGTGGCGATCTGAATTACACTGATGGCAGAACTGTGAATTCTATTGGCGAGGCGCAATTCCACGACAATTCGCGTTATGTTCGCATTAAGGCCGTGGTCAGTGGGGAGTTTACCCATGCTCACGGTGTCGAAGTCTTTTTCAAGCCAGCGGGGCGGGTGTGATTAAAATCTTATCAGCGGATGAGGTTGTGGGTAATTGGGGGCGGATTGAGCCACATTTGGTGAGGGTTTTAGCCCAATTCGATTACGGCTCAGACCCCGAGCATATTTTGTTGGACGCGGTGAATGGTCGCCGCGAGATATGGCAGATTGCAGACTATGACGCGATAGCCGTCACAGAGATTTGCACTTTGCCGAAATTTAGTGTATTGGACATTTCGCTCGTTTGCGGTGATAATATGGATACTTGGTTAGAACCGCTATTAGACCAGCTTACGCAGTACGCCAAGGCGAGCGGTTGCCGATACATTGACGGATTTGGCCGTAAGGGCTGGACTCGGAAACTTGAGAAATACGGATTCAAGCCGTATTCCTACGATGTGAGGCTGAAGGTCTAAAATGGGCGGAAAGAACAAATCGCAAGAAAGCAGACAGTATTCAAGCGGGTGGTCGGCCCCTTGGGCGGCTCAGGAGCCTTATTTAAAAGAAGTGTTCCAAGGGGCGCAGAACTTCTATCAAGGGGATGCCCCCTTTGCTCCATTCTCCGACATTTCTACCTCTGGTTTTGATGCCGCCCGTCAACTTTTCCCGCAGACCACCGGTATGCTGTCTCAGACGGTTGGCGGTGAGTTTATGGGTGCAAACCCCTACCTGCAAGATATAGCTTCTCGCGCTCAAGAGGGTGCTCTTTCCGGCATTAATGCCACGTTTGGCGGCGCAGGGCGAACGGGTGGCGGCATTCACCAACAATCTGTAGCCGAGGGCTTGGGCAACGTCGCTGCGGGCATCTACGCTCCCGCATATGAGGCTGAACGATCTCGCATGATGCAAGCTTCGGGCATGATTCCGCGACAGTTGGCCGGTCAAGTTGGGCTAGGCGGCGTGATGGAAGCCAAAGACCTTGAGCAGCAGCTTGCGCCTTACACTCAGTTGCAGCGTTACTTGTCTTTGGTTGGCGGCAATTACGGCTCCCAGTCGGCCTCCCGAGGTAAAATGGTCGAACCTGGGCGCGATACAGGCTCAGGCGTTTTAGGGGGAGCTATGACGGGCGCGCAGATAGGAAGCGTAGTGCCGGGGGTCGGCACGGGGATTGGTGCGCTAATCGGCGGCATTGGCGGCGGCTTGGGGGTAATCTAATGGCACTACTCGGTAACGGCTACCAGCCCTCTCCATTCCAAGGCATCCTTGGCCAACCCGCAGGGCAGTACAACGTGCCCGCACCAACTAAGGCCGGACTGGGCAGCTTTGATGTGAACAAGTTGCTGACAAATCCGTTATTTCACGCTGGCATGGCCTTGCTTGGCTCTAGGAGCGGCACGGGCGCAAGGGATGCCATGCAGGGCTTGATGCAAGGCGCTCAGTACAAAACCCAGCTTGAGGCGCAGCAGCGCGAGCAGGCGGAGAGGGAGCGCA
>NZ_JBFHDY010000236.1:0-2505 GCF_041584495.1 Zhongshania sp.
AATGACCCTGGCCATATCAAAGCAATTATTACGTCACGAATTAAGTTTGCGACCTGAACTCATTGAAAATCTCATTCATAAAGCCGTGGCGGCATTACCCTTAAGTAACAGCGGTTTTGATATTGTCCTGAACCCTGACGATGCTGATGTGCTGCGAGGCTTGCACGCTGAGCGCAATGAAGTGTTGGATCCCGCTTGGCGTTTGATTGAGGATGCCACGGTAAGTCGCGGTGGCTGTCGTATTAACAGCGATCATTCAAGAATTGATGAAGAGCTAGAAACGCGTATTCAGCACGTTGTTGCTGAAATGCTGGGTGAGACGATGGTGCCTCCGCAGGCAGACGATAATGACATTGTTGAGCGCGGAGTTTAAACGGTGATAAATGATCCCAGCGAACAAATACAGCAGCGCTTTGCCTTGTATAGACAGCGCCTAAGCGGTGCTGGAAAACCGATCGTCGAGGGCCAGCTCAAAAGGGTGGTAGGCACGATGCTGGAGGCCGTGGGCTGTAAAGCGCCGGTAGGTGGCTATTGCCTGGTTGAAGCCGCAGATGGTGATTGGTTAGAAACCGAAGTGGTCGGCTTTGCCGCCGATAAAATTTTACTTATGCCCACGGGTGAGCTGCGCGGCGTAATGCCCAATGCCAGAGTTATTCCCATTGCCAAGGGCTCAGACTTCCCCGTGGGTGATGAGTTATTAGGTCGGGTGTTGGATGGCGCAGCCAAACCGCTGGACGGCAAAGGACCTTTGCATTGCAAGCAAACTCGCTCGATCAATGGCACGCCGATTAACCCCCTGTTGCGCCAGCCTATTCGGGAGCCTTTGGATGTAGGGGTGCGCTCAATCAACTCATTGCTAACGGTGGGCCGCGGGCAGCGTTTAGGCTTATTTGCCGGTAGCGGCGTAGGTAAAAGCGTGTTGCTGGGCATGATGACCCGCTTTACCGAGGCGGATGTGGTGGTGGTGGCCTTAATTGGCGAACGTGGCCGCGAGGTAAAGGAGTTTATTGACAGCATTCTTGGCACTGAAGACATGAAGCGGGCGGTGGTCATCGCAACACCAGCAGATCATCCGCCACTGATGCGTATGCGGGGGGCATGGCTGGCAACATCGATTGCAGAGCATTTTCGTGACCAGGGTAAGCAAGTGTTATTACTTATGGATTCGTTAACCCGATTCGCCCAAGCTCAACGTGAGGTGGCCTTGGCTACAGGTGAGCCGCCTGCGACGAAGGGTTATCCGCCGTCAGTTTTTGCTCGCCTACCGGCACTTGTCGAACGCGCAGGTAATGGCGCCGTTGGTGGTGGCTCAATAACGGCGTTTTATACTGTGCTTGCTGAGGGTGATGACCAAAATGACCCCATAGTGGATTCAGCGCGAGCGATTCTAGACGGGCATATTGTGCTGTCGCGGGCCTTGGCTGATGCCGGCCATTTCCCTGCCATTGACGTGGAACGTTCGGTAAGTCGAGCTATGAATGATATTACCGATAAAAGCCATCAAGATCAGGTGCGCTATTTTCGGCAGATGTACTCGCTTTATCAGCAAAATCGCGACCTTATAACGATTGGCGCCTACCAGCGGGGCAGTGATGCCCGTTTGGATCACGCCGTTGGCTTGTGGCCGAATATGGTGAAATTCCTGCAGCAAGCCTATGATCAATCAGAGTCGTTCGACAGTTCGCTTGATCAGCTCAATTTATTACTGGATGACGCATAAGCTAAATAGGTGACTAAATGAAGAAATCTCAGCGTATGCAAACCGTGAATAGCTTGGCGGACCGCAAAGAACAGGAGCAGGCTAAGCGTTTTGCAAAAAGCCAAAAGCACTTTGATCACCAGCAAAAGAAATACGATGAGTTAAAGCAGTATTATCGTGAATACGCTGATGCTAGCCAGAGTCACACCGCGCAAAAATTGGACGTACACCGTTTACAAGAAACCCGTCATTTTATGAGTAAGCTTGCCAAGGCGGTGACTCAGCAGGGCGAGGCCGTTGCGCGTGCTGAAGCCAATGTGGCGACGGAACGTCAGCATTGGTTAGACAGTCGCTGTCGCGCAATGAGTTTAGAGAAGCTCACTGATCGCTATCGCGAGCAGGAGCAGCAGCTGGTCAATACGGAAGAACAGCGGCAAGCAGACGACCTAACGAGTCAACGCTTTGTTTGGTCGGCTCGACAAAATATGGATTTGGCATAAGCCTTGCTCTAATTTTAGTATTGCCGGTTTTAGCCTCGGGGCTGCCGAATCAGCTTAATCTGTAAAGGTTACTTTTTTATGCCGTCTAGCTCTCTTCCCGCGCTGAGTAGCAGCGAAGCAGTTCAGTCAGGGCGCGCCGCCGTGAAAGGGGCGAATGCCAGTGAGTCGACCTCGCAATTGCCCTTTAATCAATTGCTTGCCGGAAATATGGGCAAGGCCAGTCATCTTCATACCGACACCGACACACCGAGCGATGCCGATGCTTTGGGTCTGTTAACTGAAGAAGCTGGTGGTGGCTTAAATGTC
>NZ_JBFHDY010000237.1:0-2496 GCF_041584495.1 Zhongshania sp.
AACGATCGTTGCGTGTCAGAGACTATTTCTGGTTCAACTGAGGCAATGAAGCGTCCTGCCTTCCGCGCAATGGTTGAACATAGCTTGGAGAAGGGCGATACATTGGTGGTTTTGAAGCTCGACCGCCTTGGTCGTGACGCCGTAGACGTACAGAAGACAATTGATATGTTGTTGGATCGCGGTGTAAGTCTTCGCAGCCTTGATTTGCCGAATGTAAATCTCACCAGTGCTGAAGGTAAGTTGATGCTTCAGGTTTTTAGTGCTTTTAGTGAGTTTGAGCGTAATCGTATTCGCGAGCGCACGCAGGAAGGTCTAGAGCGGGCCAAGGCGGGCGGTATTAAGTTAGGTAGGCCTATCGCTGCGGGGACAACCAGGCGGGTTCAGGGGGCGAAAATGGAGGGGTTGAGCCAGTCTGAGGTAGCCAAGCGCTTGAGTGTTAGCTTAGCTACCGTGAAGCGACACTGGAATTGAGGTTGCTGTTGGTCCTCATTGCCGAGTTAAGGTGGGTCGAGAGTTAATGATTTGACGGTTGATGTGGTTCTAAGTCCATGTCGTTCCATTTTTTGCAGTATTTTGTGATTTACATCGTCGTATTCAAAGCTCGGGGGTAGAGCGGCAGTAGGAAATTGTGGGTGTGACGCGGCGACGCCTGCAAAGTGTCGCTTTGTCCAGCGCAGGGCTACGTGTTGGAGCGCTCTGTTCGCTTTGTCAATTTTGGTGGAGCCTGTAATCGGCTCTAGCCCAAGGACATTAAGACAGAAACCTAGATGGTAGGCTGATTCGATACTCGGTTGAACGTATAGCTCTTTTATTGATGCGTGTAGCTTTGCTCTTACCTTGCGCAGGACGATTCTGCCAAACTCTCCATGTGATCGCTCAAACGTGCGCATGGGGCCCCATGCCGCGCCATATTGGGCGCGCCAACAATCTCGATGGTCCGAATAGTTTTGATTGGTGGTGAATTCGATCATTGAAAAGAATAAATCGGAGAGCGGGTCGCTTAAATCTGTCGTTGAGTACTGGTTTTGTGTGATTTTTTCTAAAGGCAAATCTAGGGATGTCGCATTGACAGATTTCCCGACGGTGTTAACGAACTGGAATATGCAGTGGAACAGGTAGTACAAGCTATCACGCCAGCTGATGGTTTTTCCGTGAGCTTCCCATCGTTTTAATTGAAACGAGTCTTTTATTGTGTCGAACGCGCCGCTAATGCAAAAGGAATCTTTGGGGCAGCCGCTCTCAATGTAGGAAAATAAGGTTATTTCAAATAAGCGAAAGTACCCTTTCCATTGTTGATTTGTCATTACCTCGCTAAGTTCTAGATCAATTTCCAGCAGCCGTTCAGCGGCATCAACTAGTTGAAAGTTTCCGTAAATAACGCGGCTAATTGGCCGTAGATGCCCGATATAGCCAGAATCGTATTCGTTTTCTTCGTGATATATAAATGAGTCGGTATCAGCTAGCGCGGCATTCAGGATATTTTTCCCAAAAACTTTGATTTGGATGTTGTATTTCTTGTTTTCGCTAATGGAATGGAAAATCTGGAAAATAGTCTGAGGCGCGTGTGCAACTAATGCGCGGCAGAACCGTTTGTTAGCTATGAGGCTTAGCATGTCGTTGGCGATGCTTTCGACTTTAGTTAAATTTTGCTTTTGGTTTGAGTTAGTTAATGCTGGTGCATATTTAACCAAGTTTTTAGCAGACCGACCTAGCTCATCGGTAATAATTGGTAGTTCGTCAGGTGCGCTTTTAAGGATGTGCTGGAACAGTGCCTGTCCAAACCTTAGGCTGTTGGGCTTGCCAAATATCGGTGGGCGGATAAATGCATACCAAGACCAAAGGGTGAATGTGCTGAGGAGCATACCTGCGAGGAAAATTTGCCAGCTCTCAGGGGTGAATATAGGGCCTATCGGAACGTACCAGCTATTTGCCCGCCAGAGGTCGGTCATGAGGGTTAGTGCGCTAATCGTAATGACTGAATAAAAGGTTGCTGCGCGAAGTGGAAATGGGGCTATTGAGATTCTAAAGTGGTATCTGATGTCGGCGATTGTCCACGCTAGTACCAGTAATGCGAGCCCAGATAGCATTTCTGGGAAGCTGAATAGTCGCTCGGCTTCGGGGTTAAGTGGGAAGAAGCAGACCTTCCAGTAGCAAGTCGTTGATAGTGCTAGTTGGGGCATAAACTAATTTCCGTTCCTTGGAGGTGCGTTACAGTGCTCTAGTGGGTGGGAGGATAAGCTGCCTAGGCGCGTTGCACAAATCGCGATTAGACAATTGAAGCCGAGCGAATGTGAACCAAATGTGATCCATAAAAAAAGGCCTAGCGGTTACTAACCAGCTAGGCCTTTAGAATAATGGGCTCTTCATCATTAACGGGGGACACCGGCATTCATTAAACTGAATTTGCGAAGAAACAGTTTGATGGAGAATACCGATGTCCCACGCAGGAAGAATTATAGGCATACCTGGCCTTGAGATTGAACGGGTAGTTCGCAG
>NZ_JBFHDY010000238.1:0-2492 GCF_041584495.1 Zhongshania sp.
GCTCACAGCAAATACTAATGGCATGGTAAGGGTTAGCCTTAGCTTTTTCAGCGGGGCTAGCAGTCTTATGCTTGTGTGACTGTAGATTGTTTGTAACGGGGGCTCTAACGGTTTTTTTATTATTTAGTGTAACCAACAGCGCAACCGCTACGAATACACTCAGTACAACTAACCACATACTGCATCCTTATTTTTATTATTGTTTGTTTTATTGCGGATTTATTATTTACAACTGTCACTATTAAGGTATTTATTTTACTTAATTAACACAGTTTTTTTAAATATTTTTTGCCTGTACTTCTATAGTGCGAGAGGCTTCATCATCTGTTGGGCCACAAACACCCGTGCTGGTAACCGTATAATAAATCTCGGCACCCGGCGTTTTTCAAGGTAGTTGTCACCATTTTACTTTTAGGCCGCCACCTTTATTGGCAACTGCCTTTGTTCTTCCGGGTTCAGCGTGACCGCCCCGATTGGCTTGCAATTTCTCACGTCCTTTGACCACCGATCAGGCCTTGCTGCTTTTGCTGTCTCTAGCACATGCTTTCGCTTTAGCAGTAACACTTCATCCAATCCCGCATGACGCTGCGCTGGCGTGACAAAATTAAGTTTGCTATGCCGGTGCTCGTTGTTATACCAATCGCTAAAGTTTTGCACCCAGCTGCGTGCGTCAGATAAACTGGCAAAGCCCGATGAAGGCCATTCAGGTCGATACTTTAGCGTTCTAAATAATGATTCTGAGAACGGATTATCGTTACTCACTCTAGGCCTGCTATACGAGGATAATACGCCGAGTTCTTCCATCTTTGCCTTCATCGTTTGTGACTTCATCGGCGCTCCATTGTCAGAATGCAACACCACTGGCTTACCAAGGCATTGCTCTCGCAGCATACAACGCTGTATCAGCTCGGCAGCGCGCTCTCCACATTCCTGCTCGTGAACTTCGTAACCAACAATTTTTCGGCTAAAAATATCCTCAAACAAATAAAGATAATAAAATTGCCCCCTCACTGTTGAAGCTAAATAAGTAATATCCCAAGACCACACCTCATTAGGACCGCTGGCTGTATGGCTGGTCGGCCTCATGATTTTCTTTGGTGCTTGGCTGCGCCCCCGATGATTTAGCTGGCCACGCTCATTTAATATTCGGTAAAAACTTGATTCTGAGCCTAGGTAAATACCCTGATCCAGCAATGCGGGAACAATCTGGGACGGTGGTGAGCGTGCATATTTTGCTTCGTTAGCGACATCCACAATGGCCTGCCGCTCTTCGTTACTCAGCTTATTCGACGGCTCAGGTCGCTGTATTTCAGGGCGCCGATCTACTTGCACCTGCCCACCACGATACCAGCGACGATACGTTCTTAAGCTCACCTCAGCTTCCTGGCAGGCGACGGATAATCGAGCGCCACTAGCTCGCGCATCATGGATGAGCCCTACAATTTTTTTGCGCTCTGGGAATGAGGTTAACTCTCCTCGTCGTCTTCCCAGAGCGCATTGAGCTTTTTTCTAAGCACCAATAATGCAGCGGTTTCTGCTAGCGCTTTTTCCTTTCGCCGTAGCTCCCTCTTCAGGGCTTTTATTTCATTTTTATCCGTTTTTGCTTGCCGGTGAGTCGCTGCATTGATCGTCTCACTGTTCAAAAACCCTTGGAGGCATTCCTGCTTCCAGCGCCGTACCTGCTCTGGGTATAAGGCCTTTTCTCGGCAGTATTGGCTAAGTTCCGATTCCGATAACGGCATCGTTTCAACAACCACAGCTAGCTTGGTTTCTGCGGACCAATCCTCAGTGGATAATTTTTTTCCAGGCACGGGCTTCCCTAATTTTTTGGCTTCGTAGCGCCAATTATATAGAGTTTGTGCCGAAACTCCCTCCTGTCTAGCCACTTCCGCCACTGTCATATTTAATGGAGGTAGTAACTTCTTTAAAATTGACTCTTTGCGTTCGTTCGAATAACGGGCCATTTGTTGCTCATAACCGCCCCCTGATCTCTATTGCTATGGTTTTTAAAACAGTGACAACTAGCCTGACACAGGGGGGCAGCAACCTGTGCATCGTTCAGAATAATGCCTTCGTTGGCGACTTTTTCCTCAAGGGCTTTAAGGCGCTTTTTAAAGTTCTCCAGATTATGACGAACCCAAATTGAACGGACGCCACTACCAGAAACAAATACCCCGGATTTGCGTAGTTCATTGCTGGTGCGATGCTGGCCATGAGCGGGCTGATCAACGGCATAAGCGACCACTGCCGCCTCAGTGGCCTCATCTACTCGATTCTTGGTGTTAGGGGCTTTACGACTCTTATTGATCAGGTTGTCGATACCACCATCCTCAACAAGCTCTTGATAACGGTAAAACGTATCACGTGATACACCCATAACCTTGCAGGCTCTGGATACATTTCCAAGCTCTTCTGCTAAATTGAGTAAACCGGCTTTGTGTTTAATGATTGGATTGTTAGTATGGATCATGAGGGTTACCTTTTTGTTTTGA
>NZ_JBFHDY010000239.1:0-2478 GCF_041584495.1 Zhongshania sp.
AATGATTCAAACAGAAAGCTATTTGGAAGTTGCAGATAACAGTGGCGCACGTCGCGTTATGTGCATCAAGGTGCTTGGCGGCTCTCATCGTCGCTATGCACGAGTCGGTGATCTGATCAAAGTCACAGTCAAAGAGGCTATCCCTCGTGGCAAAGTGAAAAAAGGTCAGGTAATGACAGCTGTTGTAGTTCGTACTAAGAAAGGTGTTCGTCGTCCAGACGGTTCGCTGATCAAGTTTGACGATAACGCTGCAGTGTTGCTAAACAATAACAACGCACCTATTGGTACCCGTATTTTTGGGCCAGTAACGCGTGAATTGCGTGGCGAGAAGTTCATGAAGATAATCTCTTTGGCACCGGAAGTACTGTAGTTCCAGGTGTGGAGAGAAGGCTGAGGTCAGGTTATGCGTAAGATTAAGCGTGAAGACGAAGTTATCGTCTTAACCGGGAAAGACAAAGGTAAGCGCGGTGTTGTCCAGAAAGTTTTGGCCGACAACAAGTTGCTGGTCTCCGGCATCAATATGATGAAGAAACACCAGCGTCCAAACCCACAGTTGGGAGTGGCCGGTGGTATCGTTGAGAAAGAGGCGGCGATCCAGGTTTCTAATGTTGCTATTTATAACCCGTCTACCAAACAGGCGGATCGCGTGGGCTTTAAGGTGGCCGAAGACGGCAGCAAGACCCGTATTTTTAAATCAAGCGGCGAAGCGATCAACGCGTAGGGGTTATTGAAAAATGGCACGATTAGGTGAACTTTACCAAACTGAGTTGAAGGCAAAGCTGATTGAAGAGCTGGCTTTGGCTAACCCCATGGAAGTTCCGCGCATTACCAAGATCACCCTGAACATGGGTGTAGGTGAAGCGGCTGGAGACAAAAAGGTTCTTGAAGCAGCGCTGTCCGACTTGACGAAAATCGCAGGTCAAAAACCAGTGGTGACCAAGGCGCGCAAATCTATCGCAGGCTTTAAGATCCGTGATGGTTGGCCAATTGGCTGCAAGGTGACTCTGCGCGGCGAAAACATGTATGAATTTCTGGATCGCCTAGTCAGTATCGCTATTCCTCGCGTACGTGACTTCCGCGGTATCAGCCCGAAATCATTCGACGGTCGCGGTAACTTCGCGATGGGCGTAACGGAACAGATTATTTTTCCGGAAATTGATTACGATAAAATTGATACACTACGCGGTATGGATATTACGATCACGACTACTGCTCGTAATGATGACGAAGGTCGCGCGCTGTTAAAAGCGTTTAACTTTCCGTTTAAAGGTTAAGGGGTTCAGGGGACATGGCAAAGCAGTCAATGAAAGCGCGCGAATTGAAACGTGCCCAAACTGTCGAAAAATTCGCTGCAAAGCGCGCTGAGCTTAAAGCGATTTTCGCCAGCGTAAATTCTAGCGATGAAGAAAAGTGGGATGCGCAGGTTAAGCTGCAAAAGCTTCCGCGTGATGCAAGTCCATCACGTCAGCGTCGTCGTTGTCAGATCACGGGTCGTCCGCACGGTGTATACCGCAAGTTCGGTCTTTGCCGTAACCAGCTTCGTCAAGCCGCTATGCGCGGTGATGTCCCCGGCTTAGTTAAGGCTAGCTGGTAATAGTGGGAATTTTGCTGTCGCTGGCTATGGCCGCGGCGTTTAATGGGAGCAAAACATGAGCATGCAAGATCCTTTAGCGGATATGCTTACACGTATCCGCAACGCTCAGATGGCAGGTAAAACTGCTGTTCAGATGCCTTCTTCAAAACTTAAGGTATCGGTTGCAAAGGTACTGGAAGACGAAGGTTATATCGCTGGTTCGCGCGTTGAAGCCGATGGTGGCAAAGCGCAGCTGACAGTTGAGTTGAAGTACTATCAGGGTAAGCCGGTAATCGCTGAGATTCATCGGGTAAGTCGTCCAGGTCTGCGCGCTTACGCTGGTAAAGACGAATTGCCATCAGTGCGTGCCGGTCTTGGCATCGCGATTGTATCTACCAGTAATGGTGTGATGACTGATCGTGCAGCGCGAGCGGCCGGTGTGGGCGGCGAAGTGCTTTGCACTGTTTTCTAACGCGACAGTTTAAAGAGTTCTTAACATGTCAAGAGTAGCGAAAAGTCCAGTGACGATCCCGGCAGGGGTTGAAGTCAAGCTCGACGCCAACAGCATCGCAGTCAAAGGTAAAAAGGGTAGCTTAGTGCTGCCTTTGCACCAGTCTGTTGAAGTGAAGCAAGAAGACGGGCGTTTAGTATTCTCAGCGCGTGAAGGCGCGAAAAACGGTTGGGCTATGGCGGGTACTACTCGTTCATTGACTAACAATATGTGTGTTGGTGTTAGCGAAGGGTTTCAGCGTAAGTTGATCCTAAACGGTGTTGGTTACCGTGCTAAGGCCACTGGTAATAGCATTAACTTGGTGTTGGGTTTTTCCCACCCGATTGATTACGCGTTACCAGAAGGCGTATCAGTCGATACCCCGACTCAGACAGAGATTGTCTTGAGTGGTACC
>NZ_JBFHDY010000240.1:0-2476 GCF_041584495.1 Zhongshania sp.
GAAGCATTAAATTCCTGAGCGTTTAAAGAATAGGATTGAGGAACAGAGCATGCAGCAACTGAATCCATCCGAGATTAGCGATATTATCAAACAGCGCATCGACAATTTAGATGTGTCTGCCCAGGCCCAAAATGAGGGCACGGTAGTATCGGTATCTGACGGTATCGTACGCATCCACGGTTTAACCGATGTGATGTACGGCGAAATGATCGAGTTTGAAGGTGGCCGTTTTGGTATGGCACTTAACCTTGAGCGCGATTCGGTCGGCGCCGTGGTTTTGGGCGACTACCTTGGTATCGCCGAAGGCCAGACCTGTAAATGTACTGGTCGTATATTAGAAGTACCGGTTGGTCCGGAACTGCTTGGTCGCGTTGTAGACGCACTGGGTAACCCGATCGACGGTAAAGGCCCTATCAACGCAAAATTAACCGACGCAATTGAAAAAGTTGCTCCGGGTGTAATATGGCGTAAGTCGGTAGACCAGCCTGTGCAGATCGGTCTTAAAGCCGTTGATGCCATGGTGCCAATCGGCCGCGGTCAGCGCGAACTGATTATCGGTGACCGCCAGATCGGTAAAACCGCAATTGCAATCGACGCCATCATTAACCAGAAGTCTTCTGGTATTAAATGTGTGTACGTCGCAATTGGTCAGAAAGCATCTTCTATTGCCGCCGTAGTGCGTAAATTAGAAGAGCACGGCGCAATGGATCACACCGTGGTTGTTGCGGCTACCGCATCTGATCCAGCATCTATGCAGTTCATCGCACCGTTCACGGGCTGTACTATTGGTGAGTACTACCGTGATCGCGGCGAAGACGCACTGATCATATATGATGATTTGACCAAGCAGGCTTGGGCCTACCGTCAAATCTCCCTGTTGTTGCGTCGTCCACCGGGTCGTGAAGCTTACCCCGGCGACGTATTCTACCTCCACTCTCGTCTGCTTGAGCGCGCAGCCCGCGTTTCAGAAGATTACGTTGAGAAATTTACCAACGGTGAAGTGAAAGGTAAAACAGGTTCATTAACGGCTCTGCCTGTTATCGAAACCCAAGCAGGTGACGTATCGGCTTTCGTACCGACCAACGTTATTTCCATCACCGACGGTCAGATCTTTGTTGAAACAGATATGTTCAACTCAGGTATTCGCCCAGCGATGAACGCCGGTATTTCGGTATCGCGGGTTGGTGGTTCAGCACAGACAAAAATTATTAAGAAATTGTCTGGTGGTATTCGTACAGCACTGGCTCAGTACCGTGAATTGGCGGCGTTCTCGCAGTTTGCTTCTGATCTAGACGAGGCAACTAAAGCACAGCTTTCACAAGGTGAGCGTGTTACCGAACTGATGAAGCAGAAACAGTACAGCCCTCTCAGTATTGCTGAAATGGGCCTGTCTCTATACTGCGCCAACGAAGGTCACCTGAAAAACGTTGAAGTTGCCAAAATTCTTGATTTTGAATCAGCAATTTTATCTTTCGCTAACAGCGAATACGCTGCAGTAATGAAAGACATCAATGACAGCGGTAACTGGAACGCAGAGCTGGAAGGCAAGTTCAAAGAACTCGTTGAAAAGTTCAAGGCAACTCAGACTTGGTAAGACGTTAAGCTGCGCGTAAGTGCAGCTTTTCTGCTTGAGGATTGTTGAATCATGGCAGGTGCAAAAGAGATACGCACCCAGATATCCAGCATCAAGAGCACGCAAAAAATTACTAGCGCCATGGAAATGGTGGCAGCGAGTAAAATGCGTAGAGCTCAAGATCGCATGGAATTGGGTAAACCCTACGCACGGCGCATGCGCGCGGTGGTGGGTCATATCGCCAATGCTAATCCAGAGTACCGTCATCAGTATATGACTGAGCGGGAAGTTAAGCGCGTCGGTTATGTCATTGTTTCTACTGACCGCGGCTTGTGCGGTGGTTTGAATACAAATGTATTCAAAAAAGCCATTAAATCAATGCAAGCATGGTCAGAACAGAATGTAGAAATTGATTTGTGTTTAATCGGCAGCAAAGCCGGTGCATTTTTCAAGAGCTACGGCGGCAACGTAGTTGCAGCGGCAAAAGACATGGGCGAAGCGCCCAGCGTTGCTGATTTGATTGGCAGTGTAAAAGTTATGCTCGACGCTTACGGCGAAGGCAATATTGACCGCCTGTATCTGGTTGGTAATGAGTTTGTGAACACCATGACTCAGAGCCCATTTGTAAGCCAGTTACTGCCTCTGGAAGCAGAGCAAGACGACAGTTTAAAGCATCACTGGGATTATATTTACGAGCCCGGCCCGGAAGAATTACTGGAAGGCTTACTGACTCGTTATGTTGAGTCGCAGGTTTACCAGACCGTGGTTGAGAACGGTGCCTGTGAGCAAGCTGCAAGAATGATCGCGATGAAGAACGCGACTGACAATGCCGGCGATATTATCGACGGTCTGCAGCTGGTTTATAACAAAGCACGTCAGGCAGCGATTACCCAGGAACTGTCA
>NZ_JBFHDY010000241.1:0-2434 GCF_041584495.1 Zhongshania sp.
ATCTGCGAATGCCGGAACTACGGGCGACAACACGATACACGTATACAATAGCGACTTCTTCACACCCAACCCCATTCTGTTAATGTTATTCATTTACGAATCGTAATGATAATGATTATCATATCTTGGGTCAATAAGGGGCGCGAGCTTGTGCATCTTTATCTCGGCGAATACAGCGAAACAGGCACTTATGAATTTGATCGCAATTGAGAATTGAGCGGTTAAACGAGAATGAGAATGGAGCCGCTATGCGCTTAGAATGGAGTTTCTAGGGTGCAGCCTTTTAGTCATTGCGCCAAATTGGACTTCCTAGGGTTTGCTAGACACCAAGTAACGTTAGATCTAGTTCTTCGAAAGCTCCTGCGTCACCAGACTGTGTGAAAACTATTTTCAAGTCATAATTTAGACAAGGATTGATGTGAATATGTGTCTTACATCAAAATCTGACCAAGTTTTCTAGCCAATCGTATACACATTTCACGTAGGATCGCGTGATTAATTTCGTTATAGGAGTTTTCACACAGCCTCTCACAATAGCGGAAATTTAGTGACAACACTTTGCCGGCCCTTCTTGCATAGTGAGGGAGGGAGGCTGACTTCTTAACTGAAATTGGTTATGAGTTTGATAGAAAATTTGAAAATCACCCAATGGCAATCATTATCGCGCGGTGTACAAAGTAACCCACAACCAGCAACAGCAAACCCGATATATAACTTTGCCAAAAGCCAAGATGAAGCCGATCAGCCAGTAAAAAAGGCAGAAAAAATAAATAAGAAATCGGCACGCCAAAAAGAATACTTTTGGCAAAGGTAATACTGGCTTGTGGATCTTTGTGTTCGATGTAGGAAAAAAATAAAGCCAAAATGGAAACCAATGGTAATGCGACTATAAATCCCGCCAACACTGGCTTCTTATCCGATAGCCACGACGCATAACCAATAACCGACGCTGCAAGAAGCAGCTTTGCGGCAAATATATAGGCTGTCATAGGCTCACCTTTAGTTCACGCCTTCAAACTTACCGCTGATGTTCGCATCAAATACTTCGCCTTCAGCTGACATCAGAATATAAAGCGTGCGCTCATCGCTGGGATTTACAAGCTTAACAATATAGTAGCAATCGCCACTCTGAAAAATTGTTGCTGCCTCATTACTGATACTTGCCCAGCTCGCGGGTACTTTGCCAAAGCCAAGCTGCGGGTCGATATTGGCAAAACCCTGAACAATTTGAGTTGCTATGGCTAAGGCTTTTTTTTCGGTAATTGGCGCATGGCCACCTCCATGCGCCAATAGATTTGAGCTTATAAATAAACTTGCTAGCAAACATAAAGTAATTCGGTATTTCATGTTTTCACCTTTATTTAGTGGCTGTGGTAAGCGCCATCGCCGTGTTCATGGGGTGCTTCGTCCTGCAGTGAAGGCTGAGGGGTTATTATGCGCCGAGGATAGCGTTCGAGGATATTTGATTTCGCTTCAGCAGCCATATCTTCATGTATATGTGAGTGATCATCGGTATTAATCGGGAAATTATCGGCAAGCTCCGTGTGCTGGTAGCCATGTAATTGATGCAAGAATAGCAAGCCACCAACGATGACCAGCAATGTATTGGCCATAACGCTAAAGCGCTTGAATGAGGCAGTTTTGCGCCACCCTACTAACAGTGCCAGCATTACGGTGAGTGCCGCGATCTGACCGACTTCGACACCGACGTTGAAAGCCAGTATTTTCATAACGATGCTGCCGTCTCCCATAGGCAATTCCTGCAGCCGAGTCGATAGACCAAAACCGTGAATCAAGCCAAAGCCAAACACCATCCACATTAGATTAGGTGACGCTACGCCAAGGTAGCGTTTGAAGCCGTCGAGATTCTCGAAGCCCTTGTAACAAACGGTGAGTGCTATCACAGCATCAATCAAAAAGTAATTTGCCTGTACTGAGTAAAGCGTGGCAAAAACGAGCGTTATCGAGTGACCTAAGGTAAAAGCCGTGATGAATTTAATAATATCGGTAAAGCGGCTGAGAAAGAAAATGACACCAAACAAGAAGAGTAAGTGGTCATAGCCCGTAAGCATATGGCCCGCACCTAACAATATGTAATCTGGCAGACCAGCCTCAATTGCGCGCTGCTTATCTGCCTCAGACATGCCGTGGGCGAGCACATTTATACTACTGAACATCAACATCGCTATTGCAGCAATGAGGGCGTAAAAACGACCTGTAAACATTTTTTCCTTCACATTATGCTCCTTTATCGGCGCGG
This sequence comes from Zhongshania sp., assembly GCF_041584495.1. GTDB lineage: Bacteria > Pseudomonadota > Gammaproteobacteria > Pseudomonadales > Spongiibacteraceae > Spongiibacter. The sequence continues at coordinate 2,261 of NZ_JBFHDY010000241.1, forward strand.
TGCAGCATCCGGTACAAGGACGGCAGCACAAACAAGGTCAGCAGTGTCGACGACAAAATACCGCCAATCACCACGGTTGCTAGGGGGCGCTGCACCTCGGAACCTATCCCCGTGTTTAAAGCCATTGGTACAAAGCCCAAGGACGCAACCAGCGCAGTGGTAATGACAGGCCGC
>NZ_JBFHDY010000242.1:0-2410 GCF_041584495.1 Zhongshania sp.
ATGATCCCTAAAATGATACTTCTATTACTTTCCTCATCATTTTAGGAGCATAAAAATAACAATAATTACACATGAAATCAATAATTGAGCATTTTTATCAAAAATGCATATTTTAGCTAAGGGAATTTCACTGTAATGAGGCTGGTCTAAAATTGCAGTGAAATTAATGAAATTAACGGTCCCAAAATGATATCATTTTTAACATTTTTAACATTTCTGATTTCATGAAAATCATCTAAAATTCATGTAAAATTGATGTGAAAATGATGTGAAATCATGTCAATAATGATAAGAAATGGCTCATTAATAATACTCATCTCAGAAGATGACCTCAACAGATGTTATTTCTATCCATAATCTGTTGAAGTTTGACCTCATTTCATTCATTAAAATTGTGTTCATAAATCTGTATTTTGTATCTTGTATTTGTTCTGTTTATTGTGTATTGTTTATTGTTTGTATTGTTTAATGGTTAATGTACTTATATCTATCTATCTATTCTGTTCATAATGTTCATCTATAATTTCTATCCATAAATTGTTGTTTTGTTAATTTAAATCTACTCATTTTCTGTTCATAAATCTGTATTTTGTATCATTTATTCAATAATCTGTATTCCTGTATTGTTATTCCTTAATATTGTCCATTAATTCATCTATATCCAGTAATCATAACCAGAATCATGTATCCATAAATGTATCAATTCTTTATCTTTTCTTTAAATATGTTTTTAGATCAATAATCTGTATTTCTATTTATATCAATTTGTATCAATTCTTTATCCTTTCTTTTAATGTGTTTTTAGATCATGTATTGTGTATTAATGTATTGTTGGCATATGATTGTTTATAATGTATATTCTGTATTGTTTGTATTGTGTATTGTTTATTGTTCCAAACCCCAGAACGGTATATCTTTTCAGGAGTTCTTTCCAACACCAACCTCACTGTTTATCAGGAGCCCGCGATACGCTGAGGAAGTGAGCCTGTCGAATCTTGTTATTATACCATATTGTTCTGTAACCTAGCTAAGGACCCTCTATCGAAAGATGTGTAGGAGATTGTTGTATTGTAAAGTCGAGGACCAAAATGATAGATTTCGGTGCAAAATGGTGACCAAAATGGCTCAGAAATGTGTCAAAAAGTGATCCAGAAAAAGTGCTATGTTCACATTCCTCGCCCTTAGCTAAACACGTGGTTCCCGGATGGGTATGATTGGAAAACCGGTATTTTCTATGGAGATCAATTTGTGTATCAAAATCATTCAAAAACTGTTCAAAAAGTGATCCAGAAAAAGTGCTATGTTCACATTCTACACCCTTAGACATTTCGTCAGTTCCGGAGGAGGTATTTTCAGGGTACCCCAAAATGGGTCATTTTTGGCCTCATTTTAGGGTATTTTTCGTCTATTTTCGTCTCTTTTTCACTATGTCCTGTTTATTAACCCGACCTGAGATGCCTCTAACCCTCACACCCACGTGACAGACCTGCCTATACACCACATCAGCTTTGTGGGAACCTTCCGGCGCGCGAAGTAAAATGGCCCAACCGTAGATTGCGCGGATCCAAATAAAGCATCGGCCCATCCGAGGTAGGCTCTCGGGGACGGTTTTTCAGCACCAATGTATTGTCTGTGGGGGTGCCCAGGGAGATGGCGACATTTTCCTTATTTATGCCCAGAAGTGGGAGGACCGGATGGCGACATTTTCGACCCCAGGTCAAGTTATGTGTATTTTGTGGTGGACGGGAAACCGCTCACCCCACATTCTTGACATATGTGATTTTTATGGTATGTGGATATTGGGGAGGGTCTAAAATCGCTATGTTTGACAAGATGCAAATTTTCACAGGTGTTGCGATTTCTTTGTCACTCGGAGGCTTTTCCGTTATGTCCAAGGTCCTCTATGTATGTGGGTGGTTCCCGATATGGGTCGATCCGAGGTGTCTAATGACCATATACGTGTTTGTTGTATATGTGATCATGAGACCCTCAAAATGGGTCCATTTCCTAAGATTTAGGTATATTCGGGAGGATCTACAGAATGGATGGATATCGGTCCATCCATAGATTCCCATATGTATAGTCTTCCGAGTGAGGTTCGTATGGACCGAGCGAGGGTTCTTTGTCTATATACGGGAGTCTATATACAGATGATCATGGGTATGAGGAATTGACATATGTTCCTAAGATTTAGGTCCGTAGGAATGACGGATGTCATAAAATCACATATGTAATCTCTGCCGAGCGAGGTCTTTGGACCGAGCGAGGTTCCTTAGATCCTCTTCCGAGTGAGACGAGTGTCGAGTCGAGCGAGGGTACAGAAGAAAGACCCGAAAGCGAAGCCTGAACGAGGCTGAGCGCAGAAAACCCTCCTCCGAGCGAGGCTCATTTGAGCTGAGCGAGGGCGAAA
>NZ_JBFHDY010000243.1:0-2388 GCF_041584495.1 Zhongshania sp.
AGGGTTTCAATGGTTTGATGCAAGGGGTGTTTCATAAGACCGTTAAACCCATACATACGTTTCACACTATGATGTACTGCATGTAGCTGCCACAGCGCGCTGTACCTATGACTGGCGTAATGTGCCAGTGTAATGCCTATATCAGCGATGATCACCGCCAACAACACTTGCAGCCACAGCGGTGCGTAGGAGGGCCAAATTGAATTAAATGGCATAAAACTAGCAATGATTGGGATACTTAGTACGCCGACAATACTCAGTGATTCATTGACTAAGGCATGAATAACATCACGCCCCGAGTCTGCTTGAGGCTTGTTGAATTCGGGACTGAATGGCATCCATTGTTCAATTAAGAACGACACTGCGATGAGTAAGCCGACCCATGCAACCAAGGCTAATTTCGAATAATCTTGTTCCGCCATATAAATAGCAATGCCATTTCCTACGATCAGAAAGAAAGGCAAGTACAGGACTTTGACAAACATTTCCAATGTGCTTTTCATAAGCAAAAACTTCCAGAGCTACAGAACGCTTAGTGTGTCATTTTTCAATGGCGGCACATTGAACGAAAAAGCTATTTATGTAGCAGAAGTTGTTTAATGGTTGTAGCGCTTACGCCGAATGCCTGCGTTACTGCTCTGCAGAAGTGGGCCTGATCAGAAAAACCAGATAATAGTGCTGCATCGGTGAGAGGCATTCGTCGTGATAGTTCGAATCCGACCAGCAGCTTAAGCCACTTCCTGTAACTGCGTAATGGCATGCCTGTTTGCTCTGTAAACCAATGAGAGAATCTGCTGGGTGAGAGATGCACCATACTCGATAAGGTTTTCTGCGAAGTATTGTTACCGCTGCTAATATCATCTTTAAGTGCTGCCAAAATGACATTCAATCGCTTGTCAGGAGTGTCACTGAATTGACAGCGATATTGTTTGTCGAAGCTAATCAACGCTCCCTGGAGGTTCTTTGCTTCAGCAAAGCGTGTTACATACTCGGATGAAATTTCTTCATTCAGCACGGATATAGACCATGCCTCTATTGCTATCTGCGGTAATAGGGTTTTACAAAAATCATGTGTTGGGTCGATATAGATGCATAATACATGTGCAGTTTCTAGTTGATGAACGGTACCTGCAGGTATCCATAGCCCGCGTTCGAAATATCGTGTTTTGTCAGATAGCAGCGCTATTGGTTCTTCTAGGCCAATAGCGATTTGATGAGCCCAATGCCGGTGAGGTTTGTTGTCGCCAGAGGCGCCAAGAAATACCCCCATGCCTGCAGTTATGGCCACTGACCCTAACCAAGGCTGTGATAAAAATTGATTTTGATGCATTTTTTCGAGTCCTCAGTGCCTTCGTTGCCCCAATATTTCGATCCGGTATCTTTAATAAAATCGTTGAGGGTCAGCGTAAATCGCTAAATTCATATAACCGCTAGCATGCGCCTTTTCCAGAACATTTCTAATGCATCAGCAAACCTTAATATTTCCCACCCCATTCAATTAGAGTGGCCGACTTTAAATTGAAATTCACTCAGGTTCCATTGTGATACGATATTTCGGAGGGTGACTTGCTGTGAACTTATAATAATGCCGAGTAGCCTTAACTACCCGGCCAGCGTTAAACAGTAATTTTATGGGGATTCGATAGTGGGCCCACCTCTTTTAGACGCTTCCTTCCAGATCACGAACAACGCAGGAAAAACCACTAAGACCATAATGAGTGAGGTCGCAACCCCGCCCACCATCGGCGCGGCGACCCGTTTCATTAGATCAGCGCCACTGCCATTACTGAGCATGATTGGCACTAAGCCCATGAGTAATGCGAGCCCGGTCATTAATTTGGGGCGTAGCCGCTTGGCTGCACCGTCGACTACTGCCTCAGTAAGGTCATTAAAGGTGTTGAGCTGCCCGTCATCACGACGTTGTCGCCATGATATATCTAAATACAGCATCATCAGTAGACCAAGCTCAACCGCTAAACCGGCCACGGCTATCATGCCTACGGCCACGGCGACTGATATCTTGTATTCCAGCATCCACAAAAACCACAAGCTACCAACCAGAGAAAAAGGCAGCGCGAGCATGACAATAAGCGTTTCGATTAGCGATTTTCGATGAAAGTACAGCATCATAAAAATCAGCCCTAGAGTCATCGGTACGAGAATTTCTAGACGCGATTTTGCACGCTCGTAATTTTCGAACTGGCCAGCCCAGGCGAGGCGATAGCCAGTGGGGATGTCGACTTTTTCATCGACCACTTTTTTGGCTAGCGCGACGTAGTCCGGAATGCCGATATTGTCGGCAACGTCGACAAAAACAAAGCCGACTAACTGACCGTCTTCATTGCGAATCATTGGTGGGCCTTTGCGATACTGTAACGTCGCGACTTG
>NZ_JBFHDY010000244.1:0-2364 GCF_041584495.1 Zhongshania sp.
CAGAAAAATAAGCGATAATAAAAGCGGTTTCATAAATACAATCACTGCTGTGGTGGCGTTATGATACGCCATAATTAGTTGTTTCGATGCCGAAATTCACATTGCTAGCGAGTTTACAGGTATTGCCCGGAAGGGTTAAGTTCAGGCTATGTTGTTTGAATAATTGTGTCGCCGAACAGCAAGTGGCGGCGCCTTGGAGGGTTTGTGAGTTGTAAGTGGATGAGTGTTGGCGGCTTGGCCGCGCTGTTATTCAGTGCTGTGCTACAGGCTCAGCCCGATCAAATTACGGTAGAAAATGCCTATGTGCGGGGGTTGCCGCCAAGCCAACGCAATACCGCGGCGTTTTTTAGTGTGCGAAATCAGCGTGGTCAAGAGGTGCGGATTGTGGCAGGTGATAGTGATGCCGCCGAGCGCTTGGAAATACATGGTCATCAGCATCGTAATGGCATGATGTCGATGCAGCGCGAGGATGCGGTCACCGTGCCCGCCAACGGGGAATTTGTTTTTGCGCCCGGTGCCTACCATTTAATGTTAATTAACTTAACCAGACCGCTGGCAGACGGTGATCGGGTGAAATTTACCCTTAAAACCGCTGAAGGTGAGGTTCTTGCCATCGATGCGCCGGTAATTAGTGTGCTCAAACCCGCGCCCAGCGCAAAAACCACATCTAGCTCCACAATGAGCCCGACTGAACACACAGGAATGCACTAATGATTGAAAAACTAAAAGACCTAGTGGCTAGGGCCAAAGAGAGCGCGCAAGACTGGCTCGGCAATGGGCTTGCATTAAAAATAGCTGCTGTCGTCGTGCCAGTCTATCTCGTGATTGTGATGATATTTGGCGTGTATTGGAGCTTTACGCCAGAGATGCCCACTACCCAGTATTTGCAAAAAGACACCAAAGTGGGTGTTATTGGCAGCGCAACAACCTCGGCATTAATTGATGTTACTGAAACTTTGCTCGACAAGCCGGGCGGTTTTATTAGTAATGATATAAGCCCGCCAGGCATTTTTATGGACGATATGCCCGCGTGGGAATACGGAGTGCTTATTCAAGTTAGAGACCTTAGCCGCGCCATGCGCGAGAACTTTAGTCGCTCGCAGTCGCAATCCCAAGAAGATGGCGACCTGGCTAAGGCCGAGCCGCGCTTCAGCTTCTCTAATAATAGCTGGGCGGTGCCTGCTTCTGAGTCGGAATACCGGCAGGGCATTAAATTCCTTAAGGCTTATCGCAGCCGCTTGGCTGATGTAGATCAACCCCAGGCCCAGTTTTACGCCCGCGCCGATAATTTGCGCTACTGGCTGGCCGGTGTCGAGTCACGTTTAGGGAGTTTGTCGCAGCGCTTGAGTGCCAGTGTTGGGCGGCCGCGCTTGAACACGGATCTAGCCAACGACGCCAATGCACGGCAGTCTACGCCGGCATCGACTGAGTTGCAGATAAAAACCCCATGGCTGGAAATTGATAATGTATTTTACGAATCTCGCGGCACGGCTTGGGCGCTGATTTGCTTCCTGAAGGCGGTAGAGGTGGATTTTGCCGATGTATTGGCCAATAAAAATGCGAGTGTGAGTTTGCGACAAATAATTCGTGAGCTAGAGGGAACCCAGCAGGCAATGTTCAGCCCAATGGTTTTAAATGGCAGTGGTTTTGGTTTTTTAGCCAATCATTCACTGGTGATGGCGTCTTATATTAGCCGTGCCAATGGTGCTATAACTGATTTACGTGACTTGTTATCTCAAGGATAAATGATGGTTTACTCAACTTTACTTAAAACCTGTGTGCTCGCCGCCAGCGTGTGGCTTACGGCCTGCGCCTCTAGTCCGCAAGCGATTCAATTGAGCCCGAAATTTTCGGAGCCCAGTGCGCGTATTGGCAATAATAGCCCTGTTCATGTCAGGGTCAGTGACCAGCGTCAAAACAAGGTGCTGGGCAGCCGCGGTGGCACATACCGCGAAACCTCAGTGGTGACCATTGCCAACGATTTGTCTTTGGCTGTTGAAAAACCCTTGGCTAAGCACATGGCGGCAATGGGCTACGATACCGACAGTCTGCGTGCCGACACGGCAGACCTCCATGTGATTTTTGAATCGCTGGTTTACAACCACCCGAAAGAAGACGGGGTTGGTTATGACATGGATATGTTAGCTGTGGTAAATGTGGTTGCTAGTCGCGGTAATGAGCGCTATGAAGGCCGCTACCGAGTGAAACGCAAGCAGAAGTTTTTTAACGCGCCAAGCGAGTCTCACAATGCCGAGCTGGTTAACGGCCTTGTGGTGGAAGTGCTTAATAGCATGTTTGAAGACCCTAAGCTGGTAGGGTTCTTGCGAAAAAATTAAGGCGAATTATCTGAATTAAAAAAAGGCG
>NZ_JBFHDY010000245.1:0-2361 GCF_041584495.1 Zhongshania sp.
ATGCCGCGACTATTCCAAATGGGCCGCACGCCGAGCAGCTTCATGCCAAAGGCAATCATCGCGCCCTCGTCGCGCACGGCGTCGGAGGCCCATAAAATAATGCCCTGCTTATTATTGGCAATATCGGTATTGGCAAGGGCGACCCCAGACTCGCCAGCCAGTACTTTGGCGGCCAATGCTGTGCCGACCTCAACCCCAACGCGGGTGGGTAAAAGGCTGCCGTCCAGTGCATAAAAATTGCGGCCGGTGGGCAGGGCCTCTGGGGTGCGAATGGGATCATTGCCTTTGCCGGGCGCCACAAACTGGCCCTTAAGGCCGTTGAGTAGGGCGCGCATTTCAGCGGCGGGTGAGGCGCTGAGTTTACTCAGCCAGTCGCTGCGCTTGCTGCTGTTGGCGGATTCACCCTGCAGCATGGAATTGAGCATGGTGTCGATGGCTTTGGGCTGCCAGTCGCGGCCAAACACATGCAGGCCCAAGGGCATAAATTGCTCTTGGAGCTTGGTGAGGTAGTGGCCAATTTCGTGGAGTAAAAAGTCGTCGTCAATCTCATCAAAGCCCACGCCGCGCACTTGTAGCTCTTCGTCCATGCTGGCGATAAGTTCGTCGCGTAAATTAAACTCATCTACCTTGCGGCGCAGGGTTTCTATGGCGCGGGCTTTGGTGCTGCCATCGCTGGCGGCTTCGGCGCTTTCAATTAGCTGCCGCAGTTCCAGCAGCTTGTCGTATAGCTCGGTGGCGGCAAGTGGCGGCGTGAGGTGGTCGACCATGACCGCTAAGCCCCGGCGTTTGGCCTGAATGCCTTCGCCAACGCCATCGACAATATAGGGGTAGATACCCGGTAAATCGCCAGCTGCAATACTGGGGTAGTCACTGGATGAAAGCCCCACGCTGCGCTTGGGCAAAAATTCATAGGTAGAGTGGCGACCAAGGTGAACAAGGGCGTCGGCTTTAAACACCTCCTGCAAATAATGGTAAAAAGCCAAATACTGGTGCGGTGGTGGAAAGGACATATTGGCGTGCAGCAGTTCTTCGTTTAACTCCCAGCCCCGCGGTGGCTGGGGGCCAAGAAAAACATTGCCGAATTGCACCCCTGGGATCAGTACCTTGTTGTCCCACACCATGACCTTGCCGGGCGCTTTGCCCCAGCCGCGAATACCTTCAATCCCCATGTCGATTAAGGCGCGGTTGAGTTCTTGGCTGGCTTGCCAGTTTAGGCTTTGGCCGCTGGCCGCCTGTGTTAATAAATTCTGATATTCGCCGCCCAACTGGGCGAGTAAATCTAAGGCGCGGCTGCGACCGGTGTGGCGCACACCATCTAAGGCGTGGTGTAAATCGGTGAGGGTGTTTTCCATACGGGCGCGAATTAGCGCTAAGTGATCTTGGCGCTCGGTAACCGAGCTGAGCTCGGCCAGCGCGACCAATTGGGTCTGTAAACTTTGCTGTAATTCGCCGAGTGGGCCGTTGACCATTTCTGCGCGCACCGCTGGCGGCAGGGTGTTAAACCATTGCTGGTAGGCTTGGCTGGAGACGGAATTAATTTGCCCTGACATGGCTGCTAGCGCTGCGGCGTCTTCGGGTAAATTCACGCCTTTGGCTTGGAGTAGGTCTAGCAGTGCTTCAGCATCGGCGGGCAGTTCACCAGTGTTATAGCCAGCCGTGCGCAGGGCGCGGAGTATTTCGAGTAGGCTCTCTGGCACGTTGAGATTATCGGCGCCAATATTGTGACGGCCAGGGGGGTGGTTGTAATACACCACGGCAATGCGTTTGCCGGCATTGGGTTTTTCTTGCAGGCTTAGCCAGCGGGCTAGCCGCCGTGTTTGGCGCTGGATTTCATCGGCGAGGGGTTCGCTGCGGTAAACGCTGGCGCCGGTGCGCGGGTCGATTTTGGCGGTGGCGGCTAGCGCTAACACTTGGGGTTGGGACACCCCTTGCAGCTCGGGCATGGCCACGCGGTAGTGTACTGAGTCGCGGGGAATACCCTCGGCGGAGAGCTGCCACTGGGCGCTAGACCACTCGCTGATGCGAATGCCTTTTAATATTGGCAACTTGAGTTCTTCTAAAATCGCGGTTACCGCTTCGCGACCCTCGCCGCCGCCAATCACAAAATCTTGCAGGGCAATAATGGCCGCAGGGCTATTTTTAAGTGGGCCACGCATGGCGGTTTGAATGGTTTCTAACGCCGCGACACTGGGTTGGCCCCAAGCCGCCAACACCGAAATACACTGCCATGTTTGCGCTGCGCAAAGCTGCTGGTGCAAGGCCCAGTCGCCGCTTAAGTCGGCGGTGTCGTGGTCGATAATCCACACAGTGCGCTGTGCGGGCTTGAGTTGAGCATTTAACTCGGCGGCACTGAGCCAGTCG
>NZ_JBFHDY010000246.1:0-2357 GCF_041584495.1 Zhongshania sp.
CCTGAGATGCGTGGCCTTAATCCTCAGACCATCGCCCTGGCAATGCTTGCAGGGCGGCCTGCGCGCAGGCTTTGCCCAGACCTCGATCCCTTTCCTGCGAACTACCCGTTCAATCTCAAGGCCAGGTATGCCTATAATTCTCCCTGCGTGGGACATCGGTATTCTCCATCAAACTGTTTCTTCGCAAATTCAGTTTAATGAATGCCGGTGTCCCCCGTTAATGATGAAGAGCCAAAAAACCGCCTCTATTGGCGGTTTTTTTATTTCTAAAAATCAGCACCCCCTTCCCCAACCTTTACCAACCTGCCTAGCGCCAGTGACAGTACCGAATGGCGGGTTTTGGCCAATGGCGACACCACTGATTACCCAGAAACACTCGCTTATCATGTAGAACCAACCCCAGAACACGTGGCAAACTGGCACGATTTTGTTGACCCAGCCATTACAGCTGACACTTTTACTATTAGTGTCAGCGCACTAAATCGGAACTTGGCGATTGATAATACCGACAAAGTGCAAACCGCTGTACCCGGCAGCGCCCCCGCCAACGAAACCTTTATTTTTGAAGAGGCAGCAAATTGCGAAACGCTCCCCAAAGCGCAGAGCCATTTCAGCGGCCAACCGTTTAAAGACACCTAGCCCGACGGTACGGCACTCGGTCACGTCGATGTTCACGTAAATATTAGTGCCACTGAATTTCTGGGCGGCGGGCTATTCAGCATGCCCCCAATGGTCACTCTACTGATGGCTGGCCAAGCTTTACCGATTGGCCACCGCGCGCCTGAACCGGTGACTTACGCGTTATCGTCAACGATTTGGTCGACAATGAAACCCTCGGTGGAGTACAGCGCAACGCCTCTGACGACCTCACCCAAGATTGCCATTCAATGAATAACACTGGTCGCCAAGCTGACACCATGTACGCCATGAAAAAGTATATCGACGCCCAATACGGTGGTCCCGACAAAGGCGCCAGCGCAAGCAAGCCTTCATTACTGTTTCGCTTTGGCTACGGCACCAATGGCCTATCGGCCCAGACCGGGCCGCGCAACAACCCGACAAACCCCATTGAGCACCCTTTCACACTGTTTAGCGGCGCGCCATTCAACACCATGACGAAATTCGATAACACCTCGATCCTTAGCTTTGAGCAGCTCAACAGCATTGATGCTGATGGCAATATTAGCCGCCCCGGGCATGGAAGATCTTGACGGCAATGCCCACTACGCCATGCCCAGTGATTTCGTGAAAAATTGTCCTCGACAGCCCCAATGCCTGCCGCCAACCAAGTTCGGTATTTTTTCAACTCAGCTGAAGTGTTTTTGCAAACATGGAAGCACACCGAATTGGCCAGTGCAGTAATTCAAGCCAATGATTTAAAGAATATTCCGGCGACCGCGCCAGCCATCTTACGCCCCACTCCGCCAATCGTTACCTACGCACCGTAAACACGAGCATTAGTAGCAACAAACGCACCTGACTCAGCGTCGCACACACGAGATTACAAAGCTACGCAACGCCAGCACATACGAAACGTAAACACTGGCAATATGCCCCGCAATAATTAAGGTCAGTTGGACATGCCATGCTGTGAAGGTATCTGGAATGAAAACACGCTGCAGCTAGCTTATGGTGCCAAACTAATTACGGCCCCAACCAAAAGGGTCCGACACCAAACTGACGACTTTAATGCCCTGAGTTTGAATCAAGGTGTAGTAATCGGCAACATGATAAACCAGCGCAATAGGCAGCAAACACCAATAAATACAAAAATGGTGACAACAGTAAACACAAACCTTGCCAATAGCTGTACAAGCGCGACATTGCCGCAAACGCGATAAATGAATTCGTGCCAGTCCAGTATTGTAAAAGCCACGGTAAAAATCCAACCATAATAATTTTCCCACACCACTGTTTCGTGAAGGCCATCAAAGGCTGTGGAGGACAACATGAACAAAACAAAAACCAATAAACTTAACTGCCGCGGTGGCTCAGCAAGCACGCCGCTAAAGGAAATACGTAAATGCCCGCCCTCGCCGTGTGCATCACTCGGCTTGTAATCGATGGGCGCCATGACCGCAAGAAGTCTAAAAAACGCTAACAAACTCACAATACTCAAACCAACTGTGACGGCCGGTTAAGGCGACCCCAAGAATATTTAATGCGGCATAACCCATTAATAGCACCTTCAGCGTAAATGGTGCATTTTGAGCAAACAACTCAAACCAAACAAACCCACTATACAGAAACAACGCGGGCCAAAACGCCAAGAAACTCGGATAGCGCACGCAGCCGCGCAGCCGCGCAGCAGACTAGGCTTGATCCGAGGGAGAATATCGATCATAAATTGCCAAGGA
>NZ_JBFHDY010000247.1:0-2301 GCF_041584495.1 Zhongshania sp.
TCAGATATTGCGCATTGTAAAAATCAAACTCTTGTATCGGAGGAAATCGAGATAGTCGGTCAGGCCCAAGCACTAAATCGATTGCTTCGCAGATTGTGCTTTTACCGATGTTGTTGGGCCCCAATAAAAGGCTATGACCATCAAAGAAAAGTTCTGCGCTTTTAATACTTCGAAAGTTGCTAATGGTCAATCTGACAATTTTCAAATTCAATATTCCTTATGCAATTAGTTATTATCAGCTAGCGAACCGAAAGCTATCTATCTATTAGCATTTACCGTCGCTATGGCAAATTATGGATGTGTTTATTACTAGATCCATATAGTTGCTTTTATAGTGCCGTATCGATCTTTGGAGTTGCTGCCAAATCCGCTCAATGGAAATCCACCCCGTCCAAAAAATGCCCGCCATCGGCGGTGAGCACATTGGTGTAAATCTCGGTACTTTCGATCGATTTATGCCCGAGGAGCTGACTGACGATCTTCAGCGGCCGTCCGTGCAGCAATAGGTGTATTGCGAAGCTGTGCCGAAAAGTGTGGCAGGTAATATTGATCGGCGCGCCCCCTACCCTGTCCACTAAAACATGGATATGCCGGTTAACCGTCTGGCAGGCCATGGTGAAGATCCGCTCGTCCTTCCTAAAATGTCCCGCGTACAGGTAGCTCTGTATGCGATCCTGAAGAATGGGGTCGACGATGGGCACGGCGCGCTTGGGGCTGCGGGCGAGTTGTATGTTGGCCGGTCGCCCCGGCCGCTGCTTGAGTGTGCGGAGCTCCACCATGAAATCGTAGCCGTCATCGATGAAGTGACTCGGAGTGAGGGCCAGAACCTCAGAAACCCGAGCGCCGGCAGTCCACTTATGATCAAGGATCAGGCGGTAAATTGGGAGTTTTTCGGCGTCGAGCAGGCCTAGGACTTCGGGCTTGAGTAAGTACGTGGGCATCGCGTCCACGGTATCCAACACGAGTTCACGCTTGGCCATGAGGCGCTGCCAGTCGATTTGCACATGCTGAATCGGGAACGTATCGAGGCGCGGCTCGTTCGGGGAGAAGCGTCGTTTTGGCCGGGATGCGGGAAATGCGCCGCGGCTGCCCTGAATCCGTTCCATTTCACCTTAATCCCTGGTGCACATTTGTTACCTTTATACGCTCAGGTTTGGGGCGTTGCAAGCCGCAGTAGTCGTGGAAAAACGCACTGCAGGCCGGTGCACCGAAATAAGTAATAACGGTGCTAATCAGAGTCTTTTAATTAATGCGAAAACACGTTAAGTATCGCAGTCCATTCCTTAGTTGCGGCCGAGTACTTAGTGCCCTACCTAGCCCCAACCTGGAAACAATTGCGCGTTGGCACTGATTGCCATGAGCAGCGCTTTGTGGAATATATGTTTATAGCTACGTTACATAGCCACAGTGAGTTTCTCTATGGGCCTGTTGGAGGTAACCCTAAGGTACCGCTCTCACTACCACTTGGAGTTATCGCATGTACAAAACGAAATAGTTTGTTATTTAATTTCAGTTAGTTATCGAATATATCAAGAGTTTTCACCCTTAAATCGTCATCCACCGATCTCTCAGGCGCAGGACGATGCATCCTGATATCGAGTGTATGAAGCGTATATAATTAGATTATCCGAAAGCATCAAAGCGTTCCACGAATATGTTTCACGGAATAATGTAGTAAGAAGTGGCTAGCACCCCAGTATTCTTCATCAGCAAGATGTTTATAAAAGGCATTAATAGCTGTAAAGGTAGCGTGCAATGTTTCTTGGGAAGGTCGGTATTTTTTCTTGTCTGGCTTCGAGTCATCTCCCTTGGCTATCATAAGCCTAAACGGAGCCCATTCAGTATTGCTTGTATAAAAGCCACCTTTTATGAGGAATTTTTCAACATTGGATAAGGATATCCAATTTAATGGCGGTCTCCAGCAAAAGTCTGCGTACTCTAAAATATCAGCCTTTCGATACTCATCAATCGGCTTGTCTTTAACGAGAAAGGCCCACAGCAAGAATTTTTCGATTTCAGACCGAAACCGGGTGAACGTATGTTCTGATTTGTTTCGGCCAATGTACGAAAGAAACTCTTGCCCCCAAAGCCACGCTTTAGACTTCCATTCATCCGCGCCGGCGAATAAAGAAGCTAGATCAGGAAATTCCTCGAGCCTTACTTCTTTAAGGTCTTTATATGTCGGGTACAATGGAACTGGTTTTGGGATGCTCATGCTTATTCCAGATATTTAGTTAGAACTGCCAATACGTGGATACTATATAGCATCTCCATTATACAAGCCCATGCTCCCTATTTCCA
>NZ_JBFHDY010000248.1:0-2296 GCF_041584495.1 Zhongshania sp.
CAGTCGTCGTTCTGACATTCAACCTCTATCTTGTGCATTAGTATCACTCCGTAGTTAGTAGTCCGTATAACAAAGCAAAATCAGTCGGACTCCGCTTCGCTGCGCCTCTGTTTTGCGGGGTTAAATCGACCTTCTCAAATGGTACAGAAAAGCCAGCACGCAATCACGGTCATGGCGAAGTGCTAAGTATTTCTCAGCACTTGCGCTGTGGTATTGCTTGTATAGCCTTACGTGTGAATCGTGCATGGCTGGATATTAATTATAAAAAGGTATTGATGCAAGAATTGTTTTATAATATTATTGGTGGTGAGTGATTAACCCTTTTAATTTGCGGCTGCTAAAGCAGTCCGAAACATTTACCTGTTATGCGCTGGCGCGCAATGGAGAAACAAATTGGATATTTTAGACAAGAACCAAAAGACACTAAAGAAATTCGACGCTGTTCATATTATTGGTGACTCGGGCTTGTGGATTATTGCTGGCTTTGATGGTGGTGATGTACTGCTGCAAAATATGCAAGGGCAGATTTTAACTCGGATGCCGCAAAACGTAGCTAAATTGAGCGCATAACACCAAATTAGCGAGCCGATAGGTATCGCTGAATGCAGAGTTATACCGGAGGGGAATATGGAATATCGGCATTTTACAATAGAAATAGACGCTGACCGATGGGTCGATAAGTGGGTGGCTACCCATGAAAACTATGACGGGCCTGAGAGTTACTATCCGGTTATCACCGGGAAAGACCAGGATGAAGTCATAGAAGAAATTGACGAATGGCTGGCCAACTGCCCGCATAACCATATTGACAGCGCGGTTTGCGAAAAATGCTCAGGCTCGGGCCAAGGCGTGTTCGAGGGGACTATATGCTGGCAATGTAACGGCAATGGCGCATACGGTGACTTTTGCACCGACTGTGACGAGAACATAGGGGATTGATATGAGCGAGAAAAACATTTACCAGCGAATTAACGCGGTGATGCAGAAAGTTGAATACGTCCGCAAGGATGCAAGCGTACAGGGCTATCGGGCCGTGACTCACGACATGGTAACGGCTGTTATCCGGCGCGAGCTGGTGGCAAAGGGTATCGTAGTTCACCTTGAGCAATTGAAGTCCGAACTACTGGAGCGGCGAGACAAGGAAAAAGGCGTATCAATGCACCTGTATAGCGGCGACTACGCCGTCAGCTTTGTCAATATCGACAATCCAGAGGATCGGGTAACGGTCACCATTAACGCCCACGCTGCTGATACTGGCGACAAAGCACCCGGCAAGGCGGCAAGCTACGCGACCAAATACGCCATGCTCAAAGTCTTTAGCCTTGAGACTGGGGAGAACGAGGAAAGTCGCACGGCTGAGCAATTCCCGTATACTGCCATCCAGAAGGCGACCTTTGATGAATTGCTTGAAAGCAAAAACGCACTAGGCTTTACTGTCTTTGCTCAAACCGTTGGCCCTGAGATAATGACCGCCCTTAATGGCAGTTTCGAGAAGGGGCAGGTATCATCCGGCAAGAAGCTGTGCAAAGAGCTGGAAACGGAAGGGTGGAAGATAATCGAAGATTACGCCCTGCAAATTCAGGAACACATTAAGAATCAAGACCCAGCACTAGGCGAACTGGTTGACGAATTAACGCCAGACGAAAAACGCCTAGTAGTTAAAAAACTCACCCAGTCGGATATAGAATATCTGCGCTCACTCAAAAGTAACGAGGAATAAACATGGCTAAATATGGTGTGTCGCTAAAGATCGATGTTTCCCAAATCGATAAGGCGCGACTATTCAAAGGCAAGAAAGGCACGTACCTTGACGCAACGGTTTTTATTGACGTTGACAACCAAGGGCAGTACGGCGACAACGGTATGATTACTCAGGACGTTGACAAGGACGAAAAAGCCCAAGGCGTGAAGGGTAACATTCTGGGTAACTGTAAGGTTTTCTGGCGCGACGACGGGCAGGCACAGGCCGCACCGCAGCAGCAAAGCAGCGCAGGCCAGTTTACCGATTTTGACGATAGCGACTCAATCCCATTCTAGGTTTCCCCATCCCCTATTGGCCGCATAACAGCGGCCTTTTTTATGCCTAATCGGTATATAAAAATGCTTGAAGCGGTGCGGGTTATTTTATAAAGTACACCCATACCAACAACACACTGCGAGGGGTACACAAGATGGGCAGCTACCACCAAATCATCAAGAACGGCGAAGACGGCGAGTACATTTTGCGCGATTACGTGTGGAATGCTGGCGATGCTGTTTCGATTGCAGAGCGCGAGCAGGCAAACTGCGGCGAAGG
>NZ_JBFHDY010000249.1:0-2234 GCF_041584495.1 Zhongshania sp.
AATACTGGTATGAGTAAAGGCTGCGGGATTGATAATAATAAAGTTGATGCCTTCAGGGCGCGCCAAGTGAATGCGATCAATTAACTCGTATTCGGCATTGCTTTGCATTGATTGCAAATGATGCCCGGCCGCCTTGGCAGATAGCTGTAACCTAGTGTCGATATCGGCAAGTGTGGCGCTGCCGTAAACGCCGGGTTCGCGACTGCCAAGGAGATTGAGATTGGGACCGTGAAGTACGAGTATCGATGCCATAGGTCACTGCTATTTTGCTTAATTCAGGTTATGCGCAGATTGTGCCTTATTTGGTTTTATGAGTCCAACGCATCCCGTGAATTTTTTAAGATAGCGTGCAGTTAGCCGCAAGT
This sequence comes from Zhongshania sp., assembly GCF_041584495.1. Lineage (GTDB taxonomy): Bacteria > Pseudomonadota > Gammaproteobacteria > Pseudomonadales > Spongiibacteraceae > Spongiibacter. The sequence continues at coordinate 366 of NZ_JBFHDY010000249.1, forward strand.
TTGCAGAAGATGACCGGAATTTTGTGCCCACTAGTGTTTTCGGTGCTAACACTGAAAACCGCCGATATCGGCCTAAGTTGACTCCTCTAACAAGCTAAGGAGCATCGATTTGCTTAAGACCTGCGGCAAGACGATGGGGCTGGCAGCAAGGTCCGCTGGAAAATATATGTAGAGTGGAATGCCGTTGCGCTGATAATCGGCGAGCAGCTGGGTGATGGCAGGATCGTAGCGGGTCCAATCGGCTGTGACATAGTGAACATTGTGAAGAATAAAGGCGGCGCGAATCGTATCGGTGTGTAACACCAGCGCTTCATTGGCGGCGCAGGTTATGCACCAGTCGGCGGTAACATCTAAAAACACATTTTGGCCACTTTCGCGCAGGCGTTGAATTTGGCTGCTATCAAACCCTGACACAATGGCGTTATTTTCAATCGGCTTGTTGGGGCCAATCAGCATAAGGCTTAGTGCGGCAATATAAGAGACCATGGCCAGTATTTTGGCTGCTGGGCCCTGTTTGTAGAGCCAGAGGCCAAAACCAATTAGCAGCCAAGCAGATAAAATAAGTGCCATACCGTTCGCGCCGGTTTGGCGACCAACCACCCAGCTTAACCACACGGCGGTGGCGAGTAGGGGGAAGGCGAGTAGCTGGCGGAGCGTTATCATCCATTGCCCCGGTTTGGGAAGGCGACGCAAGCCAGCGGGGAATAGTGTTAACAACAATACCGGGAGCGCCATGCCGATACCGATAAAGGCAAACACCAGTAGTGAAACGGCGGGTGTTTGGCTGGCGGCAAAGCCCACCGCCGTGCCCATAAAGGGCGCTGTGCAGGGGCTGGCGACTACGGTGGCGAGTACGCCAGTGAAAAAACTGCCGCTATAGCCCGATTGTCGACTGAGGTCGTCACCGACACTCATCCAGCTGCCGCCAATCTCAAACACGCCGAGTAAGTTCAGCGACAGCACAAAGAATAGGCTGGCGAGTAGGGCGACAAACCACGGTGTTTGCAGTTGAAAACCCCAGCCGATGGCTTGCCCAGCTTGTTGCAGCGCGATTAATACTCCGGCCACCGCAACAAAGCTCAACACTACGCCAGCGCTGTACGCGACACCGTGACAGGCGGGGCTACCGCTGCGGGCATTCGCGAAGCTCAACACCTTTAGGCCCAATACCGGGAAAACACAGGGCATTAAATTGAGAATGGCGCCGCCGAGCGCGGCAAAAATTAAAATTAGCCAAAGTGTTGGTACATCTGCGGTGGCGGGCAGGGGGCTAGTCTTTTTGGGTGCGGTCGTTTGTTCAATTAGCTGGCTGATCGAATCAATACGGTAGTGCTGGGTTTGGGGCGGATAGCATAGCCCGGCATCGGCGCAGCCTTGGGACGTAATACTCAGTGTAAAGGGCTGGCTGGGTATGTCACTGATCGCGATAGACGTATTGTGATAGTAAACTTCGGTTTCGCCAAAATAAGGGTCTTGTTTGACTTTGCCGGGTTCAAAGCGGCTATTAACCGCCACAGGCTTGCCATCAACGCTGGCGCTAAGCTCGAAACGTTCGCGATAGAGGTAATAGCCCTCGGTTATTTGCCAGCCAAGCAATAAATTGTCGTTATTCCACTGCAGGTCTGACTGGTAGGCCTGTTCAACGGGCAAAAAACTAGGATTGCTGTCGCCAAAGCTTTGCGGCGTGGCATTAAAAAAATCCTGGCTGTGGGTGTTGGCACCCAAGACCAGAAAAATAAGCGATAATAAAAGCGGTTTCATAAATACAATCACTGCTGTGGTGGCGTTATGATACGCCATAATTAGTTGTTTCGATGCCGAAATTCACATTGCTAGCGAGTTTACAGGTATTGCCCGGAAGGGTTAAGT
>NZ_JBFHDY010000250.1:0-2198 GCF_041584495.1 Zhongshania sp.
GCTATTATCGCTGCCGCCCGCACCGGAGTTTTTACAGTGGTTGCAAAAAACCGAGATTATGGATGCCAAAGGCAATTTGCTGAGTGGGCAGTGCCTGCCTCCGGTGTTTGCGAAAGCACTTAACTTTACGGAGGCTGGCCATGGGCAATAGTACAATCGATAGCTGGCAGCCGCTGCGCGGCTACACCAGTGCCCGCATTGCACTGGGGCGGTCGGGTGTGGCTACTAGCACCGCGGTAAACTTGCAGTTTCAACTCGATCACGCCCGGGCCAGAGACGCGGTCCACCAAGGTTTAAATGTGGACGCGCTGGCGGCGGTCTGCACCGCTACCCTAGCCGATATTGGGGGTAATCACCGTCAGCATTTACTGCCTGCTATACAGCTCAGCAGCCAAGCCCGAGACCGCCATCACTATTTGCAACGGCCAGACTTGGGGCGCCAATTGCCCGAATTACAGTGGCAGGCCTTGGCTGAGCACGCCGCAAGCCAAGCACCGATCGACGTGGCCTTAATTGTTGGTGATGGGCTGTCTTCTGCCGCCGTCAGCGCCCACGCCGCACCGGTATTGGCGATGCTGATTGCCGGTTTGGTTGAGCTCGGCTTGCAGCTAGGTCCCTTGTGCATTGCGAGTCAGGCCAGGGTTGCGTTGGCTGATGATATTGGCGAAGCACTAGGGGCGAGCTTAAGTGTGATCTTAATTGGCGAGCGCCCGGGCTTAAGTTCGCCGGACAGTCTTGGTATGTATATTACCTATAGACCTAAACGGGGCTGCTCGGATGCCGAGCGCAATTGTATTTCGAATATTCGCGATGCTGGCGTGAGCTATCAGCAAGCGGTGGATACGGCCTTGTACCTTATTCGCGGGGCACTGTTAAAGGGCTTTAGCGGCACCCGTTTAAAAGACGATTCTGCGACCCTAACGGCCTCTTGCCTGGGCGTTCCATTTTTAAAATAAAACCTTAGGCATCAAGTTCTTGTTTGCCGACGTTGGTATTTAAGCTGAACATTTTAAGTATGGTAGTGGTAAGCCCGTATGGGATTGTGCAACTTGTCCGGCCAAAATATTATCCTGGGTCAATTTTAATTATTTGTGGTGCAGTGGAAAGAGACTCCACATCACTTCAAAACGCTATTTGACGACTATACTACAAAGCAGAACTGTAAGATTTGCCGATACGTTTGTAGGACGAGGGCAAATGTTAGGTAATTAGATGCAGTACGCTGCCGAGGTGATTTTGTGATAGCTCCTGAGATTCCGGAAAATGAAGCCGAGCGCTTAAAAACACTGCGTGCATTGAATATTTTAAACACACCGATGGAAGAGCGTTTTGATCGCATTACACGCATGGCGCGGCGTTTGTTTGATGTGCCTATCGCATTAATTAGCTTGATTGATGAAGACCGTCAATGGTTTAAGTCGTCTATGGGCTTGGCGGTGCGTGAGACACCTCGAGACATTTCCTTTTGCGGCCACACCATTCTCGACAACAATATTATGCTTGTGCCGGATGTACGCGACGATAAACGCTTTTTTGATAATCCCCTGGTAAGCAGTGAGCCCAATATTGGTTTTTATGCCGGCTGTCCGGTGCGCGCGCTAGACGGACATGTGCTCGGTACCCTGTGTTTAATTGACACAAAGCCAAGAGATTTATCAGCGGAAGATTTGGAGATAATGCGTGATCTTGCACTGATTGTTGAAGCGGAGATCGCGACGGTGGAACTGACGACGGTAGATGAATTGACCAGCCTCAGTAATCGACGCGGCTTTCTCATGCTGGCAGAGCACGGCCTAAATATGTGTGCCCGCCGTCATTTACCCGCTTCACTAGTAATGATTGATATTGACAAATTCAAAGCGGTAAATGAAGCCTATGGTCACCGTGAGGGTGATCGAGCATTGCGCAGTTTTAGTGAACAAATGAAAAATAAATTGCAGGCTTCAGATCTGTTTGCCCGAATTGGCAGCGATGAGTTTGTCATCTTGTTAACCAATACGTCTGTTCAAACCGCTGAATCAGTAATGACGGACTTCATCAAAACCTTAGGCGAATTTAATGCACGGATAAATCGGGGCTATGAGTTGGCATTCTCCTACGGCGTTGTCGACTTTAATGCGAATAGACACTCAACGGTGGAAAAAATGCTCGCCGACGCTGATATTATTCTGTACGACCAGAAAAAGAAAAGGCGCTAC
>NZ_JBFHDY010000251.1:0-2150 GCF_041584495.1 Zhongshania sp.
CCGTTTCAACATCCGGCGCGAGGCACGGCAGAAGTGAATTGATGTATCCAAATGGTAACGAGGTAAGCTGAAATGGCTACTACTGGCAAAATCGTTGAGGTGCTGTTCGAGAACGCCCTTGACACATTCGAGCATCAGGAGATGATGCTTGACAAAGTGGACTTCTTTAAACCAGACCCCGCTGACATGCAGAACGCAGGCAATGTGGTTTGGCGTCCTGTCGATCAACACGCTCCGATTATCTCTGGCTGGTCTGTTGCGGGTCAGGAACAAGAGATCATCGAGGAAACTTATCCCTCTATCCTCGGCACTCCGAAGAACGATTTCGTTCAACAGCGCGCCGATGACTTGCGGGACACCCGTTTCTGGGAGCGCCGTGGCCGTGAGTCTGGCCGTCAACAAGCAACTGAGCTGAACAAGCAGATTGCTTCGACCATGACCACCCAGGGCACTATGTTCTATCGCTCTAACGCTACCAGCGGCTACGACTTCATTGGTGAGGGCCAAGCCCTGATGAATGAGCGTCAAGGCAAGCACACCCAGCGCTGCTTTCTGCTGAATGACCGCGATAACCTGACCTTCGCTAAAGACTTGGCCGGTCGCCAGACTGTGCAAGGCCGCCCCGAAGATGTATGGGGTAAAGGTCAAATCGCTGGCAACGTTGCAGAGTTTGATGTTTATGTGGGTTCATTCCTGCCTAACCTCGCTGGCGGTGCTGACCCGGCTGCAACTGTAACTGGCGCTCAGTCTTTCGCCCCTGAGGGCGGCAGCGTTAACACTGCAACTGGTGTTGTAACCAACGTTGACTACCGTTACGCCTCTATTCCGGTTTCGGATAGCTCTGGCTACAACGTAGGCGACAAGGTGACCTTCTCCAACGGCGGTACTGCTGTGAAAGCCCTCGGCTTGGCAGACAAAACCGACACTGGGCAGGCTATGACCTTCACCATCGTTGGTAAGCCCGATGGCACCACTATCGAGGTTTATCCTAAGCCTATCGCTTTCGATGACCCGGCGCTGTCTACCACTGAGAAGCAGTATGCCAACATCGACACCCAGATTGGCAACTTGGCAACCGTTGATCGTGTCAATACTGACACTTCAGCGAAGTCCAACCTGTTCTGGGACAAAGACGCGGTAGAGGTAATCGGTGGCACCATCCCGGCCAACCTGTTCAAGCAGTTTGACGGCATGAAAGTCATCAGCTCCACCATGAAGAACGGTCAAGAGATGTATCTTGTTTACGATGGAAACATCGAGACGATGAACTTCCGCTACCGTCTCTTCACTTGGTACGGCATCACAGTACGTGATCCAAGCCGAGTTGGTGTAGCAGTCACCTTCTGATAACAGGGGGCGAAAGCCCCCTTTCTCTATGGTTAATTATGGCTACTATTCTGTACAAAAACGGCGAGCCTTTCCGATTTGACGCCAAGCGTGTCAAGTACGCACTCAAGAACGGATATAGCGCAACGCCAGACCGCGAGCGTGAAGACTTAGCAGAGCTGCGCGAACGGTACAAAGCAAAGTTTGGCCGCAAACCGCACCACAAGATGACGCTTGACACCATACTGGCGAGGCTTGAAGAGAATGTCGAACACGAGCACGTACCGCGTCGATGATACGGGCGGCGTCACTGACAAAGTAGATATTATTCGCGGGGCTTACTCACAGCTTCGCATATCGGGCATTACCCGATCACCTACACCCGAAGACTTGGAGCTTGCCCTGACTCGCCTAGAGAATATGGCGGCAGAGTGGGATACGTCCAACGACACTGGGTATAACTTTGAAGACACACCAAACCCCAACAGTAATAGCGGCATCATTCGCGGGTTTCGGCAGTGTTACGAAACAAATCTGGCTATCCGCCTTATCCCCGACTTCAATAAGGATGTTCCGGCGACGCTTCTTAGTCAGGCTGTGCAAAGCCTGTCGCGCATGATTGGCCTATTGGCAGCGCAGCGTGTGCGCCAGACTGGATACCCCGATAGACAGCCACTAGGCTCCGGCAATACCTCCCGCTTTAGCCGCTGGGCTAGGTTCTACCGCACAGCAGAAGCCCCGCTTGCTGACAGCACTCGCAGCATGTATGACGGTGATGTTAGGGATTTTGTAGAGCATTACGACTCTTACTTGCAAGACGGCGA
>NZ_JBFHDY010000252.1:0-2109 GCF_041584495.1 Zhongshania sp.
CGCTGCGGCGGCGGTCATGGCGGGCTTGGTGTGGGTTTGCGCCGAAGAGGGTTGGGTAGAGAAGGGTGTGCATTTTGAGCTTGAGGTGTTTGCCGGAATTCTCATGGCCGCCTGCGGCATATTAATGATCTTGAATGTGCGCTATAGCAGCTTTAAAGGTATCGACTTCCGTGGTCGGGTGCCATTTGTCGTAATGATTGCTGTCGTGTTGATCTTTGGCCTTGTGTCGGTGGATCCGGCTCGAGTCTTACTGGCGGCGGCATTGATCTATGCGCTGTCGGGCCCCGTACAAGCTATCTATCGTCGCTTTAAATGAGTCAGCTGTAACATTGCGGTAGCTGGCGCATCTAAAGAGAATGCATCATTCTTTAGGGAGTTTGCGCCATGCTAATCCGTTCACCCTCAGATATCCCCAGCAGTGAGATTACCCCAGAGGGTGTGTATCTCCAGCGCCGTCAGTTCATGCACGGTATTGGCGTCGGCGCGGCGATGGCGGGTTTGGGTTTACCGCTGAGCAGTGCTGCGGCTAAGCCGGAATTGGCTACCCTCAATTATCAATCAGTTGTTGCTAAGGCTGACAATCCGTTCTATACCGAAGAGAAAGTGGCGTCATTTAATGATGCCAGCACGTATAACAACTTCTACGAATTTGGTACCGATAAATCTGATCCGGCGCGCTATGCCGACGCGCTGACCACCGATCCGTGGTCGGTATCGGTAGAGGGTGAGGTTGCCAAACCCGGTAAATACCCCCTCGAAGATATAATGAAGCTCATGAGCTTAGAGGAGCGCATCTACCGCTTGCGTTGTGTCGAAGCTTGGTCGATGGTTATTCCCTGGGTCGGCTTTCCGCTGGCGGATTTGCTGAAAATGTTTGAGCCTAACTCGAATGCTAAATACGTGGAGTTTACAACGCTGGTCCGTCGCGATGAGATGCGCGGCCAGCGCTCGGCATTTAGTACCATCGACTGGCCTTATAAAGAAGGCTTGCGGATAGATGAGGCCGTGCATCCCCTGGCGTTTATGAGTGTGGGGATGTATGGCAAGGTTTTGCCAAATCAAAACGGCGCGCCAATTCGGTTGGTAGTGCCATGGAAATACGGTTTTAAAAGTATCAAGTCCATCGTGAAAATTCGCTTAACCTCGCGCAAACCCGAGACCAGCTGGGAGCGTATAGCGCCAAATGAATACGGCTTTTACGCCAATGTGAATCCAGAGGTGGATCACCCGCGCTGGACTCAGCGCTATGAGCGACGCCTGCCTGGTAGTTTGTTGCGGCCAAATCGAATTGAAACCCAGATGTTCAATGGCTATGGTGAACAGGTGGCGAGGCTATATAAAGGCATGGACCTGCGGCGCAACTACTAATGTCAAAACAAGCTGTCTCAGGGGTGCCTTGGGCGAAACCCGTCCTGCATATTCTTTGTCTGCTGCCGTTTGCTTATATTGTTTGGGCGGCGCTCAGTGAAAGCCTAGGAACCGACCCAGTCAAAGCTCTAATACTCTTAACGGGTGAGTGGTCGATTCGCATATTAATTTTGATCCTCGCGATTACGCCGCTGCGACAATGGCTGAATATGCCAGCGCTGTTGCGTTATCGGCGCATGCTTGGCTTATATGCGTGGTTCTACGTCAACCTGCATTTCTTGGTCGTACTTACCTATCTGTTTGCTTGGGATTGGCAAATCGCTCAAGAAGAGTTGCTTGAGCGCCCTTACATAGTTGCTGGCTTTTTAGCGTGGCTGTTTATGCTGCCCCTAGGTGTCACGTCAAACAATAGGGCTGTGCGTGCGTTGGGTCGTAACTGGCGCAAGCTCCATAAGCTGATTTACGTTGTCGCGATCCTTGCCTGGGTGCATGTTTTTTGGCAGGTGCGCTCAAGTTACTTTGATGCCGCCTTGTATGGCACCCTTATTTTGCTGCTCTTTTACCCCCGGTTAAAGAAAATTTGCGAAACTCGTTGACTCCTAAGCTGGCGTGTCTATAATGCGCCTCCTCAACTGCTGAGGCGGACTTCACCGAGGTGCGGAACGCGATTTGTTTAAGCAGTTGGGGTGGTAAGAAAGTTTAAAAAACTACTTGCTACTGAGGCTAAGGTCTATATAATAC
>NZ_JBFHDY010000253.1:0-2107 GCF_041584495.1 Zhongshania sp.
ACCTCTGCAACACAGGCGCTCACCTTATCGGCAGTACCCACCGGCACCGTGGATTTATCCACAATAATCTTGGGCGACTCCATATACGTGGCAATGGTCTTTGCCACTGCCAACACATACTGTAAATCGGCAGAGCCATCTTCGTCTGGCGGCGTACCCACCGCAATAAACTGAATACGACCATGCTTAACACCGAGCGCGGCATCGGTGGTGAACTGCAAACGACCCGCCTCGTAATTGCGCTGCACCAACGGCGTTAAACCGGGTTCATAAATAGGGATAATGCCCTTTTTAAGGTTCTCGACCCGCTCGGCATTAATATCGACACACACCACATCATGGCCAACCTCAGCCAAAACAGCGGCCTGCACAAGGCCCACATAACCAATACCAAAAACAGTAACTTTCATTGAATAAGACCACAAGAAGCATAAATATGGCAGGAGTGTATCACAGAGAAAAACCACGAAAGTAGCAGGCAATCGCTGAAATGGCGCAACACGGCAAGGCATGGACAAAAGGCTGACGCGGGACGTTTGATGCAACGGCATTCGCTGCGCTCATATGGTTCCCTGCCTTCGCAGGGATGACAAAATAAAATTATGAAGTTGAGCTTTCAGTCACCCCTGCGCAGGCAGGGGTCCATCTCAGCAACGAAGCGCAAAAATACGCTACCTGCCTATAACTAAGCCTTAGGCACCCTTCCATACCTATCTTCAAAGCGCACTATATCGTCTTCACCCAAATACGAGCCCGACTGCACTTCAATTAATTCCAGCGGAATCACCCCAGGGTTTTCCAAGGCATGCACAACCCCAACCGGAATATACGTCGATTGGTTTTCCGTCAGCATTATCTCTTTATCGCCATTGGTTACCTTGGCGGTACCCGACACCACAATCCAATGCTCGGCGCGGTGATGATGCATTTGGACCGACAATTTCGCCCCCGGCTTTACGGTAATCCGCTTAACCTGATAACGCTCACCATTGTCGATAGAGTCGTAAACACCCCACGGCCGATAAACATGACGGTGCTGCGAAACCTCACTGCGATTCTGCGCCTTTAAAGCCTCAACAATCTTTTTAACATCTTGCACCTGGTCTTTAGCTGCCACCAACACCGCATCGTTAGTTTCAACCACCACCACATTGTCTAAACCCACCGTGGCCACCAAACGGTGCTCTGCGCGAATATACGAGTTAACAGTATTGTGGCTCAGCACATCACCACTGCTCACATTACCAGATGCGTCTTGGTCGCCAATTTCCCACAGCGACGACCACGCCCCCACATCACTCCAACCCGCAGAAAGCGGCACCACCACTGCTTTGTCGGTTTTTTCCATCACCGCATAATCAATAGATTCATCTGGGCAGGCCATAAAGGCATCGGCATCTATACGTAAAAAATCTTTATCGCGCTGACGATTCCCAAAGGCCTTTTCACAAGCCGCATAAATATCGGGCCTAAACGCCTTTAGCTCATTCAAATACACATCGGCGGCAAACAAGAACATGCCACTATTCCAATAATAGCCACCGGCATCCATATAGCTCTGTGCTGTAGCTGCATCCGGCTTCTCAACAAAACGAGAAACCCCATACGCCCCGCCCTGACCAACGACCTCAGCGCCGCGCTGAATATAGCCATAACCGGTATGCGCAGACTCGGGAACAATCCCAAAGGTCACTAAATTTCCCGCCTCAGCCTGCACCTGCGCTACTTCAACCGCCGCATGAAACGCCGCCACATCATTAATCACATGATCTGCCGCCATAATCAGCAACAACGGCGCTTTATCCCCTGCAGACTCAAGCGCATCAAAGGCCGCCAGCGCAATTGCCGGTGCCGTATTACGACCTACAGGCTCTAAAATAATAGAACTTAATTCAGCGCCAAAATCCTGGGCCTGCTGCGCCACCACAAAGCGGTGCTCTTCGTTGCAAATAACCGACGTACTGCCAACACTCAAACCATCGACCCGCGCAAGCGTGGCTTGCAGCATGGTGTCTTTTCCCACTACCGATAAAAACTGTTTGGGGAATAAACTTCGACTAGAAGGCCATAAACGGCTTCCACTTCCGCCCGCCATAATGACTGCCTG
>NZ_JBFHDY010000254.1:0-2052 GCF_041584495.1 Zhongshania sp.
CCTGCTTTTGCTCCAATGCTGACACTCTCCCTACCACCAGATCGTGCTTTTGGAACAGGGTTTCAATTCGATCATCAGTCATTGACCTTCCTTACTCGTTCCAGTCCGGAGACAAATCACTTGCCCTGCGGTTTTGGTCGTTCATTTTCGTTCCTTATGACAGCCCACTCGCTGTTACTCCGTTAACTGCTTGAGGTAGTTGGTCTGCTTGCACTTTCATGGTTCCTTATTCACTTGCCCTGCGGACAGGATCAACCGATACGCCAGTTTGTCCCGTCGCTGTAAACAGGCACGCCATTACTCCCCCCGCCAGCTACAATTGACGCAAAAGTTGTCGTAGTCGCGTCAGTAACAAAAGCCCTTGTTCCTGCTATACCGCTGGCAGATGGCAGGTTTCCCACTGTGACCGGGTGCGTTCTAACTCGCATTGTGTTTATGTCTTTCCAGCGGAAGCTGGTTGTGCCGCTGTCAATTGTGGCGTCCGTTGCGGGCCGCTGGGTATTCAGCCCAAGCCTCACCACCGGAGTCATTGGTAAGCCTTGAGGCCTTACACTCAACTCCATCTCGCCGCCGAAGTCGCCGGAGGTGTTGTTTTCTTTAACACCCGCGATTTGTGCGAAAACAGTTAGCAACCCAGCGTTTGTGAAAGCACCCCCAAGCCCAACGCCCGCGCCAACGCCGGACGCCTGTGCGTCAGTTGATAAATACTCCGCTATGGTCTGGAAGCCTCCGGTCGGTATGTAGCGGCTAGACTTGAGAATATAAGCAGACTCACCAGTGAGTGAGTTAGTCTGCCTAACGCGCCCTTGCTGCTGTGTTTCGTTTATTCCTTGTAGCGTGTTGCCGTCACCAACCGAGGAATCGACTATCTCATTAAATGCTCCAGAGAAAATATTATTAACAGACTGCGCGTCTATATCGAAGGCTTTACCGAAGGCTTCAGTGTTTCCATAAAAAGTGTTGAACTTGCATATATTGTCCATCTTGAAGCAGATTGCGTCCGGCGTGAATAGTTGGCCGTTGTATACACCAATGCCGCTGAAAGAGTTGTCAATGCATTCTGTTGCCCCACCGTCAAGCCAAAACCCTATTCTCGCCTCCTTAACAACAACATTAGAAGCATGGTTTGCGTTGGCCTGCGCGTTGTAGCTAACACCTACATCGCAGTTGGTAATTTGGACGTTAGATATTCGGTTCCAGTACACAACTGTACTAATTGTGCCCGCCGCAGTGTAGAGGCCAAAACACGTATTCGCTCGCGTTAGATCGTTTGTAAAATGCCCATATATTGAGCAATCCAGCAGTGCGTTGTATACGCAGTTCTCCGCCCCTGTCCCTAACCTAACGATCCCTGTGGTGGCACCATTCACCTTGAGGTGGCGGAACTGAATGCCTTTAACTGTAGATGACGATTTTAATATGATTATAGGCCCGTCAACCCCGGTCGCGGGCTTGTTAAGAATCGTGCCGGTCGCAGTGGTCGGGGCATTTAAAAAGAGTCCACCTGCACCCCCACCTTGGATTGTATGACCTTCCTTGAGGGTTATTGTCCCGTCAACCCTGTGCTCTTGGGGCATCAAGTAAAGGTTTACGTTATTGTCTGACGCGAGCTGAATTACGCTGGTCAGGTCTTGCCCCGTACTTGCCCCAAAATACCAGTTTGCAAATGCAATTCTCCCCGTGTCTCGCTCCCAAGCCCCAGACGCCCCCGTTAAATCACTGCTAGGCGCAATCCAGATGCCGCCATTGCCCAGCCCTGAACCCACCTCATCAGCGGCAACATTCGCGGACTGGTTTCCTGAGCGCCAAACAAATCGGCCCGCTCCGCCATCACCCGCAGAGCTGCGGCCATCCATATCGCGTTTACTGGAGCCATCTACAAGACCAGTAGTGGAAACAGCCTGAAGCGCCGCCAGCGTCGCGACGGTGGGGACTCGCGAGGCAAGGGCGTTCTCAACATTCGTGCCGCCATCAACAGCGGTGCTGACGTTGGATGCTGCTGCGGTGTTCAGCGTGGTAGTTGCGAACCCGATGACGATCAGTGTGGAGTCC
>NZ_JBFHDY010000255.1:0-2028 GCF_041584495.1 Zhongshania sp.
TCTGCAACCAGCGGCGCAAAAGCGGGGCGGCTTTTTTTTCAACGGGAAATACGCGCCCCGAACTACCAACAAAAGTCTCTACCCCTAAATCCGCCGCCCAAGCCCTTAGAGACTCGGCATTAAAGGCGTCTAAACACGGCTGCAATAAGGGTGCGCGGTCGCCAAAGCGGGCAATAAAATTTGGCCACGCTTCATTGTGAGTCAGATTGAGACCGCCGATTCCGGCGCGCAAAAATTTTCGACCGACAGTAGGCATGCTGTCGTAAACCGCCACTGCACAACCCGCTGCGCTCAACTGCTCGGCAGCCATTAAGCCCGCTGGGCCGCCGCCGATAACGACCGCGCTTGCCTGTGCAGAGTGGGGCATAAAACAATATTTCCAAGATAAACGGCAGGGGGAGAGTCAATATTATGGGCTTATTGTAGCCCAATCACAGCGGCAGTTCAGCTCACTCTGCTGGGCCAAGATCTACTCGCTTAGTTGCACGCCAGAAAATGCGCGCCATCGATAGGCTAAAATACGCGCCACTGTTTTTCTTAAAAAGTGGGCTATCGTTAAAACTAGCGTCGCGTAAATCGATATAACTCACCGCAGCACTGATTCGCCAATCGGCGTTAGCATGCCAGCGAACATTCAAAGCCACGCCGCTACTATTATGACCCGCATCGGCCTGATATACGGGCCGATTGAGCGTCGCAAAACGCGGTGCAACGCCGTAAAAATAATTGTGGTAGTCATCACTGCCATAGCGCGTCTGCAAGCTGGCGCCCCAAGATAGCGCCTCTGTTAGCTGTTGCTGCCAGCGCAATTCTGGATTTAATACCCAGCCTTCATAAGACATGCCCGGAAAGCCATCCACCGCCAGCAGGGCGCGCAAATTAAAGCGCAGCTGTAAGCTTTCAATTGGGGTATCACGTAGTTTAAAGCGCAGAGACGGCCCAAATTCAAAGCTAAAGTCGAGGTCATCCATGCCTTCGCGGGCGCGATTGTCTTTGCTATTTACGGGCAAACTGCCACCAGCGGAAATATCGAGATCCCATCGGGGATGTTCAAATAATAGACCACGCAAACCGTCCCGATTGGCTTTCAAGCGCTCACCGCGATAAATCAAATACGGGAAGGGCAGTACATAACTGCGCCCCTGATCGGCACCGGGATAGTCCGGCAGACTCAACGCAGCCAGACCTAGGCCTAGCTCCCATTTTGGCAGCATGCCGGTATTGAGTTCTTCCGCCTGAGTAAGGGGGAACACGCTCAACGCGAGTGTCAGTAACGCAGCTTTTTTAAGCACGCCGTCAACCTCATTCACTTGAAAATGTCACAGCTTCGCAACGTTGGCCTTAAAACTCTCCGGTACTGCGCATACCGATTTACTGCTGTAGTCAAAAAATAGCATGGTATTTCTAATGCGTGCCGTTTCTAAGCCCTTGCTTAAATTGCGCAGTCTGAACAGTAAATCAAAACTTTTGGCGGTGAAATTTACTGCCGTCACGTCTATTTCTAAACGGTCGCCGTAATCGGTCTCTGAGAGGTAGGAGATTTCAGAGTGAGCCATAATCAAACCGGCCTCTTCAAATGCCGTGGCCTGCTCATAGCCCAGGGCAATGATGAAGCGCAACTGGGCCTCGATAGCGATGGAAGGAATACGATCTGCGGCGAGGTGATTGGCCACATTGACGTCGGAGTACAAAACCACGTAGTCGGTGGTAAAGAGAAAGCGCTCGGGAAGTTCTATAGTTTTTCTTGGCATGGTGCTGCTCGTCATTAAATGTCTCGGTGCAGCCTGACGGCTGCGAGGGGCTTTTTCAAGCCCAAGCAGCGAAATGACGCGCTTTACTCAAGACGTCGGCGCCAACGGCGAATATACAAAACCATGCCCAAAATAAACATCAAGGCGATGCCCGCAGCAAAAAATGCTGAAATACTGTCTCGGGCAGTGCGCCCCAAACCGTCAATGAAATGCCATTTGTGCAGCACTGAAAAACTTAGGCCTTCGACCCGGTCGCTGTCCCGCACCACCGCCGCCA
>NZ_JBFHDY010000256.1:0-1987 GCF_041584495.1 Zhongshania sp.
ACCCCACGCTAAACCCACCGTTGCTCCAGCGAAGGCTTAACGGCAACGACACCAGACCAAATCAATCGTCACTCCTGCGGAGGCAGGAGTCTATCCCAGCAACGAAGTTTGGGCTTAGACGTTGGGGTAATAAGGCATTCACTACGCTCACATGGATCCCTGCCTGCGCAGGGATGACTTGATGGCTACGGTGGGTTTAGGGCGCGGGGGGCTCTGCCTGCGCAAGTACGGCCGTAAGCGCGCCAAGCTACGCTGGTCGTCACTCCCACGGAGGCATAGCGCCAGCCAAACCAACCGTCACTCCTGCGAAGGCATAGCGCCAGCCAAACCAACCGTCACTCCTGCGAAGGCAGGAGTCTAGTCCGGCTTATAATATCGCTTCAAAGCAGCTCAGGGTAAAGGTCTTGCCATTCGGGATTTTTTTCTTCAATGAGGCGAACTTTCCATGCACGCTTCCACCGTTTAAGCTGTTTTTCGCGGATAATAGCCGCGTACATCTCTTGGTGCAATTCAATGTAGACCAAGCGGTGAACCGAGTAGCGTTGACTAAAGCCCGTGACCAAGTTGGCTTTGTGCTGGTAAATTCGAGCAGCAATATTGCTTGTTACGCCGATATAGAGGGTGCCGTGCGGCTTGCTGGCAAGTATGTATACACAGGGCTGTTTCATTGGCGGCCGTCCTTGGCTGCAGATTGAGCTTTATTTTACCCAACGGCAATTAACTTCTCATACTTCACCATTAATTGCTCCTCGGTCTCGATAAATGCCGGGTCAAGTGGAATGCAATCCACAGGACAAACCTGCTGACACTGGGGTTCGTCAAAATGGCCAACGCATTCGGTGCAGCGATTGGGGTCTATTTCGTAAATGCTGCCGCCTTGATAAATGGCTTCGTTGGGGCACTCAGGCTCACACACGTCACAGTTAATGCATTCCTCGGTAATAATTAGCGCCACTGCATGCTCACTTGCGGGGAGGGAAGCGCGCGTTGAGTGCTTTACTCACATTGTCGGGCACAAAACGCGACACTTCGCCGCCCATACTGGCGATTTCTCTGAGCAATGACGACGACACATACGACAGCGACTCGCCTGGCGTTAAAAACACAGTCTCTATACCTGGCGCCAGTGAACGGTTCATATTGGCTAGCTGTAATTCATACTCATAATCCGCCACGGTACGAACGCCGCGCAGAATAATGCTACAGTTTTGCGCCTTAGCCAGCTCCACCGTTAATCCAGTAAAACTGCATACTTCAATATTGGGCACATGAGCCAAGGCCTCGGCGCACAAATCCATACGCTCTTTAAGCGCAAACATGGGCACCTTTTTCTCGCTGTTAGCCACGGCAAGCACAACCGTGTCAAACAACTTACAAGCCCGCTCAACCAAATCAATATGGCCACGAGTAATGGGGTCGAACGTGCCGGGATAGATAATACGTTTCATAGCTCACCGAATATGCGTGCGGCAGATAGTTCGGGCAATTGGCTTTTAAACTCACATTGCACCGAAGGCGTAGCGGAATTTTAACGCAATACACCGGCGGTTCATAACCCCATGTGTAGCTGGGGCCATAAGGCATTCGCTGCCGCTCACATGGATCCCTGCCTGCGCAGGGAAGACGTTTAGGGATTTGCGGTCCTTGCCTGCGCAGGGAAGACTTGATGGGTGCTGCGAGTTTAATGCATGGTCCGTCATGGCCTGCGCAAGTATGGCAGCAACCACCCCACGCTAAACCCACCGTTGCTCCAGCGAAGGCTTAACGGCAACGACACCAGACCAAATCAATCGTCACTCCTGCGGAGGCAGGAGTCTATCTCAGCAACGAAGTTTGGGCTTAGACGTTGGGGTAATAAGGCATTCGCTGCCGCTCACATGGATCCCTGCCTGCGCAGGGAAGACGTTTAGGGATTTGCGGTCCTTGCCTGCGCAGGGAAGACTTGATGGGTGCTGCGAGTTTAATGCATGGTCCGTCATGGCCTGCG
>NZ_JBFHDY010000257.1:0-1936 GCF_041584495.1 Zhongshania sp.
CTAGCTGGCCATTGGCGCCAGTCACCAGCAGGTGCATTGCGGTCTGCGCACTCATTGCTGGAACAGCTCGGCAAAGGTGGGGGCCTTGCTGTCTTTATCTGACAGGGTGGGATTTTCTAGCGGCCAGGTGATCGCCATCGCCGGGTCATTCCAAATCAGGCTGCCTTCGTCACTGGGGTCATAGTAGTCGGTGCATTTGTATTCAAAGTCAGCGGTGTCGCTGAGCACCACAAAGCCGTGGGCAAAACCCGGCGGCACCCAGAACTGGCGCTTGTTTTCTTCGGAGAGCATGACCCCTTCCCACAAACCAAAGCTGGGGGAGTCGGGGCGAATATCCACGGCCACGTCATACACCTCACCACTGACCACCCGCACTAATTTGCCCTGGGGCTTGGTCTTTTGAAAATGTAAGCCTCGCAACACGCCCTTGGCCGAACGGGAGTGATTGTCTTGCACAAAGGGTAGACTGATACCCGCCATGTCGCGGTAGCGATCGGCCTGAAAGGTTTCTAAGAAAAAGCCCCGATGATCGCCAAACACTTTGGGTTCGATAATCACGCAGTCTTTGAGCTGGGTTGGAATGACGTTCATTTATACCCCGCGGCAACCCGCAACAAATACTCGCCATAGCCGGTCTTTTTAAGAGCCTCACCCTGCTGCAACAACTGCTCGGTACTAATCCAACCCTGGCGGTAGGCGATCTCTTCTAGGCAGGCCACTTTGAGGCCTTGGCGATGTTCAACAGTCTGCACAAACTGCCCCGCATCAATTAAGGAATCGTGGGTGCCGGTATCTAACCAGGCAAAACCGCGACCCAGCACTTCCACACTGAGATCGCCGCGCTGGAGGTAGGCGAGGTTCACATCGGTAATCTCTAGTTCGCCTCGCGGCGAGGGTTTGATATTGCGCGCAATCTCAACCACGTCGTTGTCGTAGAAATACAGGCCGGTAACCGCATAGGGCGATTTCGGCTTGGCGGGCTTTTCTTCAATACTAATCGCCTTGCCGTCGTCGCCAAATTCAACCACCCCGAAGCGCTCTGGGTCGGTGACGTGGTAGCCAAAGACCGTTGCGCCGGACTCTTTGGCAACGGCACTTTTAAGATTGTCTGAGAATCGCTGGCCGTAGAAGATATTATCCCCCAAGACCAAGCTGACATTGTCATTGCCAATAAAATCAGCGCCAATGGTGAAGGCCTGGGCCAAGCCGTCGGGGCTGGGCTGCTCGGCATAAGCGATATTCGTACCAAACTGGCTGCCATCACCCAATAGGCGCTGAAAGCCCGGTAAATCGGTGGGTGTAGAGATAACTAAAATATCTTTGATACCCGACAGCATCAGCACTGACAAGGGGTAGTAAATCATTGGTTTATCGTAAATTGGCAGTAACTGCTTGGAGCATCCCATGGTAATGGGGTGCAAGCGGGTGCCCGAGCCACCCGCGAGGATAATGCCTTTGTATTTCTTGGTCATGGTGTTTCCCTTACCGGCCTGATGTCACAAACATCAGGCCCAATATCAATTTAGTTTCGCCTAAGCACTGAGCTGGTGACTCAAAGCTCTCACCGCGCTCACGTGGATACCTGCCTCCGCAGGTATGACGGCGAAGGGCGTTTTGTCGGCGTCATACTGACACAGACATAACAACGGGTTCAGCTCGGCCCTCGCTTCTGCGTCTCCCGTCTCCCGTCTCCCGTCTCCCGTCTCCCGTCTCCCGTCAAGCGTCCATCGCCGCCTCGCCGATCCGGTCTAACTTATAATCCCCCGACAATACCCGCTGCCACCACTGGGGGTTATCTAAATACCATTGCACGGTTTTGCGAATACCCGATTCAAAGGTCTCTTCTGGCACCCAACCCAAGTCGCGCTGAATCTTGCTGGCATCAATCGCGTAGCGAGCATCGTGACCGGGTCGGTCTTTAACAAAGGTGATTAAG
>NZ_JBFHDY010000258.1:0-1932 GCF_041584495.1 Zhongshania sp.
ATACCCCCTGACCGATGAGTTCGGCTATGGTGTAGCGCCCCGCTAATACATGACCGGCTGCAAAGCTGAGCCGGTTAATGTCGCTTGGCGCTACACCGGGTAAATCGTCTAATTTAGTTTGTGATAGCAGGGATGCGGAGGAGCTTGATGTTGCACCACTGCGCGGAGGCGCCGTATCACATTGCCGGTCAGCCTTCGCCCTTAGCGAAATACGCGGCATCGATTGCCGTTTTGCTCGCGCCCTCTTCCAGCCCTAGTAAGGTCAAGGCCACACGTCGTTTATCTGACATTCTCTTCCCCAAAACCCTTTCTCATTTAGTGCCTGGCGTTACAACACCCGGTCATACACATCGGCGTTTGGCCAAGCGTTTTAAACACCCTACGTTAAACAGATGCTTGGAAAAGTGTATTAAAATCTCGTCCGCCCTGCGGGCGGCGAACCCAAACCCACAAACTCATGGGGGCACGCCCCCCTTGGATTCTTCATACACAATAATCCAAAAAACAAAAAGGATTACCTCCATGGATGGTGGGTATGCCACTTTTGTCCGGAACAAAAAGAGTAAAATACAAAAGTAAAAAGGCAATGACGCCATAAACACGGCGTCAGTCGTGGACAAGCCGAAAGCCGTAATCGATATAGGCCTTCTCCACTCTACCGGCACGACGAAGCGAGACTGGGAGGTACCTCGGAGTGGTATCCCAGGAACCACCGCGCAACACACGACGACTGCAGTCGCCACTCGTCGAAGCGCTGCCGTTGCTCGGCGCCCCTACGTAGCTATCCTTGTAACAATCCTGCGTCCACTCCGACACATTACCGAGCATATCGTATAAGCCAAACCGATTGGCGCTAAAGCTACCTACTGGGGCGGTCTTACTATCATCCCACCGGCTGCCACAGCCATCACAATTGGCGCGGTTTGAGCCAATGCTATCGCCCCATGAATACTCTGTACTCGTGCCTGCTCGGGCGGCGTACTCCCACTCCGCCTCACTCGGCAGTCTATAACGCTTCCCGGTGATCTTATTTAACCAAGGGATAAACTGCTGGGTAATATCATCCCAGCTTGTATGGATCACTGGGCGGTTGCCTCGGCCCCAGCCATGCTCATCTGGTATATAGCTACAGCCACCGGCGCTTACGCAGGCATCCCAGGCCGCAAAGGTAATCTCGTGCTTGCTCATTTTAAACCCCGACACTCGCACACTGTGTACGGGGAGTTCATCACGTCTCCCCACAGTAATTCTCGCATCACTATTTAGATCCCCCATGCGAAAGCTGCCGCCGGGAATGGATACCATATTATTGCTTATTGCCGCAGCAGCCTGGCGACTTATGGCCGCTTTACGGTCTGCAGCAAATTTACGCTCTGCAGCAGCTTTGTCGGATTTTATTTGGTCGATACGCGCCACTTCATCGCCAACCGTTTTGTAAGCCGCTCGCCATTGCTGCTCAGCGCGTTGCCATTGAGTTAGTGCCGTGCCTAAATCTCCACTTATTTGGGCTGCTTTCCCTGATTCCTCAGTCGTGGCTGCTAATTTTGCTTCGCTGGGGTCTGATAAACCGTAGGCTTTTTTTCGTTTTAACCAAGCCACTTTAGCCTCAGCACTTTTTTGCTGTGCAACATTCAATTTACTCGCGACACTGTGTGCGTCACGCCATTTTTGCTCTGTAATTTGCCAGTCGCTTAGTGCCGTAACAAAGCTTCCTGCGTATTGGGCTTCTTTTGCGGCTGTTTCTGCCGATACTGCTAGGGTAACTTCCTTAGGGTCTGCTAGTGCGTAAGCTTTTTTGCGTTTTAACCACGCGGCTTTGGCTTGTGCAGCTGAAGTTTCAGCGGCGAAAAGTTTTTCGGCGGCGTTAAATTCTTTTTGTAAAGTTTTGTAGCCATCGCGGACTTTGCTAAGGGTGTTTTGCGCTTCTGCATA
>NZ_JBFHDY010000259.1:0-1900 GCF_041584495.1 Zhongshania sp.
CCCGACAACGGAGAAACCAATGAGAATAATCCCCCTGATTCTAGTCCTTACAGGCTGCACCAGCCTAGATTCAATCGTAGAAGCCTGCCACTCCAAAGGGGGGCATGCGGTGGTTGTGGTCAATCCAGAGGTTACGGAGATACGGGGGGTTAGGTGTGAGTATCCGATATAGCGTCACAACAACTATACAAGGGGATCGATACAATGTTCACTGTAACTGAAAAAGCAATGAGGCCAGCAAGCCCTGAGCGGCGATGCTTATATTGCAAGCAGGCTATCGGGGAGAATCACAAGGACTCGTGCGTATTGGTGATGAAGCGCGTTAAGGTTAGAATGACGGTGGAATACGAAATAGAAGTGCCCGCAAGCTGGGATAAGCACATGATTGAGTTCCACAGAAACGAAGGGTCATGGTGTTCCAGTAACGCTATATCAGAGCTTGAGCGTGCATTTGATAGCGGCGACGGCTGTATGTGCAATGCCGCCGAGTTTGAATATATCGGCGGAGATAGCGACCCTTATTTGGATGAGGGCTAATGCACACTAACACCGCGTCGGTTATCGCGCCGGTTTGGTGTTATATTGCGCCACAAAAGAATCATTAAGCCGATATAGCGCCACATAAGGCGCTTATACCGTATAAACCTCCCTCCGCTTATTCGCCTCAGTTCCAGCCGGTACGTTATCCAATATGTCTTTGACCATTTCAACGGGGATGGTGTTTGATCCGCGCTGACCGTATATCTTGTGACGATACACAACAGTTAAAGACGCCCGTGACTCATAGCCGTGGTCATGCGCGTGCTTGTCGGTAGGTGCCATTGTGTTCCATGATTCCCACTGGCACCCGGCAAACTCTATGGCCTTTTGCTTGTGGTGAATATGGCCCGTGTCGAGGTACACAAACTGGCATTCAGCGAAGTCGTGCCGGAAGTGAGCTGCCACAACCTCAGCCATCTTGGCGGGTTTGCAATTTTGACCGTGCGAAGTAACTACAAACGTGTTGCCCATGCGGTAGGGGATAAACTCACAATCGTTGTCGAGAACCTTCACCCGCTCAGTCTGGAAGCGACAGCGCAGAAGCTCAGCCATCCATATAGCGCCCGTGTCGTTGTGGTTGCCCTTGTTGATTATCACGTCAACGTATTTAAACTTTTCAAGGCAAGCGGTGATTATATACTGCATAATCCTACTTGATACATTCACCATCTTCCCAAACCGACCATCAATATCCAGCTGGTTCCTAGACCTCTCTGTAACGCCCGCTATGTTGTCGTAGTGGTTAAAGTCGCCAAGGTCGTTGATAACACACCGCTCACATGCTGGCGCTTCGTCTATCGCTATCTGGAAGGCTTTGCACAGCTCGCGCTCTGCTATCTTGAGGTCAAAATTGTGGCCAACCTCGTACTTGTGGGCCAGCATTCCGATATGCGCGTCGCCGATCTGAAACCAAGGGACTAACTCTTTATCGTATTTTTTTTTGGTGTGGGCGGGAATCTTGAGGGGCTTGATGTCATCTTTCATTGAGGCGATGGTTTCTTTTATCATCGCCGCTTGGCGTAGCTTATCCTCTGTGAACTTGTACCATATCGGCTTGCCTTCCTCGTTCTCCCGCATATCGGAGAAGCCTTGCAGCTTGTAGCCATCTGGGCCAGGTCGGGATAAGCCTTTTGCTGGGTCAAACCCCCTTTTAGCCGCATTACGCTTAATGGACTCAATAGACCGCTCAATTGTGCGGCTGTTCTTCCCTAGCGCCTTAGCCGCTTTTACGAGCGAACCATGCTTGATGACAGCTTCCAGGTTCTCGGCTTGGGCCTCGCAAACTGTGAAGTCTCGATATTTTGTGTAGTCCATCCCCTCACCTCCTTATGTACATTACCCAAAAATATAGCCATATCAG
>NZ_JBFHDY010000260.1:0-1848 GCF_041584495.1 Zhongshania sp.
CACGCTGTTCCACATGGCAGAGCGCGAGGGGTATATCAGGCCAGTGACGTTTGACAGCCCAACCCCCTCCCCCGAGACAGAAGAACAGGGAGAAGCCGAGGCCGCAACCACCAAACCCAAACACGTCCGAATGTTGGAGGCTCTACAGGCCAACGATGACGCCGAAATGGCCCGGATAGCCAATATGGCTTGGCTGATTGATGGCCTGATCCCTGCTGAATCGTTCGGGGTGCTATACGGTGAGCCGGGGTGCGGCAAGTCCTTCACCGCCGTCGATATGTCGTGCGCCATCGCGTCAGGCACCCAATGGCAGGGGTTGGATACCGGGGATGAGGGCGTGGTGGTCTATATCAGTGCCGAGGGCGGTAATGGGATGCGATTCCGCAAAAGAGCCTGGGAGCAGGTCAACACCAAAGCCCCGTTAATGCGCGTGCTTCCCATTACCACCATTATGGATGACCCAAAGGACGTTGGGCAGCTTACCCAGGTTATCCGGGAGTATCGCAAGCACATTGACCAGCCGGTTAAGTTAGTGGTGGTGGATACGCTCAATCGGTCTATGGGCGGCAATGAGAACGACAACAGCGATATGGCTGATTTCATCCGGGGGTGTGAATTAATTCAGCATGACCACAAATGCGGGGTAATGGTGGTTCACCACTCGGGCAAGGATGCAGAGAAGGGGGCGAGAGGCGCATCAGCCCTCAAAGCCGCCACCGATTTCGAGATCATGGTGACGAAACAGGAAAGCATACTCACCATTACGAATACCCGCGCCAAGGACGTTGAGCCACTGCCTCCTATTATATGCCGCGCCGATGTGGTCACTATTGAGGGGTACACAGACTATAAAGGTCGCCCCATAACCTCGCTTGTTCCCGTCCCCGCCAGCTTCTCAGATCAACTAAAAGCCGCCTCCGGAATGACGGAGCGCGAGACTATGCTGCTCGATTGCGTCCGCGCTCAGGTGGCCAAGGAAGGGGCGCTAGATGGGTCGGCAGACCGGCAGGAAGTTCGGCGGCTATTTATGGAGCGCAGCGGCATACACGGCGGCAAGTTTGGGCAGGCATTTAGCTACAACCTCAAGTCCCTTGCCGATAAGGGGTGCATCAGGCTATCTAAGGATTATGTTTACTTGTTGGAGATATGATGTATTTCTTGTGACAAATTTTGTCAGTAGTACAAAATATTATACCGAAATCATCACACAGGGCCGTGTTAATTCGGGTGTCTTAAAATAGTGGTCACTAACATAAATCACACGCATCACAAATTGCCGCGTGACTGAGTTTTTTATATGAATCATATAGTTAATAAAATCATCACACGCATCACAAATGGTCACGTGATATGCGGAACATCATCATCACATATAGACCCCCCTACTAAAGGGGGGTCTATGTGATGTTAGTGATTTTGTGATCTTTTGGAGTGGCTTTGTTTTTTTATAATTTAGTGGAATAATGGCCATTATTGTTTAGTACTAAACCAACCAATCGGATGAACGGAAAATGATGACACTGGCGCAAATTCAAAAAGCACTGGAAGGCGAAAACATCAAAGCCCTGGCGCGGGAGCTGAATCTATCCCACACCACACTCCACCACCTCAAGAGCGGAACCAACGACAACCCGCGTTTGAAGACTATGCAGGTGTTGAGTGAATATTTTAATAGTAAAAAATAGTTGACACATTGAGTGGTAAATAATAATCTACCCCTAACCCGCCCACAAAGCGGGGAATGAGAAACACCCAACACCAATGACCGGAGGGGTTATGAGCGCACACCTAGGCGAAGACTACGTACCTTTGAAGGCCGTCAACGAAAAACCCGAATGGAGCACAATC
>NZ_JBFHDY010000261.1:0-1847 GCF_041584495.1 Zhongshania sp.
AGCCAATCGCCAGTAACGGGTAACGGCTCATCATTGCTAACAGCCCGGAGAACACCGGAGTCGTCGAAATAAACTTGATGGACTAACCTTCTAACGTCGCTCATGGCTCGTACACATAGTCCTCGTATCTGTCATCACTGCGCCTGCAACGTATTGTCGCGGGAAGAGTGGGGTCTTGTTCGCTTGGCAATGCTGGCGGGTCATCGTCCGTGACGATCTGGACAAACTGCCGAGGGGATGCAGACGCATCATTGACCGCGTTGGTCAGCGTAAGCAAATCCTCCAATATGTTCAGGTAATCCTGAACCATAGAGTCTGGCCACTGCGTCAGCTCCTGAATCTCTTGAGCGTTCAGAGCTAGACGGCGTTTGTACGGGTCTATCTGCTCAGCCATAGGTTAGCACCGCTCTACCGAATGCCGCCCGCGATGTATTGGCACCGCGCAACTTGAACCCGACCCAGTCGCTCACGTACCCCATGCGGCGAATGATGAACCGCTTGCCGTAATCATGGGGCAGCCCATACATCTCAAACCACTCTTTACCGTATGTCACGCCATTATACGTCATTGATATTGCAACGGTGGCATCTTCTGCCGAGGTAAAGCCGGGGATGGTTTCAACATCTACCTCGTCCAAGCTGGCTGACTCCAGATAAGTGAACGGCGTGTAAAGTATCCACTCCGCTATATCACCGTAATGCGTAGAAACGGAGCTGTCTATCTTCCCTATGCGCGAATCAATCTTGTCACCAAATACCCATGTATTCTGCGCTTGGTCAAACACGCCATTGATTGCCCGCCAAGGAGTATCACCGTTTGCGTCTGACTTCAGGATGCTCCACGCCTGCCCAACTCCAGCCGATGCCGCGATGGTCTGGTTGAACAACAAGACATCGTCCGGCAGATGGATGATAACGAAGGTGTAACCATCGTGCTCAAACGACTCAATCCGGGCGTTGGATAGCTGAGCCTCGGAGTATTGGGCAATAACCTTGTCAACCTCACGGGTTCCAAGCTTTGTGGCACTACCCACTCCAATCACATGGAGAGAAACCGCCTCTTCTTTGCGTCCACCCAGCACATACATCTTTCCACCAACCTCTGCTTTGCAGTGGGTGCCGACAATGCCCAGCTTGAGCGCTCGGGTAGGTACGCGCTGGAAGGCGAAGTTCTCAGTCGCGGCGTTAACAAAGTACTCGATGGAATACCGGCCAAATACCATAACCTTGTTGTCTTCGGTTTTAGCCACGCCATAGGTGTAATCAGGGATAAACTCCGCAGTCGCGAACTTCAGCGGGTCAATGCTTGATTCATCGCTTATGTCTGTGTGGTAGATGAACTCGCCATCTGTGAAGAAATAGTAGCCATCAACCCACACCACGTCGATAGGTGTACCGAGGTCGGCATCAACCACCTCGCGGAACCCATTGGTGGAGTCATATAGGTAATATTTGCCACCCGCCACGACCGCCTGGGTGTTAAACGAGTGATCCATAGCAACCTGCCCCGTCCCGGCTACCGTGCCGAGTGTGGTAGATGTGCCATTAGCGACAGTGACAAACTTATTCCCCGATACGCGGAAGTGTTTATTCTGCTGATCGTTCCAATGCCCGCCACGGTCTTTGCCGACAGCCGTGGTGTACGATGACAGCCCCGGCATCTGGAGCATATAGCCCTTCACGCCAAACATTTGGCGCTCAACGGCGTACATATTGACGGGTAGGGCGTCCCGGTAGTCCGTTTCTGCCCCCACCTTATCGCCTTTAATCAGGTTCAGGATGGCTTCGGGCATATCAGCTCACCGGGATTACGTTGATGTATTTACGGCGCGTTTCTACTCTGCCTG
>NZ_JBFHDY010000262.1:0-1824 GCF_041584495.1 Zhongshania sp.
AAGCGCAGTACCTGCCGACAATTGCTCTTGTTGATCTTTCCAGCGATATAGCATGTTGCTTGCCACACCTAATGATTTAGACGCTTCAGCCACCGAGTAGCCCTGATCACGAATTAAGGCAACGGCTTCTTCTTTGAATTCCTTAGAGTACTGCTTGTAACTGCGTTTCTGTCCCATGATGACACTCCAATAATTGACGGGTATTGTCTCTTATTAAAGCGTCCGGTTCATTCAACCAGAACATTTTGTGTATTCCACAAACGCCACTACAGCGAAGCGATCGTACCGGCGCTGGAGAAATTCAAATTCAATCACTTTGGCCACGATCAGGTTGTGCTGCGTATTACGACCCAACCTGATCACCGCCTGCCGCCCTGTGTCAGGCTAGTTGTCGCCTGACACAGGGGGGGTACGACTGATCAGGTTCAGTGGAATACACATTCAGGGCTGCAGCTGGCCGATCTAGTTGCTCGACCAATTGGCCTCAAGACATTATTGAGGCCAGAGCAAAACAATCGAGCCTTCGAGGTACTGAAAAAGAAATTCTACTGTGACGGGGGGCGCGAAGAGGTGGGCAAGGACTATGAAGGGTTAGGCATGAAAATTTTCCCTATCCCAAACAGCGAAAAACCCCGATGAAACCACCGAGGTTATAACACCGACCGGGTCTGCCCAATCCATTTGCGACAAATTATAGAGTATTTGCCCTCTATTCCATGTTTAGAGCCCGCAAAAACTTGATCCTTTTCCTTCCGGGCTACTCTCAACACCGCTATCAGTTAAGATAGGGGCCGCACTCTGTCGGGCGATATTAGCCTAACTGCCAGATTCAAACTAATTGGCGGGCATAAAGGCGCCTAAAATAAAAACTCAACCACAATAGCCTGACGCATAAAATATTAATTTACTCTCTATGAGCAGACCCAGAGTATAAAATAGGACTAACACACATGTTGATAAAATTTTCTGATTAAAATCAAAGCATTAGCCAGACAACCTAAGCACCTCTTCCTTCTCAACACGCCTTGCGATCACACTTTAATGCGCATTAAAGTGTGATATTTAGATATTTCCCGAGCCGAGGGTAGCTGAATGCATCGCGTATTACTGGAAAAGCTACTGTGCTGGA
The DNA here is from genome assembly GCF_041584495.1 of Zhongshania sp. Classification (GTDB taxonomy): domain Bacteria; phylum Pseudomonadota; class Gammaproteobacteria; order Pseudomonadales; family Spongiibacteraceae; genus Spongiibacter. Next base: position 1,130 of record NZ_JBFHDY010000262.1, read on the forward strand.
AGGCGAAAAAAACGCGCAAACCACTGCTCACCCGCACCGTTGCAGGTAATTAAATGTTTTATCATAAAATGATGGCAACCGTGTTCCGTCAGCAGCACAACCATTTGGAACGGTAGAATAATATAAGTCCGATCCAGTCCTGCCAATGCTCCTAGCTCTTCTTGACTCATTCCGCGACTAGCGCGCAACTGGCGTAAACGACAACCAAACATAGTCAAAATTTCTTGGCTCACAGATATTCCTTAATTTAATAAGTAGCACCTGCATCCTCGGTCCATGGGACTTATTGGTCTACGGACTATGAGTCACACACCACATAGCTCGGCGTTTAATGCGGCTGCGGTCTCGACAAGTGAGACAAGCAATTTCTACCACGCAGCAATGAGCTCTCAAACTTAAGTAATACCCACAGAACTCCCCCCCTTCCGTGACGCTTTGCTAAACTGGTCGTATAATCTAAACGCTATCTGTCGCGCTGCCATCCGCCGCGAGCACTACAATCAGAGGACGACCCCGTCGCTATGCACAGTCAAGGCACGCTCTATACCATTTCTGCACCCTCGGGGGCCGGCAAAACCAGCTTAGTCGCAGAGTTACTCAAGCGCACGCCCCAGCTCAGTGTGTCGGTATCCCACACCACGCGACCAATGCGGCCCGGTGAGCAGGATGGGGTGAATTATCACTTTATCAGCCAC
>NZ_JBFHDY010000263.1:0-1710 GCF_041584495.1 Zhongshania sp.
GTCCGGAATGCCGATATTGTCGGCAACGTCGACAAAAACAAAGCCGACTAACTGACCGTCTTCATTGCGAATCATTTGTGGGCCTTTGCGATACTGTAACGTCGCAACTTGGCTTATCGGGATTTGGCTACCATGGCTGGTTGTGACGTAAGTACGCTCTAAAGCAGCTATTGAGTCACGATAGTCACGGTTATAACGCATTAAAATATTGTATCGCTCACGTCCTTCAACCGTTTGCGAAACCACCTTGCCACCAATGGCCATCTCAATAACATCTTGAATATCAGCAACATTCAATCCATACCTCGACGCAGCGTCTCGGTCAATATCAAAATCTAAGAAGTAGCCACCCGTGGTGCGCTCGGCAAATGCGCTTCGCGAAAAGGCAGTGGTACGACTATCACTTTGAAGAGCACGTTCGATCGCGGTCGCGGTGCTTTCAATCGTCGCGAGATCCGGCCCAAACACTTTTATGCCCAATGCCGAGCGAATCCCCGTAGCGAGCATTTGTGTGCGTGTCTGAATGGGCATCCACCAAATATTGGGCATGCCGGGGAAGCGTAACTTTTGATCCATCTCGGCGATTAAGCTATCCCAATCCATTCCTTCGCGCCATTCGCTTTTCGGCTTGAGGGTGATATTGGTTTCAATCATCGATAGTGGTGCGGAGTCAGTAGCACTCGTTGAACGCCCCACTTTTCCAAACACCGTTTTTACTTCCGGGAAGGTCATTAGTTCTCGGTTCATTGTGTGGAGCGTCTTTTGAGCTTCACTAATCGACATTCCGGGTAGGGCTGTGGGCATATACAAAATACTACCCTCATTCAATGGCGGCATAAATTCACTACCAAGTCCACGGAAGGGGATGATCGCAGACAGCAGCACGAGAACGCTGACACCCACCACCAGCCAGCGACTATCTACCACCCAGCGTACCACCGGCGCATATAGCGCAATCAAACTGCGATTTAACCAACTGTGTTCGCCGCGAATACGGCCGCGAATAAGTAAAACTGCTAGAGCGGGTATCAGAGTAACGGACAGCAGGGCTGCAAAAAACATGGAGTAGGTTTTGGTGTAAGCCAAGGGTTTAAAAAGCCGTCCTTCACTGCCTTCAAGGGCAAACACCGGCAAAAATGACACGGCAATAATTAATAATGCGAAGAAAATGGATGGCCCCACTTCTTGCATCGCGGCAATAATGACGTCTGTGCGGCTCTGCGAGCTATCAGTTTGCTCTCGCCATAGTCCGAGGCGGCGATGTATGTTTTCTACAATGGCGATCGCGGCATCGACCATCGCGCCAATGGCAACCGCAATTCCGCCTAGCGACATAATATTGGCTGTTAATCCTTGGTAATACATAGGAATAAACGCTAATAATATGGCGATGGGTAGGGTGATAATGGCGACTAGCGCCGAGCGCAGGTGCAGCAAAAACACAATTATAACGAGCGAGACTATGAGGATCTCTTCACTCAACGTTCGGCTTAAGGTGTCGATAGACCGCTCAATCAGGCCGGAGCGGTCATACACGGGGATAATTTCAACTCCCTTAGGTAAAGATGCCTTAACCTCCTCCAAGCGAGCTTTAACTCGATTTATGACGTCTAAGGCATTTTCGCCAAAGCGCATGACCACGATGCCGCCGACGGCTAAGCCTTCGCCATTAAGCTCGGCACTGCCGCGCTGCATTGCGGGCCCTAGTGA
>NZ_JBFHDY010000264.1:0-1707 GCF_041584495.1 Zhongshania sp.
CATTGCGGTAGATGGCGCCGACTTGGCGGCAGACACCAGCTTCGATGCTACAGTAACGGGTACTGACGCAGCGGGTAACCCGTTTACTGCCACGACGACTTCAACCCACACGGTTGATACGGCAGCGAGCGCAACAATCACGGTTAATGACATCACGCCTGATGACATCGTCAATGCCGCTGAAGCGGGTACTTCAATTGATGTAACGGGCACTGTCGGTGGCGATGCAACAGTGGGCGACACTGTTAGCTTCACCATTAACGGCACGCCTTACAGCGGCACCGTCTTGGCTGGCAACACCTATAGCATTGCGGTTGACGGCGCCGACTTGGCGGCCGACACCAGCTTCGATGCCACAGTGACCGGTACTGATGCCGCGGGTAATCCGTTTACCGCGACAACCACCTCAACACATACCGTTGATACGACGGCGAGCGCAACAATCACCGTTAACGACATCACCGCTGACGACATTGTTAACGCGGTAGAAGCCGGAAGCACGATTGATGTAACGGGTACTGTCGGTGGCGACGCCGCGCCGGGTGATACGGTTAGCTTCACCATCAACGGCACGCCTTACAGTGGCACCGTGCTGGCGGGCAACACCTATAGCATTGCGGTTGATGGCGCGGACTTGGCCGCCGATACCAGCTTCGATGCTACAGTAACGGGTACTGACGCGGCAGGTAATCCATTTACCGCAACGACGACTTCAACCCACACGGTTGATACGGCAGCGAGCGCAACAATCACCGTTAATGACATCACGCCGGATGACATCGTGAACGCCGCTGAGGCTGGCGGAAGCATCAACGTCACCGGTACTGTTGGCGGTGATGCGGCCCCCGGTGACTCGGTTAGCTTCACCATTAACGGCATGCCTTACAGTGGCGCCGTGCTGGCGGGCAACACCTACAGCATTGCGGTTGACGGCGCAGACTTGGCTTCCGATACCAGCTTCGATGCGACTGTGACGGGCACTGATGCAGCAGGTAATCCGTTTACCGCGACAACCACCTCAACCCACTCGGTTGATACGTCTGCCGCGGCAACAATCACCGTTAACGACATCACCGCTGACGATATTGTTAACGCGGCAGAAGCTGGAACAAGCATCAACGTTACTGGTTCGGTCGGCGGCGATGCGGCCCTAGGCGACACCGTTAGTTTTACCATCAACGGCACGCCATACAGCGGTACTGTACTGGCGGGCAACACCTATAGCATTGCGGTAGATGGCGCCGACTTGGCGGCCGACACCAGCTTCGATGCTACGGTTGTGGGTACGGATGCGGCGGGTAATGCCTTCACCGCGACCACGACTTCAACCCACTCGGTTGATACGTCTTCAACGGCAATGATCACCGTTAACGACATCACGCCGGATGACATTGTTAACGCGGCTGAGGCTGGCGGAAGCATCAACGTCACCGGTTCGGTCGGCGGCGATGCCACCGTGGGCGACACGGTTAGCTTCATCATCAACGGCACGCCTTACAGCGGTACTGTACTGGCGGGCAACACCTACAGCATTGCCGTGGACGGCGCCGACTTGGCCGCCGATACCAGCTTCGATGCTACAGTAACGGGTACTGACGCGGCGGGTAATGCCTTCACCGCGACCACGACTTCAACCCACACGGTTGATACGTCTTCAACGGCAACGATCACCGTTAACGACATCACGCCGGATGACATTGTTAACGC
>NZ_JBFHDY010000265.1:0-1706 GCF_041584495.1 Zhongshania sp.
ACGGCGAAGACGGCGAGTACATTTTGCGCGATTACGTGTGGAATGCTGGCGATGCTGTTTCGATTGCAGAGCGCGAGCAGGCAAACTGCGGCGAAGGTCAATACATCACTATCCGGGTTATTCCGGTTTAAGGGGAAAATCTAATGAACTACGAAAACCAAATGGTCGCCCAAGGCGTCCCAGAAATCGAAGATCAGCCGCTGGTGACAGAGGCGGAAATTCGCGCAAAGGTCGAGCGGCTGAAGGAAGAAACAAACCTTCTGGATATGTACCTGAATATGCCGCTTAAACTGTCATCGGAGCTGGATGTTCAGGCGGCAGTAGGTCGAGCGTTTGACCGCCACCCGGTTGATGTACAGGGCGTTTTTGACGAGCAACTGTGCAGCGATTACCGCGACTTCATTATCAACTTGGATATTTGGGCGCGGCGTTTTCTGCCCGAGTACATGCTTGAGTTTAGCGCGTTCTCTGTCTGGCACGGTGTCGAGTGCGTGATTAAGGATGAGCTGAAGAAGCGGGCGGAGGGCTTGGTGTGAAAATACTAAAATACATTTTAGTTCCGATAGCGCTGTACGCAATTGGCGGTTTTATATCGGCATTCGCCACTTGGAGCGTCGCACCACTAAATCCCGCCAACTGGGATGAGTTTGGGCGCTTTATGTTTGCGTCTTGGATTTGCACCACGTGGATTGTATTAGCCTTAGCAGATTGGGAGATATAATAATGACAATCGAACCACTAACACAAAACGGCTGGAGCGTATTTGTACGATTCAAAGGCCGCAAGTTTGTAACTGAGTGCGAATCGCCCGAATTGTGCTGGACTGTCGCGCGGGCTTGGATGAGTGATGTTGTGGGGGAGGGGGTGTTGTGAGCGTCGAACTACTACACATCGACTGCATGGAGTACATGGCGTCGCTCCCAGATAAAGCTTTTGATTTGGCTATTGTTGATCCGCCTTATGGGATAGGCGAGAGCGGCGCAACAAACAAAAGCAGGGGCAAACTGGCCGTGGCTAAAGACTATAAACCTTTTGCTGGGGGCGACCTTTGCGCGCCTAATTCTGACTACTTTGACCACTTAAAGCGAGTAAGCAGAAATCAAATAATCTGGGGTGCAAATCACTTCATTGATGGCATCCATTTTATGTGTAATTCACCCTGCTGGGTTGTCTGGGATAAGGTCAATGGAGAAAGTGATTTTGCAGATTGCGAGTTAGCTTGGACTAGCTTTAAGACCGCCGTTCGCTTGTTTCGTTTTCAATGGGCGGGGATGCTACAGGGCGACATGAAAAACAAAGAGCACCGCATCCACCCCACCCAAAAACCCGTCAAGCTCTACCAATGGCTGCTCGCGAACTACGCCAAAGAAGGTTACCGCATACTGGACACGCACTTAGGCAGCGGCTCTAGCGCCATAGCAGCCCATTATGGCGGGTTCGACTTTGTTGGATGCGAGCTAGACGAGGACTACTACAAGGCCGCCTGTGAGCGGTTTAACAATGAGACAGCGCAGGAGGATATGTTCCAATGATCCACAAATCCGAAATAACCCAACGCGACCCACTGCGCGCCCAGATTGAGGCGCAGGTTGCGGAGTATCTTGAAAAGGGCGGGGAGGTCAAAACAGTCCCCGCAGAGTGCCGCCAGGATGACAATGCGCGTGTTAAGTCGTTTTTGTATCGGTATGAGGAGGGCGGGGAATGAG
>NZ_JBFHDY010000266.1:0-1701 GCF_041584495.1 Zhongshania sp.
CGTTTTTTAAAAAAATATTTTGTTACCAGGAGCGTGTAAATTTTGTGTTATAAAAAAAAAATTTATTTTTTTTTTATAATTTTTTTTTAAAAAAAATTTAAAAATTTACATTTAACTCACACATTTTGATATTGCGTAAGAATGAAATGTAAAAAAAATAAATGAAAATTTACGTTTTTTAAAAATGCAATTTTTACAAAAAAAAACGTATTTTTTTTTCTAAATGAAAAATTTAAGCACTAGTTAAGTAGTTATTACGAATTAAATTTTTTTTTTAGAAAAAATAAAAAAATAAATTTTACAACCATACACGTGTAAATTGACACATTTTTAGAAGGTTAAATTTTGTTTTTTTGCTTTTTTTGTTTTTTTTTTCAAAAAATCTAAGCGTTTTTTACCCTCTATTTTTGCAGTAGATCAGGAAGCTTTTGCTTAAAATGTAATTTTTTTAAAATTTTTACATTAAAAATTAAAAATAGTAAATTTTTTTTTACAAAAAAAATGTGTTTTTTTGAAAATAAAAACACCAAAAATGTACATTTTTGACCATTTTTTGACCATTTTTAGGGTGTTCGAGACACCTCCAAAATGCTAAAATTTAAAATGTAACTTTTATAATTAAATCCATATCAAAATAAAAAAAATTGGGGTAGAAATGCACCTTTTTTACAAAATCTGTTCCAACTCAAATTTTTTTTTGAACAAGGGTCTTTTTTGGTCTCAACGCCTAGTAGAGGGTGTTTTTTTATGCTACACCCCCCCCATTTTTATGAAAAAAAATTTTACACTTTTCTTCCAGGGTGAGGTTGTACAAACATTGAATTTGGGGGTGGGGATACTGCGATAATTTTGGATTTTTTAAAGGGTAAAAACGCATTTTTTTGCCAAAGGAACACTTTTTTTATACTAATTTAAATCAAAAAATGTACAAAAAATGTGCATTTTTGGCCCATTTTTCAGGGTTTTTAGAAGTTTTTGGTGCACTTTTTTGGTCTAAATCCCTAGTAAGTGCAAAAATTGAAAAAAAGTGTGTTTTTTGTAAAAAAAAATGTGCGATTTTCGATATAAAAAGTGGAAATTTTACATTTTTTGTAAAAATTTGTTAAAAAAAACGTGCGTTTTTTGTTAAAATTTAGGGGTGTTTTTAAATTTTTCCCTTATAGATCAGGATGCTAATGAAATTTTACTAAAAAAATGAAAATTTTAAAATTACTCTAATCCCGTACCAATGCGATTTTTTTAAATTTTTCAAAATTCAAAAGCTTCCTGATCTATAAGGAAAAAATTAGAAAAGTGGGTGTTTGAATTTTGTGAAAAAAACGTGAAAAAGTGTCCTGAACAAGTGGCGGGATTTTTTAATATTGTGCGTTTGATATGGCGTAAGAGTTAAATTTTTGTTTGTAAAATTTGTGAATGTGCACTTTTTATTTTCAAAAGTGTGAAAAAAATGCACTTTTTGTACACCTATTTTAGCGATTTTGCATTTTTGAAAAAATAGCGTTTTTTTGTAACATAAAAAATTTAAATTTTTTAACACTTACGCCATATCAAAGTGTAAAAAAACGTGAAAAAATAACAAGTCGAGTTTTTATAGCTGTAGTGCCCATTTCACTGCGGAAAGTCCTTGCACTATTTTTGCGTATTTTAAAATTTATGTATTTTTTAATGTGTTGTTTTATAGCACTACATTTACAATATATA
>NZ_JBFHDY010000267.1:0-1672 GCF_041584495.1 Zhongshania sp.
CTGACCGATTCTAATGCGTTCATATGCACTCCCTTCAATTAGCACCCAATGAAACTATAATGAAGGGCATAGTGGCCAATATGCAAACCCTAGGCGCTATGGCATTTATCAATGCCCAGCGGCAAAGACATCAGCTTTAACCCGAAAAATAGCAAAAACGCCCATACTCCAACGTGTAATAGCGGGATCATACCGCGACATTACAAATTATACCTTGCACCAGAATTGCGGATCGGCAATGCGCCTGACCAAACTTTGCTTAACGGCGCTATTCCGTAAAATAACTAATTATTGGGGGGGATTACCCAAATTCATGAGTAATAAACCTCATAATTGACAATATAAACATGGCCCGCTTCATACCCAAAAGTATCAATACGCGTAACGCCAGCTCTCATGCATTTATCGCGCACATGGCCTTGCTACACAATGCCTCCCATCGTTCGGACGTTAGGCGGTATAGCCTCACCGGTCGACCATGAAATTCCAGTATGTCAAAGCTGAAAAAGCCCACTTTCTCAGCAACCTTTAGCGATGCCACATGCTCAGGCTCTATAATAACCACAACTGAATTAAATTTTTTCTCTCTAAAAACATAATTCAAAACTGCTCTGGCGGCCTCAGACGCCAGCCCTCTATTCCAATACCGTCTAGCAAGCCGATAGCCGAGGTTCATCTCCTCGACATCAAAGACCATTTCTGGCCCAGCACTGCAAAAACCTATGAGTTCAGAACCCATCTTATCGATTAGTGCCAACGGACCCACACCATGAGACTCGTAACAAGATAAACACCACTCAATGAATTTTCGGGTAGCGACCTCATCACAAACACCATTAACTGAGTACTTCATAACTTCAGGGTCGCTGAGAATTTTGGTCAATGCGGGGACATCCTCAAGGGATAACCGCCGCAAAATTAATCTTTCCGTTTTACAGATATCCGTCATACGCCTTCCTATGCATAGTAAGCCCTCAAAAGAGCCATTAGAAAACAGACTATCGCTGCGATTCCACAAGGAAAAGACAGACGGGAAAACGAAGAAAACGTTCCTTTAGACCAACACAAAATCCCTTTCCCTTGGTCATGTTCCGTTTTTTATAAATTTCAATGCGTTAGTTGGTGCGACCGGGGTTTGCTGGTTCAGTGGTATTGGATTCTGAATCAAGTTCAGAATGACGACGCAGGAAATTCAGAATGATGGTTTGGGCGAGGGGATATGTGAGGTGTGGCAGTTAGTGTGACTATCCGCCTACATAGCAGGCGGATAGTGTATTCAAAAATAATTGCGATCTATTTTGATGCCAAATACGCTCGCCAAGCGCCGAAATGGCTAATGTCTTCAGCGCCAGCTAAGCCCGACGCCTCACAGATAAAGCCACTCACCTGGCTGCCATCTGTCAGCGTGACTTTACCGATTCCCAAAGGCGCAGGAATACCCGCTACAAAGCTGCCGAACTCGCTGGCGGGTAGCGACCACACTTCTACTTCAATTGCTTGGCCTTCATCCGCTGGCGCTACCACCATGCCCGGCCTAAATGGCGGGCCACCAGCCAGCGCATAGAGTTTGTAATTTGGCGCCGATGTGGTTTTTTCAAGCAGGTAGCCACCGCGCTCGGTGAGCTGCCAATTTAGCGGCTGGCCTTGTAAGTGAGCGCCGCACACTGCCACA
>NZ_JBFHDY010000268.1:0-1644 GCF_041584495.1 Zhongshania sp.
AATATGCCGCCTACCAATAAATTTGTGTTCATGCCTGTATCCTCAGCCATAAATTGCTTGTAATGCTATGACTGTAGTTGACGCAATGAGTGCCGCCAAATCATGGTTTAAGACTGTGCAGTATTCACACTTTGTGAATTTGCGCCAAGCGCCCTAATTTCGCCTTTACTTATAACAAAAAAGCAAAATACACCAAAATTTCAACCACTTGCTGGGCAGCGCCAAGGGCGTCGCCGGTATAACCACCAATCCGACGACGTAAATAGACGGCAAATGCCCAGCGAAACAGCAGGGCCATGATCAGCAAACTTATAAAAGAATAAACATCGATAAAGAACAGCAGTGGCAACAGCGGCGCACCGGAGTACAACCAGTACCTAAGAGGCATTGTGGTCGCCAAGGGTTTGGACTTGCCTTCGCCGCGCACATAATGAAGGTCCACCAAATACGAGGTCGACACCCAGCGACTAAACACATGCGCCCAGAGCAGAGCGACAACCACAACACCAACTGACGGCAAGGCGTGCAAACTGGTGGCTTTTAAAGCCAGCACAGAAATCAGACCCACCGTGCCGTAGGTGCCAATGCGAGAGTCTTTCATTATGCGCAAGACGTCTTCGCTGCGCCAACCGCCGCCAAAGCCATCACAGCTGTCGGCAAAACCGTCTTCATGGAAGGAGCCGGTAATCAGAATAGAGGCGAGCATCGACAGCAGCACTGCCATCAGGCTATTGCCAAACAGCGCCAAAGCCGCAACATAAATCATGGCCGCTAACGCGCCAACCAGAAGACCGACTGAGGGAAAATAACGCGAGGCGCCATTAAGCTTAGCCTCACTAAAATCTGGATCGGCGGGCACCGGTAACCGCGTTAGAAACCCCACGGCCAAAAGCAAAACCTGCCATTCATAACGACATTGCTGGCGAGTAATCAAAACCGGACTCCACATCAACGAGCAAAAAACAACGCTGCCAGACAAGGGCCTGACAGCGGATTAAGGTAGCCAGTGTAGCAAGCTCGCCAGTGTTGATGTGCGCTTATTGCACCGTAATCTTACGCGGCTCATCTACCGTCGACTTGGGGATATTCAGGGCCAGCACGCCGTGTTCAATTTTGGCGGCAATTTCGTCAGCTTCAACGCCTTCAGGCAAGCTGAAGCGCCGTATAAACTGACCCTGCCAGCGCTCTTTGATACTGCTTTTGGTCGCTTGCGCATCGGTTTTGCGCTCGCCCTGCACGGTTAGCACGCCGTTGTGCACGGTAATATCAACTGCATCAGGCGCGATGCCCGGTACGTCCATCACCAATAAGAAGCCACCCTCATTTTCGCAAATATCCACCGCGGGCTGCCACTGGGCGGCGCGCTCGCCATCACTTGCTTGGCGATCAAATCCGCGATTTATATCACGCAATTCATTGAACAAGGTAAACGGCAAATAACTATTCATGATAAAAACCTCCAATACCTTCAATCTAAACCATGAACAGCGCGTCGGCTGTTATCCAGAATATGGTGGCTGACTTTAGATTTTCAAGTGGATTACGCCCAGGCCATTGCTCTGCTAAACTGCTTGATCACACTCGTTTGATAATATTAAGGTCCTACTATGAGCATTCAGACTGGCGACAAAATTCCCGCAGCAA
>NZ_JBFHDY010000269.1:0-1642 GCF_041584495.1 Zhongshania sp.
TATAAAAATGTATATACATTTATATATATATTAATGTATATATACATTTTTATTAATCAATATAAAAATGTATATATACATTAATATATAGTATAAATTAATCTATTACATAGATTAATTTATATATGAATTAATATGCTACGCATATTAATTCATATATGAATGTATACATTCATTTATCAATAAGATAAATGAATGTATACATTCATATATACATTAATATATATGATAATTACTAGATATCATAATTATCATATACATTAATATAGTAGTAAACTATCATATATTGATCATTATCAATATATTGATATATGAATATAGATATATCAATATGTTAACATCATATTGATATATCATATATTCATGTACATAGATATCAATATGTTAATATACTAACATTAACATATTGATATATCAACATATCAATACATTAATATACTAACATTAATATATTGATAATATCTCTTATCTATATGTTAACATACTAATATTAACATATAGATATATGTATATAGTGTATTAGATTAGTGTATAAGGGTCCCAAACATCAATTTTGGGACCCTTATACACTAATAATGAATGAAAATAGGGGCCCCGATCATCAATCTGACCCATATATTCATCAATATCATCAATATATTGATGAATATATGGTATAAATATGTCAGTTTGATGGTTCCGGGACCCCAATTTTACATGATAATAGGGTCCAAAACCATGATATTGAGGTCCAAATTGATGATATTAAGCATCAATCTGACCCTCATGATCCTTAATATACTATATAATTCATCAATATACCATCATATTTATGAGTTATATAGCTATTAATGTCCAGGTAGCTACCTACCCAAACATTAATATTAGGGTCAATATCATGGTCTGAACCCTCCAATACACTAACATACATCTTATAATAGTGTCAATATTGTAGTTATGGACCCCATTTTTACATGATAATAGGGTCCAAAACCATGATATTGAGGTCCAAATAGGGTCCAAATTGATGATATTAAGCATCAATCTGACCCTCATGGACCCCTATATGACAGTCTCAGACCTCCATTTATACATGATAATAGGGTCCATAACTACAATATTGAGGCACAATTACGAGATATTGTTCTATGTACATAGTGTTTACTACTATGCTAAGCTCGTCACCGTCTGAACGACAGGTTAGAGTAGGGTGCTTTGTCTAACCCTAGAATAACCTTTAGTGACTCATTACATTACAATAGTGTATGCTTGACAGTCATTATCTTCATGGTACATGAGATCACTGGCAATGTCTGTACACTACTATAATGTTCTACAATATGTTCATGATTACATGAATTTGACCCATAAATATAGGTCAGATTCATGAATATAAGCTTCAAAACCATCCATTTACCTACCAAATTAACGTATATATAGGTCAAATTGATATATCTGGGTATCAATTTGACACATATATGTCATAAATATAGTATCAGCAGACCATGAAATTACACGAAAATGTCAATATTATGGTCTGGGTGACCTCCATCAGGGTCCCATGACCTCCTCGATAAGCCCCCATTACAGGTAATTGAAGGGTTCAGGACTGGTCCCAGACCGGTCCGGACCTGCCAAATGCCTGTAATGTGCCTATGTCTGA
>NZ_JBFHDY010000270.1:0-1631 GCF_041584495.1 Zhongshania sp.
AACTTCACCAGTTACATGATGTTGACCAACCACAAGGACGCCATCCCGCTTACCAGTGGCGATAGGCGCTATTGTGTGCTGTTTTCCAGGGTACAGAGCGAGGATCAGCTGTATAAGGAATTGGGCGGTGAGGATGCGGCGGCGCAGTATTTTGAAGACCTGTTTGCCGAGACTCGGCGGCGTCCTGACGCTCTCGCAGCGTTCTTGAAAACGTATAAAATTTCCCCAAATTTCAACCCAACAGGGCGAGCGCCAGACACAAAAGCGCGCCAAATGATGATGGCTGTCAGCACTTCGCCGGAGCGTTTGGCGCTGGAAGACGCTATCGAAAAGCATCATTGCGAGGTCATCAATTCGGATATTTTAGACGTGACTTGGCTCAATAAGCTGTGTGAGAGCGACGGCACCGAAATCCCGAAGACCCGAACCCTGACCGCAATTTTGCTTGAAATGGGATACGAACAGATTGAAGGAAAGAGGATAAAAGTCGCAAAAACTGGCGCGTATCACTACGTCTGGATTGGGGCGCAATACAATCACGCTATTGCGCCCCAAGGTATTCTTAAAAGTTATCATGATGACGATGACTATATTCCATTTTGATAGTAGTCGTTTAGGGGCGCAATGATTGCGCCCTTTTTATTATTGCGCCCCTTATTGCGCCCCTAGTTAAACTATTGATATTTATATATTTATTACAAAAAAGGGCGCAATGGCGCAATAAATAGGTAAAACGGCTGAGGGTGGCTGAAAAAAAAATTTAGAGAGTAAAAAAGTTTTTTAGGTAAGGTGAGCAATAGAAGGGATTATTGCGCCCTTGCGCCCCTCGCCGTCGATTACTGGCCTATTGCGCCCCGCCTAAAAATGTTGATAATTGTAACAAGAAACACACCAAACAATTGGAGCCGTTATGAGCCTTACTGAATATCTGGAAATCGTGAAAAGTCGGATTTTGTCCGGTAAGTGGAAACAGTCGCAAATTGCAAAAGGGGCTGGCGTGGATCGCTACACCATCCGAAAGATCGCCAGCGGCGAAACCCCGAACCCTGGAATTATGACCGTCGAAAAAATTTACCGATTCACCGAAGAAAATAATTGACACTGTGATAATAATCGCATAATCTACCCCTAACCCGCCCACAAAGCGGGGAATGAGAAACAGAGTTATGGCGGTGCGGCCCAAGCGGGTTAGTAGCCAGCACAGAGCGAAGGGCGCATGTGTGCAACGCGTCAGAGAGTTAGCGACTCCCACCGCCACCCAACACCAATGACCGGAGGGGTTATGGAAATCTTAGAAAAGGATAAAAGTTCTTGGCATTCAAAGGTGAACTTTGTTGACGCGAATGATGTTTTTGTAGGATACGACACAGAACAAGATTGCTGTGAAGATGCCGGTTGGTTTATTTCAGACAGAATCAGGGCCTATTCCTATGACGGCAGCCATTTAAATAATCCCAATTTCGATTTGGCCCCTTACGTTTTCGATGCTCAATTTTTCGAGCATGTGCCATCCGGTGATCTTGACGAGGGCGGCATGGTGGCGTTTAAGCTTATTTCTGATGGTAAGCCCGACCTATACCTACATCTTTACAACTGCCACAACGGGTATTACGGGCATGGTTTTGAAGTAA
>NZ_JBFHDY010000271.1:0-1625 GCF_041584495.1 Zhongshania sp.
ATGTGTGACAACGTCGACGTAAAGCACAACGAAGTTTTTGACAGCGTGGCCGGTATCGAAATCGAAAACACCCGCCACGCGCTCGTGGAAAACAACTACGCTCACAACAATACCGCCGGTATTCTGGTGTTTATTACCCCGGGCCTGCCAATTAAAACCGCCTACGACATTATTGTGCGCAACAATTTTGTGGTGAATAACAACACCCCGAACTTTGGCGCGCCGGGTTCCATAGTCTCGAAAGTGCCTGTCGGTGTCGGCATTGTGGTCATGGCGGCCGACGATGTGAAAATTGAGGGCAATATCATTACCGGCAATCAGACCGCCGGTATCGTTATAACCGATTTGGCTTTTGTCACCGATGTGGCCAGCGACACGGAAAGCGAGCCTAACCCGGATAACATCCAGATTCTGGATAACCTGATGTTCAATAATGGTGCCGACCCGGTTGCGGAAGTGAAAGCGGCTATGCTGACCAAATTCAAAACTACCGGGCCGGATATTCTCGCCAATGTCGGCAGTGCGCAGGAGCCGGATAACTGCATACTGAATGCCGAGCGTTATACCTCTTTCGGTATTGGCAAGTGGAGCAAGTGTGATATTACAACCACGGCTGACGTCAAAACCTACCTGTTGCCGGCCGACGCAGCACCGCGCGAAATTGAAACCGACGCCGACCGGGTGGCACGCCTGTACAAAGGCATCTGTGCCGGTTGCCACGCTTACAATCTGCGTATGATTGGGCCGCCTGCCATGGCCATTCAGGCGCAGTATTACGACAACCCGCAGGGTATCGCCGATTACCTGGCCAATCCGGTGAAAAAACGCCCGGATTTTCCGCCTATGCCATCACAGGGGCATCTGTCTGAAGAACTCCGCTTGAAAGTGGCTGAGTACATGCTGTGCCTGTCGCCTAAAAAGCTGGAAGCGGTTGCGGCAACACAAGGGCAGGTGGCGAAATGTGAGAAGCCTTCGAATTAAAGGTCTGCCCTTACCCCAACCGTTTTTGTGGGGGGGACAACCCTGTGTCCCCTCTCCTTGGGGAGAGGGCTAGGGTGAGGGGATATTGCTACTGGAGAAGAATAATAATGAAAAAGTACTCGTGCCAATGGGTTTTGGTTCTGATGACAACAACGCTTCCTGCCATCGCCAAAGACCTCTCTCTGGAAGAGGTCGTTGTTACCGCCCAAAAGCGTGAACAGAATGCGCAGACAGTGCCCGTTACTGTAGACACCTTTTCCTCGACGGACGTTGAAAACACCGGTGCCCTGATTCTGGAAGATATGCAGGACTATATTCCCGGTTTTCAGGTGGGCGAGGATGTGCATGGCGGTGGCATCACCCAGTCCCAGTTGATTGTGCGCGGTGTGGAGGGCTCCAATATCAGCACCGGTGGTGATCCTTCCGTTGCCACCTTCTACGATGAAGTCTACCTGCCCAAAGCGGCGACCACGGTAGCCTTTTCCGATATGCAGCAGATCGAAGTTTTGAAAGGTCCGCAGGGCACCCTGTTCGGCCGCAACGCCGCAGCCGGCGTGGTGAATATGATCCCCAATGCGCCGAGTGAAGAAACCGAAGCCATGCTCAGTGCCCGACTGGGTAATTATGGTTTGGGGCGCTACGAA
>NZ_JBFHDY010000272.1:0-1621 GCF_041584495.1 Zhongshania sp.
CGAGCACATGACCAGTGATGTTAGAGCTTACATTAGGTATTACAACTTAGACCGGCTCCACTCATCGAACAATGATTTATCGCCGGTTCAGTATGAGAAATTAGCAAATTAATGTGTCCGGTTTTGTTGACCAGAACAATTGGAATTTTTTGATAATTAGTATTGGTCATTGCTTTAGCTTGATTTGAATTGGTTTGTGATTTAGAGCCAAGTTTCTACTAAGTATTAGCAAGTGGATATTCTACGATGCCTTTGCCCCTTCGGGGGCCTTTTTCGTACTTTGAATACTTCAACGATTGGTCATGCTCTGATGGTTGGCGTATACCTTTTGCAATGAAATGTCTTTAATAGTCGCGATCATTCTATATAATAATTCAAAGTTTTAGCATGCAATTTTCTATGGTGTCATCGCGCTGCGAATAGGGGCAGGAATAACTTATGCTTAGTGGTAAATCTGAGGAACAATTTATTGATGTTCCGGGTGGGCGTGTCTACGTTCGGCAGTGGCTCCCTGCGGCGCCAGCGGCGTTACCTCCGGTCGTCTTATTACACGATTCTTTAGGTTGCGTAGCGCTATGGCGAGATTTTCCAGCCCAGCTTGCGCAACGGTTGGGGCGGAAAGTTATCGCCTACGACAGGCTGGGTTTCGGAAAATCCAGTGAGCGTGTTGCTCTGCCATCACATCGGTTTATTGATGAGGAGGCAGAGAGCATCTTTCCATCGCTTTGCTATTCCCTAGGCTTGGAGCGAGTTGTGATTTTGGGGCATAGTGTCGGCGGTGGTATGGGCGTAGCGATAGCCGCTCTTCATGCCGATCGAAATCTCTGTGTTGGCCTTATTACCGAATCAGCCCAACCATTTATTGAAGAGCGAACAACGCGCGGAATAGTGGCGGCTAAACAATATTTTAGCAACCCTCTACATTTTAAAAAGCTCGTAAAGTATCACGGATCTAAGGCTCGCTGGGTATTAGCTGCGTGGACAGAGACTTGGCTTGACCCGGATTTCAGTGACTGGAGCCTACTCTCCCACCTTAAGAATGTCCAATGTCCGGTCTTGGCAATTCATGGTGATAATGATGAATACGGATCTGTAGCATTTCCGAATTTTATTGCGGAGTCAATTTCGGGGTATTCTCGGTCCGTTATCTTCGAGCGTGTTGGTCATGTTCCGCATAAAGAGGAGCCCGCCACAATTTTGACGACGGTTTCAGAATTTCTAGCTGAAGTCGAAGTTGCAAAGCTTATTCA
Organism: Zhongshania sp.; assembly: GCF_041584495.1. Taxonomy (GTDB): domain Bacteria; phylum Pseudomonadota; class Gammaproteobacteria; order Pseudomonadales; family Spongiibacteraceae; genus Spongiibacter. Next base: position 1,251 of record NZ_JBFHDY010000272.1, read on the forward strand.
GCCTGTGTGAGTAGCCCGCTAATAAAAATGTTTGGTAGAGCTATTATGTGTTCTATGCATGAAAATTCCATTTCTGCATGGAGTTTTAGTTAGAGCGTTTATAGACAGGCGTGCTTGTGTCTCAGTTAAATATGTAGATTAATTTTCTGTGTTTACATTAAAGAAAAGACTAAAAAATAGTCCAAGCTCAAACAATAATATCATCGGAAATGCGAGTAGGGCTTGCGATATTGTAATCCCCCCGAAAATCCGGAACAGTTATTAGTAGAAAATTCCACTAAACTGAAGGAAGGGAGTTTTCTATGCGAACATCAAGATACAGCGACAGCCAGATACTGGCGATTTTGAAACAGAATGAGAACGGTGTTTCC
>NZ_JBFHDY010000273.1:0-1604 GCF_041584495.1 Zhongshania sp.
CAGCGCATTGATTGTTTTGGCCGCAGAGCGGGCATAGCGCAGCGGCCTTTGGCGGACCGTTTCGCGAGGTTTGGCTGCTGAGCATAAATTTACCTTATACGGAGGTGAGCATGGACGAAGAAGAGCAATTGTTCGCCCAAGAGATGAGTGGTGTCAAACGCCTTGAGCTAGATGCGCGGGTTGCCCTGAAAAAACAGGGTGTCGACAATATTAATATTGCCGCTCGGCGCGAGGCAGCCACGGCGCGCAGCGAGCGCCGAAATTTTTTATCGACCGGGGATATTGAATTACTCGATCCCTACCATATTTTGGAGTTTAAGCGCGAAGGTGTGCAGCACGGTGTATTTCGCCGTTTAAAACAGGGTAAATACCGCATTGAGGCGAGTTTAGATCTGCATAAAATGACGGTGGAACAGGCGCGTCTAGAGGTTTTTGAGTTTATTCGCGAGGCCATGAAATTGGATTTGCGGGCGGTGATCATTGTCCACGGTCGCGGCCACAATAGCAGTTCCAAGGGCGCGGTATTAAAGTCTTATGTGAATCGCTGGCTGCCAGAGATGGAAGAAATACAGGCTTATTGCAGTGCCCAGCCCCAGCATGGCGGTGCGGGTGCGGTGTATATTATGCTGCGGAAAAGCGAGACTAAAAAGCAGGAAAACCGCGACCGCTTTAGTCGCAGTCGCGGGGCCTAGGTCTCATTAACTAAATTGATCGTCGCCGCGATGCTCATAGCGCAGGAGTAATAATAACGAGTGTCTGATACTTGCGATTTTCCCAAGACTGGCAAATACTACCTGTTATTGGCTAAATACTGTTAATAACAAGAGCGTCGCGGTGTCTAATATAAACAGTGATCAAGTTCTGACCCTTGAGGAATTGGCGCTCTACTTAAAAATTCCTAAGTCAACCTTGTACAAACTGGTGCAAGAGGGGCGGGTGCCCGGCCAAAAATTAGGCAAGCAGTGGCGGTTTGGCAAGCTAGCCATAGATCGCTGGCTAGATTCAGAGCAAAAGCGTGATGGCAAGGGGGGGCAGTAGCGGTGTTTACTCCTCATCAAAGTGCCTATTTTGCCCACTGGCTAACGCAAAGTGGCCGCATAGAAAACCAAGTATCCCGAACCATGGCCTCTGCTCGGGTGGATATGAATCCCCACCAAGTTGAGGCAGCCTGCTTCGCGCTAAAGTCCCCCTTGGCAAAAGGAGTTTTATTGGCCGATGAAGTGGGCCTTGGTAAGACCATTGAAGCCAGTTTGGTTATTGCCCAAAAATGGGCCGAGGGTAAAAAGAAAATATTGCTGGTGACTCCCGCATCATTAAGAAAGCAGTGGAACCAAGAGCTGGCAGATAAGTTTGAGCTACCTTCAATCATTATCGACAGTAAAATCGCCAAGGAACAGCGCCAGCAAGGCTTGACGAATCCCTTTGATCAAACTGAAAACATCGTTATTTGCTCGTACCAGTATATTGCCGCGCAAAAAGACCGCGTTGGACTAATTGACTGGCATTTAGTGGTGTTTGACGAGGCTCACAAGCTTCGGAATGTGTATCAGAATAAGGGCAGCAAGCAGGCAAAGGCGGTGGTGGATGCGACCCGTCATGCTGAG
>NZ_JBFHDY010000274.1:0-1603 GCF_041584495.1 Zhongshania sp.
AGCACTGGAAGTTATACCAGCGTCTACCAATACGTTTCTCAGAAGCTCTGCCTCTGCTATAGTCTTTAAGTATACCACAGCTTTGTGTCCACTGTGTCTCTGCTTATAAGTATTGATAATCCTTGCGAACATATCAGCTTGGTCAAAGGTATTGAAGTCCATACCGTTAAGCTTAGGTGGTACTAGATACCCTTGGTCTATTAGCTCCTGTGTGCTGATGGTATAGGCTACCTCTTCAAACAGGTTAGTCATTAGCTTGTTCTGTCTAAATGGTGTGGCCGTAAAACCTATGACGTATGCATCGGGGAACATCTCAAGGATAGTATTGTAACTATCGTTCCCTACTAGGTGACACTCGTCAATGATGATAAGTTCTATATTGAGTCGTTCAAGCGTCCCAGTTCCAAAAGAAAGTTTATCTGCCCACTTGAGCAGTTTCTCTTCACTTCGGAAAGATTGCATTGTTGTGATAATTGTTTGAGCTTCTGTTGTTGGTAGTCTGTCGGCTTGTAAGACTTGCGAATTAATCCCCCACTCTTCCCTGAACCTATCTCCTGTTTGACTTGTAAGCAACCCGAGATGGCTAATGATTGCAGCTCGTTGAGTAGGGTTTTTGTGTGCAAACTCTCTACAAATACTGCCGAATATGGTAGTCTTGCCTGACCCCGTGGGGAGTATACAAGCCACTCTTTTGCCTCCCTGTCTAAATACATTCCGTACCCCTTCAACTGTGTCATTCTGATATCCCCTCAATGTTACTGACATGCTTTCCCCCTGATGTCTTTATTAATTCTCTAGCGTCATCAACGCTGCAACATATTCCTGCTATCCCACCTAAATCCTGCACCTTCTTAAGAAAGTCGTGCTGCTCATTAGATACTCTGGCGGCTCTATCTCGCTTAACTTCGATGGCCAACAGTCTTCCATGATAGAGTCCAAGTATGTCAGCCACTCCATTGATGACAAACTTATTTCTATTTCTTCTATAGCAACCTCGTGATGGGTCATAAATTCCAGTGCTATTGTTCTTCCATGCGAAGCACTGCGGTAGGTAGTTAAGATAGGTAAGTATAGCTGTTTCAATAGCCTTCTCACTTGGTTTCTTTTTCTTACTTGATGCCACCACAGTAGTCCTTAAGCCAATCAGCATAGTCCAGATAGCTAATGTAATCATCTTCATTATCTATGAAGAACGGTTCGATTAGCAAGACTACCTGCACACCAGCATCCTTTACATACTTCAGGTTATAATACCCACGACCACCACGACCTATCTCTTTCACACCACGGCTACGCTTCTTGAACCTAGTGCAGTATGACTCAAGCATATCCTCTGCGTATGCTCTACTCTTATAGTCACCAGCCAGTACCAGTATCTCAGCTCCATGTGCCTTGCCGTTGTATGCATTGCAATGAAGTTCCACTGATACATCCACTCCCATCTGTCCCATCTTCTTTGCTGCACCCTTCCGTCCACCGAAGTCACGACGGGCATAAGGTAGGCCGACACGCTGTGCTGCTAGGAAGTTGTAGTTATACTCAGACATCTTACCATCTAATGTCTGTGCTCCCATAGCTGTAGCTGTGTGTCCTACTATCAAGC
>NZ_JBFHDY010000275.1:0-1600 GCF_041584495.1 Zhongshania sp.
AATCAGGGGCGAAGGATTATAGCCATCGTCTGCGCTGTGATGTTCCCCCAGACCAATCACGTCAAACCCAACACTGTCGGCCCATTCAGCCATATCGACGGCTGCTGAAAAAAGCTGCTCTCGCGCTGCACCAAAATCCGGGGCACGCATATCGAAAATCATCACCAGTTCCATTCGGCCTTCCTTTCAAAAGAGGCGGTGGTGGGTAACTATATCGTGGAGGAGGTGGAGGCTTCGAGCGAAATGGTGAGGCAATTGATCTTGGGATGGAGTACTAAACCGGAACTGGTTGGCTTGCCCTTGTACCGTTTCTGAATTGGCAATAAGCCCAAGCGGCTAGTGCAATGGAAAACTGTAGACAACGCAAAAAGCTATGGCATGATGTTGCGAGCGCCCTATAACAGGGCGTATGCATCATAAAAAATTGAGGGAAAAATATGAAAAAAGCTATTTTGGCGGCGGGGTTTGGGGTTTTTATGGCGCAAGCGGCGGTAGCAGAGTCGTACCTTGGTCTTTCCTATGCGTTTTTCGAAACCGAGCTTGAATCCGGCGGTATCTCCGTCGATTTTGATACACCCACTATACAGTTCGCCATTGGACACCAGTTTAATGAAAACCTTGGTGCCGAGTTCCGTGTCGGGTTGGGCGCGGACGAAGACAGCTCCTTTGGGCTGGACGTTGAAGTCAGTGACTATTTTGCCCTGTATTTAAAACCGACGCTGCCGCTGTCGGATACGCTGTCTCTCTATGCCCTGCTTGGCGTTGCCAAAACCACCGTTGATACCAGCTTCGGTGATGATGACGACAGCGACATCAGTTACGGTTTCGGATTTTCTGCGGATGCAAATTCAGAAGTCAGTTTTTTTGCAGAGTATGTCAGCCTCTATGATGACTCCGACGACGGTGTTGATGTAGAGATCAATGGCTTTAACCTTGGTGTCGCCTTTTTGTTCTAATCAGGGCGATAAGGTTGGCGAGCTCCCCGGGGATGCTATGAGCTGCGGGAGCTCGCTCGGCAAGTGAAAACTTTGCCGAGCTGATATTAGCAACATCTGTAAAACCCTCTCACCAGCTTATCTCAGGCTAACATACTCGCAGTACGTTAAACCTTCGGACTGGAGAGCGCCAAAGTGGCATATCGCTATTTCAAGTGGGGCTTACTACACCGATTTTTTCTAACGGAAAGCGATACTTGTCAGGCCGCGTCAATTGACTGTAAATGGACGCTTAAATCAGCGGGTCATAGGAATTTACCGGCGTCTTTGGTGGCAATAATACACAGCACACCACCAATCCCCAAAAGCCCGTATCGCACTACCAAACGTCGTTGGTTACGCGCACCACGTAAAAGCCACTGTAGCCATCGGTGTACCAGATTTCCTTGCGCTCGGGGGCAAAGGCCGGTTTGGACATGGCCCAATTACTTGCCGGCGCTGGCTGGGTAATAATGCGCGGCAGGACCGGTGCGTTAAAGTAGGCCACTTCACGCGGATTTTCCGGGTCACGGATATCAAAAATCCGCAGGCCGGACAGAATCATACTGCAGGCCGCAATATCCGGGTCTACCCGGGTGGGAATGTCACAGTAGTGACCGGCATAG
>NZ_JBFHDY010000276.1:0-1575 GCF_041584495.1 Zhongshania sp.
CCAAGGTTATAAAAAGCGGTAGCTCGATCACTGATCGCAGCCTTACGTCGGCAATATTTTCGGCGTGAGGCTGAAATATTGGCCGGGCGTAAATACTCATAAGATTAAGGCGCTTTATGGCTAAGCCAAAACTTTGGACGCGGGACTTTATTCTCGTTGCATTAATCAATTTCTTATTAATTGTCATATTTTATTTATTGGCAGTGGTAATTGGTTTATATGCAATTCAGAATTTGGGCGCTAGCGTGAGTCAGTCTGGCTTAGTGGTAGGTATATTTGTCATTGGTGTTTTTAGCGGCCGGCTCGCGGTAGGGCAATTTATTGACCGGCTGGGGCGCAAGCGGAGCATGCTTGCCGGTCTTGTGCTAGCGACCATTGCGGTTGCCTTTTATTACGTCGAAGCGGGTATCGGGTTTTTAATTACCAACCGATTTCTCCACGGTGCAGCTATCGGTATAGCTGCAACAGCAGCGGCAACAATGGTGGTAGACCTCATCCCAATGTCGCGCCGAGGCGAAGGCATTGGCTATTTTAGTATGAGCAGTTCCCTCGCCACTGCAGTCGGGCCATTTATCGGCATTTATATGATGCACAATGCCGATTTTGCTGCGATTGTGGCTCTCTGTATTACGCTTGGTGCTGTTTGCCTTGTTGTGGCGCTGATGCTGCGCGTGCCAGAAAATCAAACACAAGCGCCTGGTAGCAAGCCGCTTGGCTTTTCGATATATCGCCTGCTAGACCGTAAAGTGGTACCCGTCTGCTTGGTGGTATTTTTAAGCGGCCTGTCTTTTTCAAGTTTGGTTTCTTATCTCAATGCCTATGCACTGGAGCGTGATCTTAGCGACGCGGCCAGCCTGTATTTTTTGGTGTACGCCATCACCCTGCTCGCCTCTAGGCCCTTTAGTGGTCGGATCATGGATAAGTGGGGGGCGAATATTATTATGTATCCAGGTTTTGTTTTGTTCGCGGTGGGCTTGGCGCTGTTGGGCATCGCTGACACGCCAGTACTGCTATTGTCGTCTGCCTGCCTAGTTGGTTTAGGCTTTGGCAATATGCAGTCATGTAGTCAGGCCATTGTCGTTAAAATGGTTGAGCCTGCGCGAATGGGTATCGCAACGTCGACATTTTTTATATTTGTCGATGCCGGTATAGGCTTTGGTCCGTATTTTCTCGGATTAATTATTGCTTATACCGGGTATAGCGATCTTTATATTATGCTCGGCGGCTTGTCGTTAATCTGTATGCTACTTTATTACTTTGTGCACGGCCGTCATGATTATAAGTTGCTGGCGAGTAAGTAATTTCAATGCTCTATAGAATAAACAATGGAACCGGTTTTATAGGGTTTCCGGCGTGGTGTTTAAATGCAGGCGTTTGCGTAGCCAGTGGGCTAAACCGTCGACCCCCATATTGAGAAAAGCGGCGCAGCCAATTAGCAGCATGGCGCGGTCAAAGCGAAATTCCTCAAAGGCTGAGTCAATATAAAAGCCGAGGGTGCCAATACCCAAAATACCGAGTATGGCGGTTTCCCGCATGATGACTTCCCAGCGATAAAGTAAAAGTGCCAGAAACTGC
>NZ_JBFHDY010000277.1:0-1550 GCF_041584495.1 Zhongshania sp.
GACAGGCTTATACCCAAGCCCGCATTTCGAGCAAAGGCGTAAAGCCCAAAACTATCAGCATTAAGCACGCGCCCGAGAATCAGCAAATCAACCTGGTTACGACCATTCTTCAGGACCTCGGAAAACATGACATGACGCGAGTAGTCGCGCATGGTGCGCAGGTCTTCACGGGAAAAGTGTAGTGCGGGCAACCAGGTTTTACGCAAGTTCAGACCAATGACCCAGAGCACTGCTGCGGCAATCTTGGCGTAGACCACCCCCCACACACCAAACCCGACAATAACCAAGGCTGCCGAGATAAGGTTGTCTGCGCCGACAGTCATCGCCATTAGCAGGCTGGTTTCCCGCATCCGGCTGGCCCGCTGCAGCAGGTTGAACTGCACCATGGCAAAGGGGTAAATGAGGTGGGTGACTGCCAGCACGGTCAGCATCTCTGTCAACATGGGCGAGTCATAGAACGCGCCTATCCAGCCAGCGCCGAAAAACTGCAGGGCAAACATGGTCAACCCCACGCCCAAATTAGCCCAAAAAACGGAATTGCAAATGGAGTCCAGGCGCTCCGGTGCAGTCTTTACAATCAGGTTGCCGATACCACTGCTGGCAAGAATCCGAACCAGCTCGGCGCTGGCGATGGCCAGTGCGGCGAGACCGTAGTCTGCCTGCGTGAGGAAGCGGGCCAGAATCAGCGTGGTGACCAGTCGTGAAATACGAACCACCAGTTCGCCTGCAGCCATCCAGCTGAAATTGCGCATAAAAGGGTGGTTAAAGAGGTGCTGTATTTTTGATTTCACAGTATTGGTCTCGTTTCACCCATCGGTTGCGTGGGGGTATCTGGGATTGTGCCGATGGTAGAAGCAAGATCGATACCATAATAAAATGTCTTAAAATCAATTAGTTAATGAAGATCCTTGAGCAATAACCAAATTGATTTGCAAATTGCATAGCGGTTTAATTATTTCACTCTAGGCAGTTTTCGGTTTTACAGCGAAAACGATGGAGTCGAGCTTTCAATATAAGCCCGTCTGGCAGTGATAAAGCTGGGAACATTTATTCGATAGTTAGTGGGGCCCGAAGTAGTGGTGCGGAAAATCTTGCCGGGCACAAGGAGGGTGTGTTTTGGCGGAGTGTCTTGGCGAACACAGGCATCGACGCAGAATAGGCAATACTGCCTAAGCCCAAGGTTTGCAGCGCCAGACTCCGCTTGAGCCTGTTCCCTGCTAATGGGCGTTTATCATAGGGCGGTTTTATACTTAGGCTAGCCATTCAGGACTATCGTAGACCCTAAAGCTTCACCGGCTATCGAGGTAATCGCCATTGGATTATTCCTGAATCGTCAGGTTGTGGCACGTAACGCTTCGGTGTTAAGCCAATAAATGCAGTAGAATTTCACTTTCTAACTCAGTTTTAGTGCGGGTAGTTCATATGGCAACGCTTCAGGAGCAGTTACTCAAGGCCGGTATCGTTGACGAAAAAAAGGCCAAGCAGCTCAAGAAAGAAAAACGCAAGGCCGCCAAGCAGCCTAAGGGGCAGGTTCAGATCGATGAAAGTAA
>NZ_JBFHDY010000278.1:0-1546 GCF_041584495.1 Zhongshania sp.
AATGCACGGATAAATCGGGGCTATGAGTTGGCATTCTCCTACGGCGTTGTCGACTTTAATGCGAATAGACACTCAACGGTGGAAAAAATGCTCGCCGACGCTGATATTATTCTGTACGACCAGAAAAAGAAAAGGCGCTACACTGAACGCTTAGCAGAAAAAAACTAAGGGCTCGCTGAGAGAGGAACTGGATTCAGCGGTATGGACACCGCAAGATGCAGTCTTGCGTGGCGACGGCCGTTAATCTATCTCTTGGCTATCTATAATCTCGTGCGAATAGCTGTATTCGCACCGAGCCCAGCGTTACCATGTCTGTGGCATTAAGCCAGCTAAGGTTTGGCGACGACAGTTAGCGTGGAGAATATGATGAGTGATATCCAATACCCTCTTGAGGGCGCTTGCCAGTGTGGAAACATTCGTTACCAGCTGTTGGCGCCGCCGTTAAAAATTATGGCTTGTCACTGTAAAGCCTGCCAAAAACTGTCGACCAGCGCCTTTAGCATTACCGCCCTCGTTAATGCCGATAGTCTTGTTATTCAGGGCGAATTGGCACAGTGGGAACGTCTGGCTGAGAGTGGCAATAAAAACTACGCTAAATTTTGTCCCCACTGTGGCAACCGAATTTATCACTTTAATCCAGACCAACCAGAAACCATAAAACTCAAGGCCGCCAGCCTCGATGATACGCGGATTCTTAATCCCGAGGCCCATATTTGGGTGTGCCAGAAACAAGATTGGTACCAGATCCCAGAAGGCGTTCCTCAGTTTGATAAGCAGCCATAGCTTATTCTAAACCCCGCTTAGCCTTTAAGCGCTCAGCCCTGCGACATCATGTCGCATTGTTGTTGGCGTGTTAATCACTAAAATGTGCAGCTCAAAATCGAGGTGCACATGTCTAAATTTATTTCGCCAATTATATTGCTCAGTGCCCTTGGTATGAACGTACCGACTTGGGCCGAACACGCCGTGCTTGAAACCATATTGGTAACGGCAACCCGCGACGATCAGCAATTGGCCGATGTGGCCGCAAGCGTTGGGGTTTTAGATCAAGAAACCATTGAAGCGCTTAATCCACGTCATGCTAGCGAGTTAATGAATCGGATTCCCGGCGTCAATATTGTCCAGCTCGGTTCCGGCGGTGAAGGTGTTGCTGCGGCAATACGCCAACCCGTGTCTTACAACCCGGTCTATCTCTATTTGGAAAATGGTGTACCAACTCGCTCGGCGGGCTTTTTTAACCACAATGCCCTTTACGAAGTGAACACGGCATTGGCAAACGGTGTGGAAATTATTAAAGGCCCGGGTTCTGCTCTATACGGTTCCGACGCCATGGGCGCGGTGATTAACAGCCTTGTCGGTCAGCCGGCAAAAGAAGACCGCACCAGCCTTGCGCTTGAAACTGGTGAATTCGATCATTATCGCAGTCAGCTGCGGGCCTCACAGGTGCAGAGTAAGGATAGCTACACAGTAAATTTGTCGGCCGCGAAAAACGGCAGCTGGCGTGATAATAACGACAGTGAGCGTCAGGAATTAGTCTTGGGCTGGT
>NZ_JBFHDY010000279.1:0-1544 GCF_041584495.1 Zhongshania sp.
ATTGCGCCTGAATCATACACACTCTCAAATAGAGCCAAACCCATCACCAACATTCCCGCAATAATTCCGAACGTGAAGTCTTTGAGACCGTCCATCACTCACCCCTCGATTGTTTGTATTTGTACAGCGCCTTACCCGCTTTCGAGAAATCGTTGTAGTCGTATTCCCGTGAACAAATTCGGTCAAGCACGCTCTCCAAAGCCTCCGCCAGCTCTGCGGCGTGGTCTGTTGCCTCATGCCGAAACTCACAAGGGTCTGCCATAGTCATATTTTTAAGCCTCTGGGATTTTCCGCAAGACCTCCCATGCGCAATAAAAACGTATGGCTTGTCAGGCCACTTAGCCGACTGTCGGTAGCCTTCGGGCATGATAGTGCTCCAGTCGGCTGTATCGTCTTTACCCGGCCTAGGCCAAATATTCGTAACGCCCTGCTCCTTGGGGTAGGACTGGGTGTATACCCAATCGCCGCCGAATGAGTCCTGAGCCGCCCAATTCGCCCACGCGGGGGCTTTGTTCCAGTTGGGTGTGGTCATCATCTTCCCTCAATAATCTCAACTGTCGCCACCACGCACACGACCACAGCCGCCAGAATTGCAACGCCTAGTGGTAACCCAGCCAATGCAGACGGCATCATTCCCACGGCTAACGATGTGCTAAAAAACATCACCAGTCCGCACGATACAAAAACCCGTTTAGCCTCTCTTGTGAACATAATCCCCTCTCCGTGTTGGTGGTTGTTACAGTCCCGCATTCACGCCAATACGTGCCATCAGCGCATTGATCTTATTGCGCCCACGAACAACGCTTTTAAAATCCCGTTGAACGCGCCAGCCCTTTGTTGCGTGGTATACCAGCTCGCGCTTGCCGAAGCGTCCGCGCATGGTTTTGGTCTGCGGCTCATCCTGCTTGGTGATTTTTGTGTATGGTCGTGCGTGTGTATGTCGTTTCATAACCCCTCCGGTCATTGGTGTTGGGTGGCGGTGGCCCTAGATTCGAACTAGGAAAACCGGACTCCTCTCGGCTGTAACGTGAACGCCTGTCCGTTTGCCCGATGGACTTTCAGCATCTTTCCTGTGGTTTCACGCAAACCCCGATGCAGCCACCGCCATAACTCGTTTTAAAACCCCACCCCAACAACAAACCACTGGGGCGGGGGCATTGGTAGCCCACCATCACCAACTGAATTGAACCAACAAATCGCAAGTGGGTGGGTTAGGGGTAGATTATAAAATCTGCGCCCTGCTGTCTACGTTATAATTAAGTTTATTTAGACCCTTTTGGAATAAAGCCCTCTTCGCTCATAACCGCGTAGAATTTGTCCAAGGTTTTACCCTGCGGTCGTCGCTTACCCTTCGCTAAAGCGTGGATTGTGGGATAGGTCAGGCCGGTAGGCTCCATCAGTGAGCGTAATTTGCGATGTGATGCCTTCTCTGCCAGAAACTCAATGACTGATTCGTAATCGTACATGGTTATAACTCCGTGGTTTTTTATATTATTCTGGAATATCAGGAGTTTTTCAATTGCTTTTCAGCGCTCTTGTCATTG
>NZ_JBFHDY010000280.1:0-1540 GCF_041584495.1 Zhongshania sp.
TCTAGGGTATTACGGCTGATCGTAGCTTTGCGCTCGTTCATCGACGCCTCATCGGTTATTTGCTTACAATAAGGTATTATAAAAAATCCCGAACCGTATTACACCAAGCAGAAACGTCATAAATGCCCGTATACGCAGAAATCATCACAAAACCAAACCGGCAAGACAGTGCCGATCTGGAAATCCTCTATCCCGGCACCAGCGCCAAGCTGGTCGCACAGGCGGCGGCAGGCAAAATAATCCTCTTTGGTGGCCGCTTTAATGGTCGCCTATTGTCGGCCTGCACTCTTACGCCGATATATGACGGGGACTATCAATTAGCCCAACTCTCAGTGCGTGAAGTTACCCGACGACGAGGGGTTGCAAGGCAATTGATCATTCAGGCCATGAAACAATTACCTGATGATTTGCAGTCTATATCCGCCGACTTAAGCCACGCGCCAGAACTAATCAACCTATTTTCGGAGCTGGGTTTCAGCGCAACCCGTACGTATTGGCAGTGGCAACGCACAACACCATGAGCAAACAGCTGTTTAGCAAGCAACTGCTGAAGTGGTTTGATATTGCCGGCCGAAAAGACCTACCCTGGCAACAAGACATCAGCCCCTATCGAGTCTGGGTGTCCGAAATCATGTTGCAACAAACTCAGGTCAGCACGGTAATACCGTATTATCAGCGTTTTATGGCGCGCTTCCCCGACATAGTCAGCCTTGCACTTGCGCCGAACGACGAGGTGCTCGCGCTGTGGACCGGCCTCGGCTACTACGCCCGCGCCCGCAACCTGCACAAAGCCGCCAAAATGATTTGCGAAGACTTCGGCGGAGTCTTTCCCAGCGATCCCGAGACCATCCAAACCCTACCAGGTATTGGCCGCTCCACCGCCGCCGCGATCTACTCCATCGCCATTGGCGGCCGCGCACCAATATTGGACGGCAACGTAAAGCGGGTACTCAGCCGCTACGCCGCCATCGACGGCTGGCCGGGGCTAAAAGATGTCGAAAACCAATTGTGGCTGCTGGCCGAAAACCTCACCCCCAAAAAGCGCGTAGCCGACTACACCCAAGCCATCATGGATCTCGGCGCCACGCTCTGCACCCGCAGCAAGCCCAAATGCCCTGAGTGCCCAGTGCAATCTGGCTGCGCAGCCTACGCCGCAGGCACCCAGACCAATTACCCCGGCAAAAAACCAAAGAAAGTAACACCAGTCCGCGAGGTTCACCTGCTCATTATCGAAAACCCTGCAGGCGAAATTCTACTAGAACAACGCCCCAACAGCGGTATTTGGGGGGGGCTGTGGAGCCTACCTGAAGCAACCGATGCAGATGCCGCCTCCCACTACCTCGACAATACACTTAATGCTAAAGGCCAAATCCAAGCTTGGCCAAGCATGCGCCATACTTTCAGTCATTTTCATCTTGATATCACCCCGCTGCACATCAAACTTAAGAGTGATATCAGCACGACCATGGAACCCCGCGAGATGCTCTGGTATAAGGGGCACAGCAATCAGCAAGTCGGCTTGGCGGCACCCGTCAAAAAA
>NZ_JBFHDY010000281.1:0-1447 GCF_041584495.1 Zhongshania sp.
CCGTTTTGAGCAGCGGCAACCACGGCGCGGGTTACGGGGATCGGGAAGCGTGAGCCAGTACCGCCCGCTGCGCCTGAACCGCCAGTCCAACCAGTGTTGATTAGATAAACCTGAGAGTCGAAATCTTCGATGCGCTTCATTAGCAGCTCGGCGTAATCGCCAGCTGGACGAGGCATAAAGGGCGCGCCAAAACAGGTGGAGAACGTGGGGTGAATACCCGCTTCTGCGCCCAGCTCGGTGGAGCCAACCCGTGCGGTGTAGCCGCTCAAAAAGTGGAATGCCGCCGCTTCTTTAGACAGAATTGAAATTGGCGGAATTACGCCAGAGACGTCACAAGTCAGGAAAATAACGGTTTTGGGCTCGCCTGCGGCGTTCTCAATAACACGCTTTTCAACGTGTTCTAATGGGTAGCAGCAGCGACCATTTTCAGTCAGGCTGGTGTCATTGTAGTCGGCATGGCGAGTGTGGTCGTCAATAACCACGTTCTCAACAATGGCGCCAAAGCGAATCGCGTCCCAAATAATGGGTTCGTTCTTCTGGCTCAGGTTGATTGTCTTGGCGTAGCAGCCGCCTTCAATATTGAATACGGAACCTTTTGCCCAGCCGTGCTCGTCGTCACCGATCAAGTAGCAGCTTGGGTCGGCGGACAAGGTAGTCTTGCCCGTGCCAGACAAGCCGAAGAACAAGGTGGTTTGGCCAGAGTCATCGACGTTAGCTGAGCAGTGCATGGGCATGACGTCTTTTTCAGGAAGCAAGAAGTTCTGTACTGAGAACATCGCCTTTTTCATCTCACCGGCGTAGCGCATGCCAGCCAGTAGGACTTTGCGCTGGGCAAAATTGATGATGACGCAGCCGTCGGAGTTGGTGCCGTCGCGCTCAGGCTCGCAAACAAAGCCAGCACAGTTGAGGATGGTCCACTCTTCCTTGCTCTTGGGATTGTATTTGGCAGGCCGCACAAACATATTGCGGCCAAACAAACCCTGCCAAGCAGTTTGGGTGTTCACAACCACCGGAATGTAATGGTCTTCGTGGGCGCCAACGTGGAGTGAAGAGACAAAACTGTCATGATCGGCCAAGTAGTCTTCAACACGATCCCAGAGGGCGTCGAATTTAGTGGCATCGAAGGGACGGTTAACGCTGGTCCAGTCGATCGCATCGGAGGTCGATGGCTCTTGCACAATGTAGCGATCGCCAGGTGAGCGGCCGGTGCGCTTGCCGGTAGTAACGACGAGTGCGCCGCTGTCGGCGAGACGGCCTTCGCCGCGACTCAGGGCTTGCTCAATTAGTTGAGCGGGGCTTAAATCGGTGTAAATCGTCGTTTCAGCACTCATTCTCTGTTTTCCTGTCGCGTAATCCTGAGAGCAGCCTTGGGTGTTGCGGTGGGGTTGGCACGAAAGAGAACCCCCAAAGTGGCTGGTAATTTGGGGCGCCATTATTACAAAAAACC
>NZ_JBFHDY010000282.1:0-1444 GCF_041584495.1 Zhongshania sp.
CATGCCAACAACCATAGTCGTGGTCAGAAGAACCAACTCAGTGGTCATGATGAAACCGCCCTGCTTCTTGTTGCGGATGCTTGATTTGCTTTGAATCTTCATAGTGTTCACCTGTGTGTTTGAAAGTATGTTTTAAGTTTGCCTTTTAAAATTTCGTGTCAGTGTCTTGAATTCGTTTAAGCCTTAGCGCCCTCAGGCGCTAAGGAAGCCGCCCTTAGAGAGGCGAAGTCTGCAAACCAGCGCTAGAAGCCTGAGTATCGGCAGTGTTAGTGCTACCTGGGCCTTCGTCTGAGTCAACGACAAAGGTGAAGCCAGTGTCGTCGCCAGCCAGTGCGTCAATTGCATCATCAAAGCCTGAACCAGCAATAACCGCGGTGTTCTGATTGTTCTTGATACCGTCAAAGGCGTAGCTTTGATCTAGGGCGCCAATCGCTTCAGCCACATCTTCCATTTCGGCGTTAACTGAATCGCGCATTGATACTAGGCCTACGATCATGCCAACAACCATAGTCGTGGTCAGAAGAACCAACTCAGTGGTCATAATAAAACCGCCCTGCTTCTTGTTACGGATGCTTGATTTGCTTTGAATCTTCATAATATTCACCTTTAAATGTTTTAAGTTTGTTAATCATTAATTTCATGGTTTGGCGAAATTCGCTGATCTCAACCAGACCATTTCTGAATTTCTGATTAGTAGATTGCAGGTGACGTGCCAGACTTGCACAAACACTAAAAAATTATTAATTATTGTTATAAAACAAACACTTATTACACGCTAAATAGAAAATAAATGGGGGCCTCTAGGCCAACTATCAAGATGAATTAGCGCCTAAAGCAAGGTGATTTGCATTATGCAAAGCAGTTTATGTGGTTTTGAGCGGTGCCGGCTGATCCTACCGAATACCCATTGCCAGACGTGGCTGATAAACCGATATGTTTTGATCGCTAGTACTGGGTATTTATCTCGAAGGGTTGCGACAATAGCCACATGCTAGCCATAGCCGCCCAGCTTAATTCAGCGATGAATCACCCTAATCAGTTTCTCTACGCCAATAGCAAAAAAGCGATGCAGCCAGAGGCTGCATCGCTTTTGATTGGAACCCTAGCGCTAAGGCCAAGGTACTTAAGGACTTAACCTTACAAAGGTGAAGTCTGCAGACCGGCGCTAGACGCCTGAGTATCAGCAGTATTGCCTGTTGGGCCTTCGTCATTGTCGATAGTGAAGGTAAAGCCAGTGTCGTCGCCAGCCAAAGTGTCAACTGCGTCATCAAAGCCTGAACCAGCGATAACCGCAGTGTTCTGGTTGTTCTTGATACCGTCAAAGGCGTAGCTTTGATCCAGGGCGCCAATCGCTTCAGCCACATCTTCCATTTCGGCGTTAACTGAATCGCGCATTGAGACAAGGCCTACGATCATGCCAACAACCATAGTCGTGGTCAGAAGA
>NZ_JBFHDY010000283.1:0-1429 GCF_041584495.1 Zhongshania sp.
ATCCTGCAGGTATCCAAGTGATGACCATACACAAGTCTAAAGGCAAGCAGTTTGATGGGGTAATTGTCGTACGAGAAGCTCGTCACAATGGAGTTGCGTTAGAATCTTCTTTTGTATGGTGGGGAGATACCGCCCCCTTTACGCGTAGCCGGAAAATTCTGCGGGTCGCAGTGACTCGGGCGAGATACCATACATTGTTACTTCAACCAATATTTCCCGCCTGTCCCATTATTGGGGCGCACACTCTGTGATTTCAAATATTTTCTAGAGCCGCGTTTAGTTAGTGTTCAGCGGTGGCGAATTGGTGTTCACTTCTATTGACGGTTATCAGAAATATCCTGTATCGAAAAATTTAATATTTCCTGCCTAAATCGTCCGAATAAGCCGAACGTCGTATCATATGTTTCAGCAAGCGTTGGTGTATTCAAAGCTGAAAGATCAACCCCATTATCGGCATAAAATAGCTCGGTAGAAAAATTGACGTTTACAATTGGCTTAGGGCCGTTCTCAATCTCGGGTAGCGTCGGCACTTGAGTTGAGTTATCGCTTGTGGTGATATTTCCGGGCATCTGTTCAATGGCAACGGTATTCGCGTTGGGTATATCTTCAACGATTCGTTCGGCGTATTCGACTAGATTTGGTTCGGCAGGCATGAAAAGAAAGCCTTCATCATTTTCAATACCCGTAGAGCGTAATATACGGCCTAAAATTTGCCTGAAATACAACTCGGTTTTAACCCGAGTAAGGTGACAGCACACTTTTAGTCGCGGTATGTCGGTGCCTTCGCTAATCATACCGACCGAGACTATCCACTTATCATTATCCTCTCGAAAATCTCGAATGGCTTCTTGTGCATCCTCGTGTAAATACGTTACCACACGGGCGGAATCACCCGTTTCACACTCTATAATTTCTGCTATTTTAATAGCGTGATCAACAGTAGCCGCGACAACTAAAGCACCGGCGTTGGATTGCTTTCGCCTTAACTGTTTAAGCTTTTTTGCAGTTACCTTAACCATGTAAGCAATCAAATCATCGCTGTCTAACAGCTGCTGATACGTGCATTTTGATTGTTTGAGGACCTCCGCGAATGAACTATAGCGCTCGCTCTCGTCACCGGATAGTAATGTAATGTCTTCATTGTCTACGGCAATGATCTTCGGTGTCCTGCATACGCCATCCTGAATTGCTCGCTCTAATCCGTAGCTGTAACCACACTGTATAATGCCATCTACGCAATAACTTGAGAGCGCGATGGGTATTTTGTCGGAGCGCCACGGTGTCCCAGTTAACGCAAGCGTATAATCAGCTTTACCTTGTATATGTTGAATGATTTTTTGCCCCCAGACATTAGTGTTGCCTAGGTTATCTCCAGCGCAGTGATGTATTTCATCAAAAATTGCCAATGTTCTGTAATGTGATAGGACGG
>NZ_JBFHDY010000284.1:0-1421 GCF_041584495.1 Zhongshania sp.
ACAAAAAAAAGCCGCTAAAGGTAGCGGCCTAAAATTTTGAGACTGAGTGAGCTTAATTCCTAATCTTCGAGTCGTTCTACGCTCGAAAAGTTCAACTGGATTACATCATGGATTGCGCAATACCTTCGACATCCAAAGTCAACTCGACAATTTGTGAGGCTGGGCCGAGATCAAAATCAATGCCAAAGTCCTTCAAAGCAATTTCAGTAGTGCCGTGAAAGCCCTGACGGTAGCCGCCCCAAGGGTCTTTGCCGCCACCAATCTCGCTGACCGCAATCGTTACCGGCTTGCTGACGCCATGCAGGGTTAAGGTGCCTTTTAGCTCCGCTTTACCGTCACCTAAGGCCTTAAAACTCGTGCTTTTAAAGGTCGCAGTCGGGTATTTGTCTACCGCAAGAAAATCTTTGCCGCGCAAATGCTTGTCACGCTCAGCGTGATTGCTGTCGACGCTGGCAGTTTTAATAGTGACATCAACTGACGAAGCATCTGGCTTGGCGGGGTCGTAATTAAATCTACCCTCAAACTCATTAAAGCGACCATACAGCCAGCTGTAGCCCAAGTGCTTAATTTTAAAATTAATAAACGCATGTGCACCAGCGGTGTCAATTTTGTATTCGGTGGCATGAAGCGCGCCACTAAAACTCAATAAGGCGGTAAATCCAATCGCGAGTAGACGTTTCATTGTTCGGCTTCCTTTTTGTTAATAGCGTGATTGCTTGCTGACATTGCGTCGCGGCCTAGCATTTTAAGCAAGGTCGTGTCGCGGTTAATAAAATGGTGTTTTAAGGCGGCGAGCGCATGAACACTCGCCAGTGCGATTAGTATCCACGCCAATATCTCATGGATCTCGCCGGCAATATCTTCCTGCTCAGGCAGATCATAAATTGTGGCCGGCACGCTGACCCAGTTAAATACCTCAATCGCGCGACCATCCGCGGTCGATATAAAGTAGCCCGCAATCATCAGGGCAAACATCAAACCGTACAGCCCAATATGCGTGAGATGAGCAGTTACTCGCTCCCAGACCTTAAGGGCGGGATCATCGTCAGGGCGAATATTAAGGTTGCGCCAAACCACCCGAATGATGAGTAAGCAGAACAACAATATACCGACACTTTTATGGATGGCTGGGCCATCTTTGTACCACGGGTCGTAATACGACAAGTCACGCATCCACACCCCAAGGCCAAACATGCCGATAACCGCAAGCGCCATACTCCAATGCAAAGCGATGCTAAGCCAACCGTAACGGCTTGCGGTATTCTTGGCTGGCATGGCCTCTCCTTTGCCTCAGCTAAATCAATGAAGCCAGTATATAAAGAAACCGCTGATATAAAAGTGCAAAATTTTGGGTCAATAGATCAGTAATTTGGATATATTTGATAATACCTTGCTGAATGCGTTTGCTGTACTCATATGGA
>NZ_JBFHDY010000285.1:0-1421 GCF_041584495.1 Zhongshania sp.
GAAACAAATCGTTGTTTCTCGCCGCGCCAACAAGGTGAACAAGGCGGGCCGTCGCTCTGAGCTGGCTTACCAAATCGCCAAGAAAGGCAAAGAGCTGAAACGTGACGTTGAAGCCATCCTGACAGGTGCAAACCAAGTCGCCGCAGCCGGTAATGCTACCACTGCCCCGACCACTGCTGACCTGACTTCGTGGCTGAAAACCAACACCGACCGTGGCGCTACTGGTGCAGACCCTGCTCTGTCCAACACTACCTACGGCCAGCCCACTACTGCGGCGACTGACGGCACCCTGCGCGCTCTGTCTGAGGCAACTCTGCTGGGCATTATCGGTGACATTTACGTTGAAGGTGGTGATCCGAGCGTTATCATGCTCCACCCGACCATCAAACAGCGTTTCAGTCAGTACATGTTTGGCACCTCTGCCCGTATCGCGACCCCTTACCAGGATCACGGTGCGAACAAGCGCAGCGGCGTAACTGCCATTGGCGCTGTTGATGTGTACGTGTCGGACTTCGGCGTGCTGGACATTGTTCCCAACCGCTTCCAGCGTTCGCGTGATGTGTTCGTACTGGATATGGAGTACTGGGAAGTGTCCTACCTCGACGGCTTCAAAACTGAAGTTATCGCGAAGACTGGCGACAGCGAGAAGCGTCACATTCTGGTTGACTACGCACTCTGTTCTAAGAACGAGGCGGCTTCCGGTATCGTGGCCGACGTTGACGATGTGGCAATGACTGCCTAATTAAGCGGGGCTTCGGCCCCCTTTTATCCTTTTTGGAGATTGAAATGGATCAAGCAACTGAGCAATCCACTGAGCGCAAGAAACCCGGCCCGAAGCCAAAGGCTGAGACTGTTAACATCAAAATCAAGTCTATGGGCGGCAAGTTTATTACTGGTGGCGTGAATATCGTCGCTGGACGTTTGGGCAAGTTGCGCCCCGGCGATGTTTGCGAAGTTCCGGCAGACGTTGCGAAAAATGCAGCAACCACAGATATGATTGAAGTGACCCCGCTTGAGGCTAATTGCAAGCTGATGAATGGCGAGGTTGTGCGGGGATGAGTGACGTTGATAAGGATATAGAGTTTGATGCTGAATCTGGCATTAAGACCGAGTATACCTTTGACGGTCGCCATCTCGACATAAAGGCCACGCAAGACGCGCAGCCTATATTGGATAACATCGCTGAGATGAAAGCGATGTCATTCAATCCCAAGGCTGTTGGCCGCGTTGCTGGCCAGATTCCAATGGTTCTCTATGAGACGTGGAATAAGGAGTTCAAAAAGCTCCACGGCATCAACATGATTCAAGCTGATGGCCCAACGCGCCAACGATTTTTGGCCGCAAAGCTCAACAGCAATGAGTACAAGAAACTGCGCGTGTGGGAAGGTAGACTATGACCATAATCGTTGCGGCTGGCTCGA
>NZ_JBFHDY010000286.1:0-1403 GCF_041584495.1 Zhongshania sp.
AATCTGCGCGGCTCGACCTCAAGATGTTTAAACGTCCGCCCAGTGATGGCGTGGTACATCGTGTTGTACTTCTCGCCGTACAGGTCTGCCCACTGCTGGTACGTCCAGTTTTCGGCGTTGATTCTGGCGCGTGTTACTTTTTTGTCTGTTAGCATTGCTCTACACCCAGGAAAGTCCAGCCTTTCGCAGCCCACCCAGTACGCTCGGCATCGTGCAATACGGTGGTAAGATTTCGCCCCCACACGACAACTGACTTGAATTTGAGGTTTTCGCCCACTTCGCGGCTGTAGGTTAGTTTGTATTTCATTTCTCAAGCTCCGCTAGCAAGGCGTCTGCGAACGCTACAGACAACACGGCCAAATACTCATCTACATCTTCTGGCCTCCCATCATGCTCGGCAGTGGCAACTACCCTATCCATATTTGAGCAAAGCCCCTGCATCGCCATAGCGGCGAAGTGTTCGCGAACGGTCACGCCACCGTAAATATCGCCGCCATTTGACTGTGTAGGAAATGCTGGAAAGTCGCTTTTATTGCTCATACCTCACCCCTTGCTTTGGCTAGTGCTTTTTCAGCCCTCACAATCTGGTGAAGGCTGATTTCTCCATCATCGACGATTTCAGCCAACATCGCGTAAAGCTCAGGCGCTGCGGCGATTAGGTGGGCGTTGGCCTGCCTCTCTTCCTGCTTAATATCCAAACAATACGGCTTCACTTGTTGGGCTTGAGCTACCTGAATGCTGCCGTCGTGCGTAAAAACACTGCCCAACCAATCCGACCCCAATGGGTCAACCTCCCACGGCCCCTTAGTAAACTTCGCCTCACTCATCCCCATCCCTCCTATCAAAACACCGAAAACTCTCTACACAGCTAATCGGCAAGCCAGCCTTCTCAGCCTCCTCCCTGACCTTATCCGTGGCCACTAGCGGGCATTCGTCGTAATGCTTGCACTCTTTGGCTGTGCAGAATGCTCTGTCTTGGTAGACGATCATATCAACCCCCTCTTTGCCGCGATGTACACGGCGTTTGTTCTATTCTCTGCTTCCAGCTTGGCCAGTATTATCTGTAGCTGCGTATCCACCGTGCGCATTGACTTATCCAGTGCTCTGGCAGCTTCTTTGTTGCTGTACCCTTGGCCAATCAGGAATAGCACGTCAAGTTGGCAGGGCGACAAAGGCTGTCCCGCAAGCGGCTGGCCTTTGTCTGAGTATTTCATGGCTCACCGCACTCCCATCTATCTTCTTTGAACGGGATGTTGACACAAACTATCTCGCCTTTGTGGGCGGCGATTGCGCCTGAATCATACACACTCTCAAATAGAGCCAAACCCATCACCAACATTCCCGCAATAATTCCGAACGTGAAGTCTTTGAGACCGTCCATCACTCACCCCTTGATTGTTTGT
>NZ_JBFHDY010000287.1:0-1399 GCF_041584495.1 Zhongshania sp.
GTCGCTACCAGATGCTTGTAAATGGGACGCGACTGTCATATAGAACAAGCTAGCGAGTAAGGTATGTCTGAGACCGAGCCGCGAAACACTTAATCAGAATCGCTAATTACGTCCTGCCCGTCGGGCTGTATGCAGCTAAATTAATTGACGGAAACCAAGCATGTGAAGAGCCATAAGCAGCGGACTGGCGGACGCGGGTTCAATTCCCGCCGGCTCCACCAAAAATTCTTCCAAGGGATACCGAGGAAGGCCTGAAACCCCAGTAAATCTGGGGTTTTTTGTGCCCGGATGGTCTACAGGGTTCTGGGGGTATCTATTGCGTTCCGGTACTTATCGGGGGTATAAACGGGGGTACTTGGATAAGGCCACTGTAAATGTAAGGCTCAGATAATCCAACGCTGACCAAGGAGGCAAAAATCTAGCTCGGCGCTCTGAAAGATCATACCCGCACTCGATCAGGTATCGAGGGCGCACAGCGAATGCCGCTTTAGACTGGCACTTCGCAGAAGTTGAATTCATAACGCTTGCGCACCCTAAAATTAATACCAGAAGAAGGGCTTAAAAAACGTAGCGATAAAAGCACTGGCTTAACCGTCTACTACTCGCTCTATACTCCAGTAGCGCTATACCTTGCGGGCTCGGGGATGTGCAAAACTCAGTGACAGCCTATTACCCCCACCCCCGCATCCACAGGCAGGTCATTACATTGATCCGTTACACCTAAACGCCAGCCACAAAAAAAGGCGCCCGAAGGCGCCTCAGCAATCACTCAAGCCTTTTTACAAACTCAATATTTTCTCACCGCGAGCAATACCGGAGACACCGCTGCGCACCACTTCCATGATCGCCGCTTCGCCAACGGCTTCTAGGAAGGAATCGAGTTTATCAGCCGCGCCGGTCACCTGAATGGTGTACACGCTGGGACCGACGTCGACGATCTGGCCACGAAAAATATCGGTACAGCGTTTAATTTCAGCGCGCTGGGCGCCAGTGGCACGCACTTTGACTAACATCAGTTCACGCTCAATGTGGGCACCTTCAGACAGGTCGACCAATTTAACGACATCAATTAGGCGATTGAGGTGTTTGGTGATCTGTTCAATTTTGTGGTCGTCCCCTATTGTGGTTAAGGTTAACCGCGATAGGGTTGGGTCTTCTGTGGGCGCAACATTGAGGGTCTCAATGTTGTAACCACGCTGGGAAAACAAACCCACTACCCGCGACAGGGCACCCGGCTCATTTTCCAACAATACCGAAATTATGTGTCGCATCATGTCCGCTCCGTTTTGCTCAGCCACATATCACGCATGCTGCCATTAGGAGCGACATGCATTGGGTATACGTGCTCGTGGGGATCTACGTGAATATCCATAAACACCAGATCATTTTTACGGGCAAA
>NZ_JBFHDY010000288.1:0-1397 GCF_041584495.1 Zhongshania sp.
ATGGACTCGACATCCTACCACCCGATTCTTGCGTAAAATGACGGTGAGCTAGCATCAATGGCACAGGCTTTGCTCGAATTTGACTATACTGGGCTAAGATGAATTTTCTACATAGAACTTATCTGGGCTGGCCTGTCCAATAAATTCATTAGCGTGTTTCTCGCTACTTAGCACGCCACAATAAAACATCACGGAGAGACGTATGCCCACCGCATTAAAATACACCCTTATTGGTTTACTCAGTGTGGTGATATTAGCGGGCAGCGCCCTCGCCGCGCTCGTCTTTTGGATAGATCCAAATACCTTTAAAGACGAAATTGAAAAATTGGCCGCAGACCAGGGCCTCATCCTCCACTTAGACGGTGATTTGTCGTGGCAGATATTCCCTAATATTCAAATTGCCGTGGGCGAGGCTAGCCTAGCGACCCCAGCGTCACCAGACACAGCCAGCGCTGAGCTCCTGCGCTTTACGCAAGCCCAGCTCGCGGTGGCACTCAAACCTTTATTGCAAAAGCAGTTAGTCATTCAAGGCGTAAAACTCAGCGGCCTAAATGCTAATTTAGTCGTCGACAAAAACGGCGCCGGCAATTGGAGTAAAATAGGCAACCAAACAAAAACAACCGAAACCACACCCAGCGGGCAAAGCAGCGCCAAGCAAGACCTTGGCATTCAAAAACTGCAGCTCGACAACAGCACTGTGCATTATGTTAACGCGCAAACCGGACAGGATATTCTCCTTAAGAATCTCAGCCTAAGTGGCGAGAACATTCAATTGAATAACACTGAGTTTCCACTGCGACTCAGTAGTGAAGTTAGCTTCAAAGACGCTCAGCAAAATCTCGCCGCCGACATTGAGCTCAATGCCAAACTACAGATCAACGACACTCTCGATAACTTCGT
The DNA here is from genome assembly GCF_041584495.1 of Zhongshania sp. Lineage (GTDB taxonomy): Bacteria > Pseudomonadota > Gammaproteobacteria > Pseudomonadales > Spongiibacteraceae > Spongiibacter. Next base: position 901 of record NZ_JBFHDY010000288.1, read on the forward strand.
AGTGAATGATGGCGATATTCGCCTAAGCGCTGAACACAGCAATGCCCAAGCCAAGCTCTCGGCGAAAACTCGCCTTAAACTCACCGCCACCGCAAATATGAAAGATGCACTCGTTTGGTCGTTAAGCAATCTCGATGTGCAGGACACCAGCCTACAATACAGCGCCAAAGACGGCACCGAGCTAAAGCTGAAATCTTTAGATTTGACCGGCACAATTCAACCGGGTGGCGAGCCGGGCCTGCTGCGCCTGCAATCTGAACTCAGCTATAGCGCACCCAAACAACCCGTCATCAATACTCAAGTCACGCTGGCCTCTACTCTTAGCATCGATTCCGCCTTAAATAAGATCAACAGCACCGGCACGGTTTTCACAACAAGCATTGGCGACGAAACCATTAGTATCAAAGGCGATGCCCAGGCGACTATTGAACCCTTATCGTATCAGTCAAGTGTTCTGCTCAGCCCCGCCAATTTCCGTAAAATCGCCAAAACACTCG
>NZ_JBFHDY010000289.1:0-1393 GCF_041584495.1 Zhongshania sp.
GCCGATATGCTGTCAAGCGAATCAATGCCTGCCATTCTTCTGATTGAGGACGGAAGCAAGTTTCTCGGTATCATTTTGTGGTTCGCCTTTATCCTCGATCTGGCCAATCGCTATTTTGTCGATGTGATTTCGGCCCGCTCGATAACAGCACAGGCGGCAAAACGCTATTAGACAAGAAAAGAAACCCTTCGGTAGCTGCAGTGACACTCACCTGCAGCTACCTGATGTTACGAGCAACAGCTTAGCGCTACGCCGAACGACGAAACATCAAGCCACACCGAGCAAACCAGAAAGCCACCTCCCATTTGATTCGTCTTAGCGGTAGCATCCAGGTTCTCTGTTCAGCTAACAGACGTCGAGCTACAGGAAACTTTCGGGCCCTGATATTCAATTGAGCCAAATGCAGAAGATGGTTGGCCGTCAACTTGAGCATAAGCTCCCGACGTGGATCACCGGATGATTCGGCATAGTTTTTCAAACGCAAACTGAAAGGACATTCGCATTCCGGAACGTGCATAACGGAAGCTCTATTTTCAGCCTCAATTAGATAATGCATGCAAACACGGCGGCTGTAGGCAAAGGAATACCGCTGCCCCACGCGAATCCAGACATCCTGATCCTCACCAATTTTTTCCCTTGGCGGAAACCCCCCTACTTCATCCAACACCCGCTTGGGTATGCAGGTTGCCGATGTCATCGCAGGCAGTTCCCCGCTCGCTGCGGCTTCAAAGTAGTCGTATAGAAAACGCGTCTGCTTTTGGTAGCGGGCTGGAAAGTGCGGCTGAATAGGCGTGATGCTACCCGCTGGAGTGAAATGTGCAAAGGCCGTTGAAAAGCCACCTGCCTCGGGAAAATCCTTGATCAACTGGGCCATTTCGGCCAGAAGTTCGGGCAACCAAAGGTCATCACCATCCAGAAAGGCAACGTAATCGCTTGAACTGGCGGCAATGCCAGTATTGCGCGCAACCGAGACACCGCCGTTAACCTGCCGGATCAACTTTAATCCTGGAAAACCCTCCTGAATCAAAGTCTCAACACGGTCCGCTCCCTGATCAGTCGAACCATCGTCAACCACAATCACTTCTTTGGGCGGCAGTGTCTGCGCGCGAACAGAGTTAAGCGTGTCCACGATGTGGGCAGCTTTGTTATAGAGCGGAACAATGACTGAAAATTCAGGTATTGTCACAGCGCCTCCCAGTTCTTTAATGCCTCATCGCGCGCCGCTGCTATTGGCAGTGTCGGCTGGCGATAGCTGCCCCCCAAGATTTCGCCCCCCACCTGCGCAAGGTCATCGGGATCGAAGTTTGTACTGTCAAACGCATACCGCGTATCGTGCCCGCTGTCACGACACCAGTTTTCACATTTAGGGTGATAATTGAGACTGAGATAGGGA
>NZ_JBFHDY010000290.1:0-1386 GCF_041584495.1 Zhongshania sp.
GGGAGCCGGGCTCAGCGTGTTTAAACGCATATCGCTCATCACTTATCCCTCAACACGTACTAAATAGTTGACCTTATTGATCATACCGCGCACTGATGGAGTGTCTTCCACTTCAACAGTGTGGCGAATACGACGCAAGCCAAGACCAGCGACGCAGGCCTTGTGCGATTTTAGCCGTCCTGTAACAGAACGAACTAGTGTGACTTTAATCTTGCTCATTGCAAATCCTGCCTATTTCTTAGCCCAAGATCTCTTCAACAGTCTTGCCGCGTTTAGTTGCGACCTCTTCTGGTGAAGAAACGCTTACCAATGCCTTAACAGTTGCACGAACCACGTTTACCGGGTTTGTAGAGCCGTAGCACTTGGCCAGTACGTTATGAATGCCGGCAATTTCAAGCACCGAGCGCATTGCACCACCGGCAATAACACCAGTACCTTCAGATGCAGGCTGCATGTAAACCTTGGAGGCACCGTGACGGCCTTTGACAGCGTACTGGATGGTATCACCCTTTACGTCTACCTGGACCATATTACGGCGGGCAGCTTCCATCGCCTTCTGGATAGCGACCGGCACTTCGCGCGCCTTGCCGCGGCCAAAGCCGACTTTACCATTGCCATCACCAACTACAGTTAGCGCAGTGAAGCTGAATATACGGCCTCCCTTCACCACCTTGGCAACACGGTTAACCTGCACTAGCTTCTCTTGCAAGCCTTCAGTGTTCGCTTTGTCTTTCTGATCGTTATACGCCATCGCCTAAAACCTTAGAATTCCAAACCACCTTCACGGGCAGCATCTGCCAGCGCCTTGACACGGCCGTGGAATTTAAATCCACTGCGGTCAAAGGCGACCTTTGTCACGCCTGCGGCTTTCGCGCGGCCGGCGATCAACTTGCCCACACTAGCGGCTGCAGCAACATTACCAGTCGCACCAGCACGCAACTCTTTATCTAGTGTAGAGGCACTCGCCAACACGACATCACCTGTAGCAGCTATAAGCTGAGCATACATATGACGCGGTGTGCGGTGAATGCTAAGACGTACGGCGCGGAGCTCACGCATTTTAAAGCGAGCACGGCGGGCACGACGTAATCTTGATACTTTCTTATCGCTCATAACCTAGCCTTTACTTTTTCTTCGCTTCTTTACGACGGACGTTTTCGTCTGCGTAGCGAACACCCTTACCTTTGTAAGGTTCTGGTGGACGGAACGCGCGGATCTCGGCCGCTACCTTACCCAGTATTTGCTTGTCGGTACCACTCAAGACAATCTCTGTCTGAGTCGGGGTATCGACTGATACGCCTTCTGGTAACGCGTAATCAATCGGGTGGGAAAAACCCAACACCAAGTTAATGCTATTACCAGTGGCCTTAGCACGGTAACCAACAC
>NZ_JBFHDY010000291.1:0-1381 GCF_041584495.1 Zhongshania sp.
CAATCAGGTTGGTGCGCCTTAGCGCACACCACCGCCGTAATTTTTCAAATTGGCCTTTTTCAAGACCGAGTCATACTGATGAGACATTAGGTGCGATTGAACCTGCGCCATGAAATCCATCACTACCACCACTACGATCAGCAATGATGTACCACCGAGATAAAACGGCACATTCCACATCACTACCAAGAATTGCGGTAACAAACACACGCCAGCAATATACATAGAGCCGAACATGGTCAATCGGGTTAATACACCATCGATGTAATTAGCCGTTTGCTTACCAGGACGAATCCCGGGTAAAAATGCGCCTGAGCGTTTTAAGTTATCTGCGACTTCATCGGGATTAAACATCAACGCCGTATAAAAGAAGCAGAAAAACACGATCAAAGCCGTAAACATAATAATATTCAGGGGCTGACCGGGTCCGATTGCCAGAGCAAGCTCTTGCAGCCATTCCATGCCGTCGCCGCTCTGACCGACCCACTGCGCAATGGACGCCGGGAACAACAGAATAGAGCTAGCGAAAATCGCCGGTATAACACCCGCCATATTCACCTTCATCGGCAAGTGGCTAGACTGTGCCTGGTACATCTTATTACCGCGTTGCTGCTTGGCGTAATTCACCGTAATACGGCGTTGACCGCGCTCGATAAAGACCACCAAATACACCACCGCTACCGCCAGCACCAACACCGCCAACAGCACTAATACATTGAGCTCGCCTTGGCGCGCTTGCTCCAGAGACTGCCCGACCGCCGAGGGCAAGCCCGCAACGATACCGGCGAAAATCAACATGGAGATGCCGTTACCAACACCACGCTCGGTTAACTGCTCACCAAGCCACATCATGAAAATCGCACCTGTTACCAGTGAAACCACGGCAACAAAATAGAAACTAAAATCTGCGCTGTAAGCCAGACCTTGATTAGCCAAACCAACCGTCATACCTACCGCTTGAAGCAGCGCAAGGATAACCGTTAAGTAGCGGGTGTATTGACTGATCTGCCGACGACCTGCCTCGCCTTCTTTCTTAAGTGCTTCTAGCTGAGGACTCACCGCCGACATCAGCTGCATTATAATCGATGCCGAAATATACGGCATGATACCCAGCGCCAATATACTCATACGCTCCAAGGCACCGCCCGAGAACATATTAAACAAACCAAGTACCGTGCCCTGATTCTGATTAAACAGCGCGGCGAGTTGATCCGGATTAATGCCCGGCACCGGAATATGAGTACCGATGCGATAAACAATTATCGCCAGCAGTAGAAAACGAAGGCGAGCCATCAGCTCGCCTACTCCGGATTGACTTCCAGCTGATAATGGACTGGATTTCGCCATGGGGATCTCGCCTTATTCCTCGACTTTGCCGCCC
>NZ_JBFHDY010000292.1:0-1378 GCF_041584495.1 Zhongshania sp.
GCAGCGGGTAGTTCGCGGCGGCTTCGAAGAACGACATAAACTATACTCGTGTGTAAGCGATGAGGCGCGCCGTTAAATGGCGGAGCCAAGCATGAATATGGGGAGGTACATTGCGATCATTAGGCCGCCGACGAGTACGCCGAGTATGGACATAATGAATGGTTCTAAAAGTGACGTTAGCGTATCGACGGCATTATCGACGGCATCCTCATAATGATTTGCTACTTTATCCAGCATTTCGTCTAGCGAGCCGGATTCCTCGCCAATTGATACCATTTGCAAAAGCATGCTGGGGAATAAGTTGGTAAATTTTATTGACGAATAGAGCGTTTGTCCCGTTGTGACATCATCGCGAATTTGGATGATAGCTTTTGAATAAACAGCATTACCTGCAGCGCCAGCAACGGAATTAAGGGCATCAACTAACGGTACTCCGGCGCCAAAGGTCGTTGCTAAAGTACGAGAGAATCTTGCTATCACCGAGTTGTAAACTATGTCTCCGATCGCAGGAATACGTAGCATCATTTTGTCAACCCAGTCCGAGAATTTTTTGGATTTTTCCCGTGCTTTTTTGAATGCGGCAGTACTTACAATTACAATGATTAATAAGATATACCAATTCGCTTGCATCCATTCTGACATGCTAACGACCATTTTGGTGAAGGCAGGCAAGTCAGAACCGAAGCTCTCAAACGTAGAGGCAAACTGCGGGACGACTTTTATTAAAAGAATTGTAGTAACGATGGCCGCGACCACCAGTACCGCGATTGGATATGTTAGGGCTTTCTTGATTTTCGCTTTAAGTGCCTCGGTTTTCTCTTTATAGGTGGCAACCCTATCGAGCATAATTTCAAGGGTACCGGATGCTTCGCCAGATTCGATTAGACTGCAAAAGAGTTCGTCAAAATATTTGGGGTGCTTAGCGCAGGCTGCGGCAAAGCCGCCACCTGATGCAACTTCATTTTTAATGTCGTTAACTAAGTCTTGCATGGTAGGGTTGTCGAGTCCCTCGGCAACGATGTCGAAGCTTTGGACTAAGGGCACGCCCGCTTTAAGCATGGTTGCCATTTGTCGAGTGAAAATGGAAATATCGGCCGGCTTGATCGCCTTCTTACTGCTAAATAATGGTTTTGATTTTTTCTTAACGTTCTTAGCTGCAATGCCTTGTTTGCGTAAGTGGGCTTTAACAATGGCTGAAGAGGGGGCGTTTAATTCGCCGCGAGTCTTTCGACCCTGCTTGTCTACACCCTGCCATACAAAAGTATCATTTTTCGCTGCAGTTGCCATCGCTAATCCTTGGTAACCCGGTTAACTTCTTCAAGGCTGGTAACGCCCTGCGCGCATTTCATTAGCGCAGACTGACGTAAATTATTAAAAC
>NZ_JBFHDY010000293.1:0-1372 GCF_041584495.1 Zhongshania sp.
AGGTGATTCTGGACTGCCAACTCACGGAATAACACTGCACAAGGAAAGCCTATGAAATTCTGGCAATGCCTCGCCATGCTCGACATGGAAGAACTCCCCACCCTGGCCAGGCATGCCGAAGATCTGGGCTTTGAAGGCATCACGCTCGGCGAACACCTGATTACCTTCGCCGAACAATACGAACACTACGACTACAGTAAAAACAGCCAGATCCGATGGTACCCGGAAACCCACTGGCCCGAGCCCTGGGTTCAAATCGGGGCCCTGTCGCAGGTCACCACCACACTGAAATTCCTCAATACCCTTTATGTACTGCCACTACGTGACCCCTTCCACGCTGCCAAGCTTATCTCTACCGCGGCCAACCTCTGCGATGGCCGCCTGATTCTCGGCGCTGGTATCGGCTGGCAGAAATCGGAGTTTGAACTGGTTGGTCAGAATTTTCACGACCGCGGCAAACGCACCGATGAAATGCTGGCTGTGATGAAACAACTGTGGACGGGGGAATCCGTTACTTATCAGGGCGACTACTACCAGTTCCCTGCCCTGCAGATGTCGCCACGCTTGAAACACTCGCTGCCCATTTGTATCGGCGGTTTCAGCGAAGCGGCGCTGCAGCGAGCCGCGCGCAATGACGGCTGGGTCGGGGCGCAACACGAAATGGACGATATCGAAAAACTGATCCCGGCCCTGCGCCACTTCCGCGAACAGGCAGGACTCCCCTGGGAGAGTTTTGAAATCGCCCTTGGCCTATACGACAACAGTGAGGCCAACCTGGAGCGTTGCCGCGAACTCGGTGTGACTATGCTCTACCGCGAAGCTTTCTGCGACGAAAACGGTATGGCCAGCACCATGACGCTCGACGAAAAGCTGCGTGATATGGAGCAATTCGCGAAGCAGTACATCCAACAACAATAACCAAGAAGGGCCGCACAATGACCGAGACCAAAACAACGTTTTGCCGCATTTGCGAAAATCAGTGCGGCCTGCTGGTAACCGTCGACAACAATCGGATCACCCACGTCGAACCGGATAAAGATCACGTGGCCTCTAAAGGTTTTGCCTGCATCAAGGGGCTGAGCATCGAGAAAATGCGCACCACCCCTGACCGCATCACCACGCCACTGAAAAAATCCGACAAGGGTTTTGAGGCTATCAGCTGGCAGCAGGCTTTCGACGAAATCGGCGCCAAAATTCGCCAGCTGCGCAAAGATCACGGTGACGAATCCGTCGGCGCCTATTTTGGCAACCCAATCAGCTTCAGCCCGCTGATGCCGATTTTCTGGACGGCCTTCACCCAGGGCCTGAATACTCACAAGGCTTACAATACCGGCAGTCTGGACTGCAACAACAAGTTTCTGGTCAGTCAGCA
>NZ_JBFHDY010000294.1:0-1340 GCF_041584495.1 Zhongshania sp.
CAGCGCTTAGATGCCTTGGCTAAAGTGACCGGTAAGTCTGACTTCGGAATCGATGTTCAATACCCAGAGGCGTTAACCGCAGTGTTACTGCGCTGCCCGCAGTTTGGTGGTAGGGTCAAGCGCTTTGACGCAAGTGAGGCGTTGACGAAATCGGGGGTGGCGTCGGTTTTTGAGGTAGACGGTGCAGTTGCTGTGCTGGCGAATAGCTATTGGCAGGCGCGCCAAGCGGCCAACGTGGTTGATGTGGTTTGGGATAAAGGCCCTCTCGCCGGGGTCAGCAGCAAAGAATTACGTGACGAGCGACATCGTTTGCTCGGCAGTGAAGAAGGCAAAAATGTTGAAGAAAAAGGCGAAGCAAGTGCCGCGACGGGCGAGTTGTTTGAAGCCGTTTACGATGTGCCTTATCTTGCCCACGCGACAATGGAGCCAATGAATGCCTTGGCCGTGGTCACTAAGACGGGTGTTGAAATTTGGACGGGTAATCAATCGCCCGATATCGCCATGTCAGAAATCGCTGATGCTACGGGCTTTAGGCGCGAGCAGGTGCGTATTTACAATCAAATGCTCGGCGGCGGTTTTGGCCGGCGTATCATGCCCGACTATTTGGTGGAGGCGGCGCGAGTTGCCCAGCTAAGTGGCAAACCAGTGCGGGTAGTGTGGAGTCGCGAGGACGATATGCGGGGCGATTTTTATCGTCCGAACTCCACCGTGGCCATGAGCGCAATGATTGATAAGGCGACCGTCACCAGCATGCAGGCCAAGATTGTTGCGCCGAGTATTATTGGCAGCTTTGTGCGATACGTTACCAATACCTTGTTGCCAGAATGGCTTCCTAATGGGCTCCACAAAAATATCGGTGGTCTTGCTAGTGATACTGACCCCGCTGCCTCAGAGGGTTTGGCACATTCTGATTATGAATTTCCCTATATGCGCACGGATTATGTGGAGCAAAAGACCACAATTCCGCTCGGTTATTGGCGTTCAGTGGGGCATTCCCAAAATGCCTTCTTTATGGAGAGCTTTATCGACGAGCTGGCTCATCGCACAGCGCAAGACCCGGTGGCTTTCCGCCTGGCACATTTAGCCAAAGACTCGCGGCGTCGCAAGGTGCTGGAGTTGGCCGCGTCTAAAGCCAATTGGGGGAACCCACCTGCTGGCCAGTTTCAAGGCGTAGCAGTGCATGAGTCGTTTTCGACGGTTACCGCGCAAGTGGTGAATGTGTCGATTGTGGACGGCAAGATTAAAGTCCATAAAGTGGTGTGCGCGGTAGAGTGCGGCATGGCGATTAACCCTGACATTGTCACTATGCAGATGGAAAGTGGTATTGTGTTTGGCTTGAC
>NZ_JBFHDY010000295.1:0-1336 GCF_041584495.1 Zhongshania sp.
GAACAGTTCGATCGCCTTTTTTGGTTCAATGCAAGCTTTTTCAATAGCCTCCAAATGCCCTTCGTGATGGGCAATCAAATAATCCAGACGCGCGTGAACCCCGTAAAACGGCGCATTATGCGCAGGCATCACTAAGGTGTCGGGGTCGAGATCGGCGCGAAATCGCCGCAGCGCATCGAACCATTCTGCCAATGGGTTTGCTTCGGGCTCCAAGGGCATGACGCTCACATTTGAGGTAATGCGGGGAATAATCTGATCTCCCGACAACATCAGTTTATCTTCAGCACAATAGAGGGACACATGCTCTGGTGAGTGCCCCGCTCCCGTCATGACCCGCCAGGCGCGACCACCAATATTCAATACCTGACCTTCGGCCAAACACCGATACGCCGTTGGCAGGGGTTCAACAACGGAGCCAAATCCCTTAAAACGGGTGGCCATTTGCTGTAAGTAGTCCCGCTCGACTCCCGCGCGGCGATAATACTCTTCAGTAGTCCAGCTAAAGCTGCCACCGCCAATACTCGTAAACGTGCGCGCAGCATAATACTCGCGAAAGCTCATATATAAGGGCACGCGCAAATGTTCACACAGCCAACCCGCTTGACCAATATGATCAGGGTGCATATGAGTACAAATAACACCGACCACGGGCTTATCCGCCATTGGTCCGGCGAGTAGCAGCTCCCAGCGCTCGCGAGTGTCACCAAGGTTTATGCCGGTATCAATTATCCACCAACCGGCGTCATCCTCGAGCACATAGAGGTTAATGTGATCCAGCGCCATCGGCAGCAACATTTGCAGCCAGTAAACACCTTTGGCGACTTCCAGCCACTGGCCTTTTTCTGGCACATCGGCAAAAGGGTAAGAAATTCCCGTTTTCGAATCACTGCTCATAATTCATCCATTTATTACTCAAGCCAAGACAATGAGCTCTTCGCCACTGCCTTGAATAATTCACCCTAAGCGCAGGGGTAATTGCCGCAAACGCTGACCAGAGGCGGCGAACACCGCATTGGCTAAAGCCGGTGCCAAGGGCGGCACACCGGGCTCGCCCACACCGGTCGGCGCGTTGGCGCTGTCGACGCGATAAATTTCAATATCAGGCGACTCATTCATTCTGAGCATTTCGTAATCATGGACATTACTCTGCTGAACAGCACCGTCTTCTACCGTAATCTCGCCTTTAAGCGCGGCCGTCAAGCCAAACACAATACCACTTTCCATCTGCATAGTGACAATGTCAGGGTTAATCGCCATGCCGCACTCTACCGCGCACACCACTTTATGGACTTTAATCTTGCCGTCCACAATCGACACATTCACCACTTGCGCGGTA
>NZ_JBFHDY010000296.1:0-1308 GCF_041584495.1 Zhongshania sp.
CCTCTAGCACCTCGCGGGATACGTAAGAGCTGTACCCGTCGCGCTCGTTGCCGTAGGCTTTGCCGAGGTAGTAATTGAGCGACTGCTGCCGAACGTCCGAGAGATCGCCGTCCTCGTCGTTCATGGCTTGGTGTATCTTGTGACCAAGGAACGCTACAAGTTCGCTCTCGGTCATTCCTTTCTGTTTCTTTGGCATTAGCGAGCCTCACGGCTGGGCATTGTGGGTTTGGGCTACTTTAGGGCTATGTACGGGTTTCCATGATAGTCCTCGTCTACTTGAAAGCAGGACGCATTGAGGTATTCCCAATCATCTTGCAAAAACGCCTTGATTGGCAGGTCTTGAGGCAAATCAAGCAGGATTTTAACAATATCTGCTACAGTAGGGGCAGACTCATATTCCCGAGTGGCGGACGCCCTAACAGCCTCCAGCCGCTCAGCCTCTACTGCCTCCTGCCTTTTCTCAATCTCCTTGACGCGCATGGCTATCAGGTCGGGGTTCTTTGCTAGGGGGGATACCATTACCATAGCTACACAATCCAATCAGATTTACCCCCAAATGATACAGCCTTTTTGCCTCGCCTACCACTATTCTTGCTTGACAGTTGCCCCCATCCTGTATTAGCGCCGCGATAGCCTTGGGCGAATTGGCGGAAGGCGTCAGCGCCGTGGCTTGCCCAGTCGTGGAGCGGGCGGGCCTTGAACGTCATTTTAGCCTCGTCGTATTCCTGGCGGTAGGACGCGAGACACTTCACGCCCTGCGCGGTCTTTTCCTCGTCAAACCAGCACATTGGCAGCACTTGGCGGGTCATCTCTATGCCCTCGTTGATATGAGCTATGCGCGCCACAACCTCTACGGGCTTAATGCCGAGGGATTCTAGCACCTCTTTGCGGTGTTTCCCCGTGGTCAGCTCCCTCACCTCGGCATCATGGGGTAGGTAGTGCGTACCGTAGATATAGGGCATCTCCTTCAGCACTTTGGCATAGTGGGCGAAGCCTTCTCCATGATTGGCGTAGTAATCAATAAACCTATGCTCACGCCCCACCTGCTGGTGAAACCAGATCGTGTTCTGGTCGCTCATGCCCAAGTCCCAGAATGTATTGACAGGCAACGATGGGTCGTAAGGCACTGAGCATATGCGCCCCGCTGTCCGGGCTGCGCTTATCAGGTCGGCGTAATACGCCCCCTCAACGATGGTTTTATAGTCGCCTTCCCAAATGTGGTTGTATTCTGGATTGGTTTCTAGGTCGCGCTGTCGCTGCCGCTCAAGGATTGCCGGGAATGCAGGATTATCACGCCAGTTAAGCTCG
>NZ_JBFHDY010000297.1:0-1301 GCF_041584495.1 Zhongshania sp.
TGCGCGCCCAGATTGAGGCGCAGGTTGCGGAGTATCTTGAAAAGGGCGGGGAGGTCAAAACAGTCCCCGCAGAGTGCCGCCAGGATGACAATGCGCGTGTTAAGTCGTTTTTGTATCGGTATGAGGAGGGCGGGGAATGAGTGAAATAGACTTTAAGCTTTTAATAGATCAAGCAGAAAAGGCCGAGTCTGAGAGAATTGATCGAGAGTATTATGTTGCTAGGTTATTGTCCAATATGCCTGTTTGTGAAAGCCGATTATTGCGAGATGAGCAGTATTTAATAATGGTTTCCCCCGGCTTGTATAAAAAAATTATGGAGGTTTCAAAATGAACATCTGGCAAGCAGACATGAGCAACATCTACCAACAGATAACAGAGTGGCCCGAACGTGTCAAAACCCTCAGACCCGAAAACAGAGCAACCGACCCGAACAGAGAAGTTAAGCACCTGCTCGCGTCACCGGATGGAACCAGTAGTGAATGCGCACGAGAATCGGCTCGTTTGTTGGTACTGTCCGAGATGCGGGGAGATAAGGGAGACGCTTCTTATAACTAAAGGGTCTAATGATGGCGTATAAAATAATAGTAGTATTTATTATAATTGCCTTATCGGGTTGCCACGAGGGGCGAACGGCTAGAGTTGTAGAGCCGTGCGATAGGCCGGTGGTGGTTGTTTCCAGTGGTGGCGAGATTTTAAACATAGATTGCAACAAGGAGGGGTTGGTGTGGATGTATTGAATTTGGAGGAGGAGCGGGAGCGGTTAAGGTTTCAGGAGTATCTTGTCAAAACTTACGACGATCCCATACACGCGGAGATGGAAACACAGCGCCGACTTGTATCCACCCTTGAGCAGCTAGAGAATTTCAGAAATTCACACGACGACCTTAAGCGGGCGATTACTGGTTTATTGCTCAAAGATGATGCTAAGTCGCTCAAGATAAAAAAGCTAGAAGAGCAGCTAGAGCAGGCGCGGGAGGCTTTGCGCAAAACGCACAACCAGTATGCAGCGCTTACCGACTATATACGCAAGCGGCAAGGCGCACACCTTGGTAACAATCAGGGCGATGTTTACCACGAAATGCAGGCCGCAGCATCGAGGTTTGGGTTGAAGTCAAAACATACAAGCGATGTCCTTGTGGCGTTAGGTGTGCAAGCCCTCAAACAGCAGGAGGTGGGGTGATGCGAACAAAGCCATATTATGACAAGCACCGCCGGATAAGAAAGCGGATTGTAATAGACGGGACGAAACACGGACTGCCTGTAATAAAGAGGACTTGGGGGCAGGTTTTTAGCGCCAAGCA
>NZ_JBFHDY010000298.1:0-1300 GCF_041584495.1 Zhongshania sp.
AATACATCGTACCGATGTCTTTGTGGTTGGTGGTAAATAACCACCGAGTTAAACCTTTAGCAGGTCCGTGATGAGCACCCATGGTGTATCCCCCTACTGACCTTTCTTGAATTTGTAAATGTCAACTGGCTGCAACATGTCACCCATGTTGTTGCCAAACGAGTTGCGCTGGTAAGTGATAACCGCAGCAAGATCAACTTCGTTAAGCTGACTACCAAACGCAGGCATCGCAGTGCCGGGCACGCCGTGAACAACAACTTCCATATGCTCTTTCATAGAGCCAGTTGCTATTGGGCTACCTGCAATTGCCTTACCTACGCCACCTTCGCCATTGGCGCCATGACAAGCTGCACAGCCGCTGGTGTAAACATTCTTACCGCGAGCAACCAACTCATCCAAGCTGAAATCTTTCGCCATCAGCTCTTTGATTTCTGCAGCGGCAGCTTGCTTTTCAGCCAACCAAGCGTTGTATTCAGGCTCTTCAACTACGTTTACCACAATCGGCATAAAACCGTGGTTGCGGCCGCAGAGCTCGGCACACTGACCACGGTAAACACCGGTTTCAGTGGCTTTTGTCCACGCTTCATTAATAAAGCCAGGAATCGCATCGCGCTTAACAGCTAGAGCAGGTACCCACCACGCGTGTAGGACGTCGTTAGCGGTAACCAAAAAGCGCACTTTTTTGTTGACCGGAATAACCACTGCTTCGTCGACTTCTAACAAGTAGTTAGAACCCTTTTCTTCAGTGTTAGCAATTTCTGCACCGTCGGTCAGCAAATTCGAAAAAAAGCTAACGTTGTCGCCATCTGGATTGATGTATTCGTATTTCCATTTCCACTGGTAACCAGTGATCAGGATATCCAGCTCCGAATCATCAGTGTCGTAGATTTCAATCAGGGTCTTAGTAGCCGGAACCACCATAACCAACAGGATCAAAAACGGTACGATAGTCCAAATGATTTCCACCTTGGTGTTTTCGTGGAAGGTCGCTGGCTCAGGGTGACGGTCTTTACGGTAAGCAAATACCGAGTAAAACATCACGCCAAATACCAAAATGCCCGTTGCGACGCAGACGTAGAAAACCCACATATGCAAATCGTAAATTTGATGACCGACCTCGGTGATACCTGGGGTCATATTTGTTTGCCAACGCGCGCCTTCTTCGGCCCATGCGCCGGTACTAAAAAGGCTTAGCAGCATTAGCACAGGACTAAGCGCCAGCTTTAAAAGCCGTCTCGCTTGTAAATACATCTCCCGTGTCTCCATGTATAGTTGAATAAAGACCCCGCCGCTAAATCTG
>NZ_JBFHDY010000299.1:0-1284 GCF_041584495.1 Zhongshania sp.
AGTCTTGAATGGTTTGGTGATGCTGGCCTTTATTCGTGACCTTTGGCACGAGACGGGTGATTTGCGTGAGGCCATCGTTGAAGGTGCGCTAATTCGGCTGCGCCCGGTATTGATGACCGCCCTGGTTGCCAGTCTGGGGTTTGTGCCGATGGCCTTGAATACCGGTACCGGAGCCGAGGTTCAACGCCCACTGGCAACAGTGGTGATCGGCGGCATTATCTCGTCGACCTTGTTGACCTTATTTGTATTGCCGGTGCTTTATCGTTGGGTGCACCGGCGAGATCAAACCGACTAGCCTATCGGAAATGACTGGCAGCAAAAAGGCTGCCAGTCATACCGAGTTCGAGCCAAAAAGGGTCACGACCCTCCTGCTTTGGCCTTAGCAATAATCGCTTCGAGTTCCGGTTTAATCGGCAAAGGCTTAACGGGGCTTATATTACTGCCGCCTGTATTGCCTATAGGCACGCCTTTTATAGCGGTGAGCGCGGCCGCGCCAATAATGCGAATGATTTGGCCCACGACTTCCCTGTGATCTCTCTGGCGCAAACCCCAGCGAAACATCAACCAATGCACCTTAACATGCCATCGGGTGGACTCCTGACCCAGTACATGGGCATTTTCCAAATGACGAAAACTTGTGACTGCATCGCCAAGTGCCTCAGCCTGCCTGGCACGCTCTAACTCCAGTTCAATAAAGGGTGCTATCGCCTTTGAAAAACGTGCCATTCCGCACTCTCCTTTGCTTTAAGGATTTACTAACCCGCTTTGAGGGACAGTATCCGGCGGGAACCATTCAACACAACCACTGTGATTATCAGTCCAATCACCAGATCGGGGTATGGGGAGTGCGTCAGCATAACCAGTATGCCCGCCAGGATAACACCCGCGTTGGCGATCACATCGTTGGACGAGCAAATCCAGGTAGCGGTCATATGCACCCCGCTATCTTTTTTGCTGGCCAGGAGATACAGACAAAGAATGTTGGCCGCCAATGCCATCACCCCAACGCCAATCATGAATAGTGATTGCGGTTCGCTGCCATAAGCAAAGCGTCGTATCACTTCGATCAGGACACCAATACCCAGGGCCAGTTGCAGCCAGCCAGTAGCGCGCGCTGCCGTCAGCTTGAGTGACGCGCTTCGGCCCACTGCATACAAGGCCACGCCGTATACACTGGCGTCAGCGAGCATGTCCAAAGAATCCGCGATCAAGCCCGCTGATTGGGCCCAGATGCCGGCGACAATTTCTACGCCAAACATAACGAAGTTTATTGCGAGAAGCGCC
>NZ_JBFHDY010000300.1:0-1277 GCF_041584495.1 Zhongshania sp.
AAATTCACAAAGTGTGAATACTGCACAGTCTTAAACCATGATTTGGCGGCACTCATTGCGTCAACTACAGTCATAGCATTACAAGCAATTTATGGCTGAGGATACAGGCATGAACACAAATTTATTGGTAGGCGGCATATTTGGCGCAGTGGCAGTAACGGCAGCGGGCAGTTATGCGGGCTATAACACGATTGTAGAAAGTAAAAAGCCCCAGTTTGCCGAGGTTGTCGACAGCAAGGCCATTACCGAAACCTATTACACCGACCGTCAAGAGTGCTATGACGAAGTGGTTCAGCACCAAGCTGAAGTGAAAGATGGCAACCAAGTGACGGGCACAGTGATTGGCGCCGTATTGGGCGCGGTTATTGGCAAGCAGGTTGGCGGCGGTAATGGCAAGAAGTTGGCGACTGTTGCCGGCGCGGCAGCGGGTGGTTATGCGGGCAATAAAGTGCAGAAAAATATGCAGCAAAAAGACGTGTACACCACAACTGAGCAGCGCTGTAATACGGTGCAAGACCCCCACCAGAAAATTACCGGCTATAGAGTGACTTACCAGTTAGAGGGTAAAACCGATACGGTGATTATGGATCACCAACCGGGAGCGACAATTCCCGTTGAGAATGGCCAGCTGGTGTTGAGTCAATCTGGTAGCAGTAAATCAGAAACAGCTAAATTTTAGATTAAGTATTACCTCTAGTCGTATCTGTGTATGAGGTGCGGCCAAAATTTGCCAAATGGAGTGAGCTGTATGACAACGAAATTAGCGAAGCGAAGCACGGCCGTGGTAATGAGCGGTTTTATGATTTGGACTGGTTTACTCGCCAGTACCGCATCGGCCTCAGTGATCAGTACCGATAAAATGGTGGCGGAGTACTCAGTAAAGTCTGAACGCGCTGAGATGAAGGCTGCGCTGGCCAGCGAAGATGTGCGGTCGCGCTTAGTGGAATTAGGTGTGTCACCGGCCGATGTTGAGGCCCGTATCGATTCATTAAGCCCCACCGAACTAGCCATGTTGCACGAACGTATGGATGAACTGCCAGCGGGCTCGGGTGCGGTTGGCCTGTTAGCGCTTTTGGTGCTCATATTCTTCATCACCGATATCTTGGGCATTACCGACATCTTCCCGTTTGTTAATGCGGCGAAGTAAAGCCCTCCTCCTCTTGTGCCTGCTTTTGCAGGCCTGTTCCGGTTTACCGTTAAAAGAATACGCCGAGACCCTCGGGCCTCGGCGCCAGTTAGACGTCCCGTTTATTGCCCAGCAGCAATATTATTGTGGT
>NZ_JBFHDY010000301.1:0-1239 GCF_041584495.1 Zhongshania sp.
CTGGACTGTCGCACGGGCTTGGATGAGTGATGTTGCGGGGGAGGGGGTGTTGTGAGTGTGGAAATTCTAAACATAGACTGCATGGAGTACATGGCGTCGCTCCCGGATAAGGCGTTTGATCTGGCTATTGTTGATCCGCCTTATGGGATAGGGGAGAGCGGCGCAACAAACAAAAGCAGGGGCAAGCTGGCCTTGGCTAAAGACTACAAACCATTTGCGGGGGGCGACCTTTGTGCGCCTGATTCTGACTACTTTGACCAGCTAAAGCGAGTAAGCAGAAATCAAATAATCTGGGGTGCAAATCACTTCATTGATGGTATACCTTTTATGTGTAATTCACCCTGCTGGGTTGTCTGGGATAAGGTCAATGGAGGGAGTGATTTTGCAGATTGCGAGTTAGCTTGGACTAGCTTTAAGACAGCCGTTCGCTTGTTTCGCTTTCAATGGGCGGGGATGCTACAGGGCGACATGAAAAACAAAGAGCACCGAATCCACCCCACCCAAAAACCCGTCAAGCTCTACCAATGGCTGCTGGCCAACTATGCCAAAGAAGGCGACCGGATACTTGATACCCATCTCGGCAGCGGCTCTAGCGCCATAGCAGCCCATTATGGCGGGTTCGACTTTGTTGGGTGCGAGCTAGACGAGGACTATTATAAGGCCGCTTGTGAGCGGTTTAACAATGAGACAGCGCAGGAGGATATGTTCTAATGATCCACAAATCCGAAATAAAAGTTAAAGACCCCATCCGTGCCCAAATCGAGGCGCAGGTGGCGGAGTATCTAGCCCGAGGCGGAAAGGTCAAGACCGTGCCGTCTGAGTGCCGCCAGGATGACAAGGCGCGTGTTAAGTCGTTTTTGTATAACTATGGGGATAGCGACAATGGATAACATCAACCACTGGGATATGTCCCGCATTTACAACCAAATTGCAGAGTGGCCCGAACGTGTCAAAACCCTCAGACCCGAAAACAGAGCAACCGACCCGAACAGAGAAGTTAAGCACCTGCTCGCGTCACCGGATGGAACCAGTAGTGAATGCGCACGAGATGCGTTTAGTCTGCTGGTACTGCCGATGGTGCCGCCTAGTCATCCCAGTGAATGAAAAGTAGGGGGCTTATAACAAATGGGTATAGAGGGATACGTGCTATACGGTGCCATTGTGTTTATGATGGTTTACTGTGAGATATTTGTGGGAGGGGTTGAGCAATGGAATTGAATCTTGAGGAGGAGCGGAAAC
>NZ_JBFHDY010000302.1:0-1236 GCF_041584495.1 Zhongshania sp.
GACCTTCGACGGTATATTTGCAGTTCAAACCATTGGTGTCGATGGCGAAACTGACAGTAGTGGCGTTTCGCCTCGGCTGCTCGCCCGCTACGATTTAACAGACGATGTTATGCTTAACGCTCAAGTCTCTAAAGGCTTTAGATTGGGAGGCATTAACGACCCCTTGAACGCTCCTCTTTGCAATGCCCAAGACTTGGCAACATATAGCGGCAACCCCGACTTTGATGATGAAACCATCATCAATTATGAAGTGGGTAGCAAAATGACCATATTCAATGGTGCCGGCAGTTTTAATATTTCAGCTTTCTACAGCGAAATAAAGGATTTGCAAGTAACACAAAACATTGACAGCTGCTCTTCCAGAATTATTCTCAATGTAGATGACGCTCACAGCCAAGGCGTTGAGATGGAACTCAGCGTTCGACCCTCCGCCAACTTAGAAGTTAGCATTGCTGCTAGCTACAACGATGCAGAACTGGACAGTGATCTGCGCGACAGCTCGGGTGGAATAATTGGTGGATTCTCGGATGGGAACGAATTACCGACCGCCCCTGATTACTCCATCGCTTTAGCATCCACCTACTACTTCGAGATATCAGACTCATGGGAAGGCTATGTAAGCGGCTCATTCCACAGCGTTGGTGCACGCTACACCCAAATTGGAGACCAGCTGTCCAGCGCCGGCAACATCGACCTAACTAACCCTCCCAACAATGCTCGCCGACAAGTGGGAAATAGTAATCTAAATACCATTGTTTACGACTCAGAGCTGGATAATTATCAAACAGTTAACCTCCGCATTGGCGGCCGCACCGCCTCCATAGACCTTGCGCTGTTTATTAACAATGTAACCAATGAAATTGCACAACAATCGCTCGATACAGAGCGAGGTGGCACCGCACGTGTAGGCTACCGCGTTAGCCAGCCCCGCACTGCAGGCATCACTGCACGCTACGACTTCTAACCCTAAAAGGTGACCATTTGGTAAGGGCAGCCCTCGGGCTGCCCTTTTTTTATCCACTCAAGGTAAACTATCGGCCTGAATCAGAGACTGACCCTTACCATGAGTGCAAAAGAGCAGATCACATTCCAACGCCGCCTCGATCTGGAAGGCGCCCCCAATATCCGCGATCTCGGCGGCTATGAAACCCTTGACGGAAGCACCACCCGCTGGGGCCGTATTTTCCGCGCTGGCCGCCTGTCTGCCCTCACACCCCGTGACAAAGCCCAGTTGCA
>NZ_JBFHDY010000303.1:0-1234 GCF_041584495.1 Zhongshania sp.
CTCTTTTTTAGCAATTTTAAGGCGCTTACCAAACAAAGAGCGCGGATCAGACATAACATTAGCGCCGTCACTAATTCTCGCCTCTTTAAGCATATTTGGCATTATCACCGCGCCCGCGGCAATATCGCCTCCCGCTACCCAGCCTGGCTCGGTGGTCATCCTGTCAACCTGACGAAGGCCCAGCACTGATGCCAACATGCTTGATGCAAAGAACAGTACTAATGATGCTGTTGCGCTGCCGGTTAGTTTGCGTTTCATCGTATTTCTCCGATTCTGTAGCCTGACATTTACTGTATGCGGTGTGGAAGTCATATCAACCTTCCTATTACCGTATGTATTGCAGCCAACGTGCCAGCTTCAGAAAACGGTCTGAAAATATATTATCTTTATATATTTCAATAAGTTAAGGGAATACGAACAACAAGCTTAGGGGAATTACTTTTGCATTTTGCAATTGTTTTTCTATTTGACCGGATTTTTCGCATTTTGCAATGCATTCCAGAATGTTCTCCTCAGCTTCAGAAGCTTAATTCACTTAAGGTGCTTATATAGTTCGCAAAAATGGAGCACGCAGCGCCATTCAACTCGCCTATGTCGTTATCATAGACGGATATGCACCTTGCTGCGACTCAAACCCGATACCACCTCCACCGACCGGTGGGTTGGCACCGCCCTTACTCGCAGCGGCTGGCCATCAGCCAGGTCACGGCTGCCGTGCAGGACCAAGCTCACCTTATCATTGCTGCCAATGCTGGCAAGCGGGTAAACATCATCTGGGTAGACCGCAACCACCAAAGACACTCCGGTTCTACTTCCAGACTTATTCTTGGGCTTTTGCTTCAACATACTAATCGGGCCGCCGTCAGCCGCAGCCTGTGACTTTGCGCTGCCGTCCATCACCCCAATGAGGCGAACATCCCTCGCCACGGTTCTTACACCACCACGGCCCGTCACCAGTACATCTAGGCGATCACCACCGGTCAATTGTGAGTGCGGAATACCGCCAGCATTGGGGATCAGGGTGTAAAGCACCCGTCCCTCGGGAATCGCTTGTGCCAGGGTTTTGCGGGCTGGCGCCGGGGCAATATCCTCAGGCTTAAACGTGTCACCCTCTTTTTTAGCAATTTTAAGGCGCTTACCAAACAAAGAGCGCGGATCAGACATAACATTAGCGCCGTCACTAATTCTCGCCTCTTTAAGCATATTTGGCATTATCACCGCGCCCGCGGCAATA
>NZ_JBFHDY010000304.1:0-1229 GCF_041584495.1 Zhongshania sp.
ATCTCCGTAACCTCTGGATTGACCACAACCACCGCATGCCCCCCTTTGGAGTGGCAGGCTTCTACGATTGAATCTAGGCTGGTGCAGCCTGTAAGGACTAGAATCAGGGGGATTATTCTCATTGGTTTCTCCGTTGTCGGGCACCTTTTAACGTGTTATCGGGCCTGCCTTTGTTTCAGGGTGTTAGCTGTCATATAGCCCTTTAATCTTTAGGGTGTGTCCATCCTCACTTGTTGCTACTTTACTTCTCTGGTCGCACCGGTAATTTACATACTTAAAATAGCCGTTTATCTCAGGCTTAAACATATCACCGGCAGTCGAAATATCATCAAGCAACGACCACAAGAAATCGATTTGCTCATCTTTCTTCTGGCATAATTCTGCCAGCGTTTTTTGCTTACCTAAAATGTACTTATTCATTCTGTCAGTCCTCCACAGCTAACAACAAATTGTTGCGCGACGTTCGCTGCGCTCTCTCGCCAAAATTAAGGGTTATGTGCCTATCGCTTTCGTGTGGCCGCAGTGCTTACACTCCCACCAATTCTCGTCGTCAGACTCATCTAAAAACATCGGCGTCATGTGGCAAATTGGTGGCGTCCACCGCTTTTCATCCTCGGCCATCATTTCGTCAAATCCTGCAAATGCTTCCCGTTCATCTTCAGTCAACATATCTCACTCCGTATCGGCACATAACAATCACAGCCAGTCGCTGCGCTGGGACTCCCTATCGGTCGCCCCTGCTGTTTGGGGTTATGCGCTCAATTTAGCTACGTTTTGCGGCATCCGAGTTAAAATCTGCCCTTGCATATTTTGCAGCAGTACATCACCACCATCAAAGCCAACAATAATCCACAAACCCGAGTCACCAATAATATGAACAGTGTCGAATTTCTTTAGTGTCTTTTGGTTCTTGTCTAAAATATCCAATTTGTTTCTCCATTGCGCGCTAGCGCATAACAGGTAAATGTTTCGGACTGCTTCAGCAGCCGCAAATTAAAAGGGTTATGTGCTGCTAATCTCGCAAATATCTAAGTTCAGCACTCTTCCGCCTTCGCCGTTATTCCTGACGATTTCACCACAATCTATATCGTAATCAGTTACCACAAACTCGACGTTTTTGAGTCCGTGAAAATTTGGGTGGGTCACAGTATCCCCAGCCTTTAATGCGTAAGTTTTCCCGCTAAAACCTTTCATAATCTAAAATCCTTTGTGGTCGTTAGCACATAACA
>NZ_JBFHDY010000305.1:0-1219 GCF_041584495.1 Zhongshania sp.
ATATGAAGCTAGATGTCTACATCACAGACTACGGCGTGATAAATAATTTCCCAGATACTGTCGCTCAGTTGATGAGGCCGCTATTTGAACGCCTTGATATGCGATTTAGTGAAAATAAGCAAAAGGTGGCTACCGCTCGCGACGTTGAAACTATGCTTAACATTATGGCCCGCGAGGCGTACGCCAGTGGGCACGACATGGACGCAGTGGAAAAGGCTTTGCATTGCCTGTATGGCCCTGTAGTGACTGAAGTAGGCAGAGGTAGCCACTGATGCCGGGTGGAGGAGCAAAGCCGGGAGAACGCCGTGGAGGCCGCAAGAAAGGCACTCCCAACAAAGTTACGGCGGCACTCAAAGACGCGATAATGAACGCGTTTGATGAGGTGGGCGGCGAGTCTTACCTTGTCAGGGTGGCGCAGGAAGACCCGCGCACGTTCTGTACGCTGTTGGGCAAGGTACTGCCCTCTGAGCTGAAAGCCGAAATCTCCGGCAATCCCGATGCCCCACTTGTGACACGTATCGAGCTGGTGCCGTTGAATGACAACAGCCAGGATTGAATTACCCCCCAAGCTGATACCAGTATTCGAGGGTGAGGCCGACGTTCGCGGCTCTTATGGTGGGCGGGGCTCTGGCAAAACCCGATCATTCGCCAAAATGTCTGCTGTAAAGGCGTACCAGTGGGCCAAGACAGGCCGCTCTGGCATAGTCCTATGCTGTCGGCAGTACATGAACAGCCTGGATGATTCGTCCCTTGAAGAGATCAAGCAGGCTATTGAGGAAGAGGACTGGCTTCGCCCTCATTTCGAGATAGGCGAGAAGTACATTCGCACCACATGCGGCAGAGTCTCTTACAAGTTCAGTGGCCTTGACCGCAATATCAACAGCGTCAAGTCTAAGTCTCGCATCCTGCTTTGCTGGGTGGACGAGGCAGAACCCGTTGCTGAATCGGCATGGCGAACCCTAATCCCCACCATCCGGGGCGAGGACTCAGAGCTTTGGGTCACATGGAACCCGGAGATTGACGGCAGCGCCACCGATAAGCGATTCCGCAAGACCAAAGACCCGCTTTACAAGGTGGTCGAGCTTAACTGGCGTGATAATCCTGCATTCCCGGCAATCCTTGAGCGGCAGCGACAGCGCGACCTAGAAACCAATCCAGAATACAACCACATTTGGGAAGGCGACTATAAAACCATCGTTGAGGGGGCGTATTACGCCGA
>NZ_JBFHDY010000306.1:0-1208 GCF_041584495.1 Zhongshania sp.
ATGATCCCTAAAATGATACTTCTATTACTTTCCTCATCATTTTAGGAGCATAAAAATAACAATAATTACACATGAAATCAATAATTGAGCATTTTTATCAAAAATGCATATTTTAGCTAAGGGAATTTCACTGTAATGAGGGTGGTCTAAAATTGCAGTGAAATTAATGAAATCGTATGTAACAAAATAATACAACTTTTGACATTTTTACATTTTCCATTTTCATGAAAATCATCTAAAATTCATGTAAAATTGATGTGAAAATGATGTGAAATCTATATCCATAATATATAGATATTCCTCATGATACATAGAATCATCCCTGAGGATGATAGCTTATCCATATTCCTGTTCTTTATTTATAGCTATCAGTATTAATGGTCATTTTAACTATAATTGTAATTAGTAATCATTTTAGATCAATATTTCTATCCATTTATCTCATTTTCATGACATTTTAATCACATTTTGACATCATTTTAGACCTCATTTTAGACCTCAAATCATAGACTTTCAATAACCGATCCATAATTATCCCAAAATCACTCAAAATCAGGCTATTTTACCCATGTTCTCAAGTTCACGTGTATCCCTAGAATCCATCCATCCAGTAATCATAACCAGAAAACCCCCAGAAATGACCCCATTTTGGGTCTGTAGATTATGTTGAAACCAGTAATTTTCATGTAAAAATGACATTATTTTTCATGTGCGGCAATGATCCAGGCTTATTTTCATTTTCCCCAAACCCCTAAAAATGACCCAAAAACACTCATTTTGAGCATATTTCCCGTAATTGACTTGTATGCCCCTAGATGACATCAGATCCTGAGATCAGATGATCCAAAATGATCATTTTCGACCCCAAAATCATCAAAATCGAGGTAATTTTTATCCACAAAAATGATTTTTTGAGATAAAAATTTATAACAATTATTTATGTAAATATTTATTTAAAAATGTATAAAAATATATATTTTTATATCATTTTTCTATTGTGCATTTGTGGTATCATGATTTTCCATGGTGAAAATCATGTATCTGGACCTCAGAAGGTCTCATTAATGATGATCCCTAAAATGATACTTCTATTACTTTCCTCATCATTTTAGGAGCATAAAAATAACAATAATTACACATGAAATCAATAATTGAGCATTTTTATCAAAAATGCATATTTTAGCTAAGGGAATTTCACTGTAATGAGG
>NZ_JBFHDY010000307.1:0-1201 GCF_041584495.1 Zhongshania sp.
ATTTTCATCAATATCCCGACATTCAGTATACCATGATGATAACATTGATTTTTACATGAAAATGATGAAAAATACATGAAAATATCGATATTTTCATGTATTTTTTCATATATTTTTACTATGATGATGATATCCTAAGATTAATGTCGGGAACATTGATCTTACAGTATCAGCATTCAGGTACATACAGTGACAGACCATCATTTTAACATAAAAGTATGGTCACTTTTATGTTCAAATAGATCATTTTCATCATGTTAACATACTAATGCTGGGCTAATATTAACCTATAGTTACATACTGGATAAAACATAGTCCAGTACATGTAAATATAGGGTCTATAACATAAGCCAACATTCTAGGTATCAATAATCAATATTTTAATGATAAATATCATAATTTTGTCATTAAAATACATCATTTTTATGAAAAATACGACATTTTTACATAAAAATGACATGTTTTCATCGCTAGGGTACTAAAGCTGAGCCTATCGATCATAGATCTGGACCACATTTCTACATTATTACGATACTATATTGATAATGTTGTGGTAACATTGTCAATATAGTGTCAGCATTCAGGTACATACACTCAATATTACACATAAATATGCCATTTTTAACATAAAAATAGGGTATTTTTACATAAAAATGACATGTTTTCATCGCTAGGGTACTAAAGCTGAAGGATATTTACATGTCAAAATCATCATTTTTACGATAAAAATCGATGTTTTTACAGTAAAAATCATCATTTTTATCATAAATTTGTCAATATTATCGTTAAAAATCATGAATATATACTAAAGCTGGGATAAAATTGACCTATGTTTATACACAGAATCATCAATTTTACTATAAAAATCGATGTTTTTATAGTAAAATTCATGGATTTTTACACATAAATATGTCATTTTTATGGTCTGGGTGACCTCCATCAGGGTCCCATGACCTCCTCGATAAGCCCCCATTACAGGTAATTGAAGGGTTCAGGACTGGTCCCAGACCGGTCCGGACCTGCCAAATGCCTGTAATGGCCTATGTCTGAGTAGGGGGTCATAGGGTCTGACCAGAGGGTCTGATCCACTGCCCCGGTTTGTTCCGACCCCCACGTTTTTATAATGTTTATTTTTGACATATTTTTCCGTGAAAATTTGTCAACATGGTATACTGAACCTGCCTTTATAATCGAAAAAATG
>NZ_JBFHDY010000308.1:0-1198 GCF_041584495.1 Zhongshania sp.
CTGGCTGGCTCGCGACGATATGCCAGCGAATATCAAGCGATTCATCCAAATGGCTGAGTCAGATATTTGCAAAGACCTTCGCGTTAGGGGCATGGAGAAGCAAAAGACGTTCTCCCTAACCTCGGGCGTTGACACACTGCCCAGTGACTTCAAGGGCGCTCGCAGCCTGTACGTTGATGCGGCTAGCGGCTTGCGGGATTTGGATTACTTGGCACCAGAAGTGTTCCACCGTTCGCGTGTTGCCACAATGTCCGGCTCCCCTCAAGCCTATACGGTAGAGGGCAATAGCATCTACTTTGCTCCGGCTCCGGGCGCTACCAATCCAGTAGATGTAAAGATGCTGTACATTGGTAAGTATGATGAGCTAGCTGAGGCCAATGATTCAAATGGCTTGTTGACTGGCCATTTCAACCTGTACCTATCAAAATCGCTGGCGTATGGCTTTGCTTATTTGCGCGACGATGAGCAGGCTGCAAAATGGGACGGGGAGTATCAGGATATGGTGGCCAAGCTAAACCGCAACGCCAACCGCGAACGGTTTAGAGGCAACAACCTGAAGCGTTTCGGTGGGCCTACGCCTTGAACATAAAGACCATCAAGTTTCCCCCTTGGCGTCCAGACCAGCCCGCGTTATCGCAATACGCTCCGGAGCTTCTGAACGCTATCCCACAGGCTCAATCGTATAGATACGTGCCATCGCTCAACACTGAGACGAACGCGCTGGATAACCCCGCTCTGCGCGGCCTGACGGCTGTTGATTCCAGCGGGACGATAAACGTGTTTGCGGGCGACAGTGCCAAGCTCTATAAGCTGTCATCGAACACGTTCAATAACGTGTCCAAGGCGGGCAACTATACAGTCGATTCATGGGAAATGACCAAGTTCGGTGATCGTGTTATCGCCGTATCGCTGGAAGCCCCCACTCAGTTTTATGATATGGGTGTTTCTGCTTTATTTGCTGACTTGGCAGGTTCGCCCCCACAAGCCGATCACATAGCGGTTGTGCGTGATTTCGTCGTGTTGGGGAACCTGGACATAGGCGGCACGCAATACCCCAATCGCGTCCAATGGTCTGGATTCAACAATTCCGAGATTTGGGGTAGCGATATTGGGAATCAGAGTGATTTCCAAGACTTGTTCGGCAACGACGGCAAGATACAGCGCATTGTTCCGGGCGAGTATGGCGTAATATTCCAAG
>NZ_JBFHDY010000309.1:0-1192 GCF_041584495.1 Zhongshania sp.
GGGTGGAAATTGCAGGCCACGCGGACGCACTGGGAGATGAGGCGCTCAACGCTCGCATTTCAGAAGCGCGTGCTAGAGCAGTTTATGACTTTCTGGTAGCTCAGGGGATCGATGGCCAGAGCCTGATTGTTCGAGGTTATGGTGAGCAAATGCCAATCGCAGACAATAATAGTGAGGCAAGCCGATACAAAAACCGACGCGCTGAATTGATCATTCGCGAAGCTGTGACGATGCAATCTAATAACTAGCAGCTGCATTTGAAAGTAAAGAACCCGAACCGATTTAGGGGATATTCATGGCGATAGACTTGCCACCAGCGCTCCCGCCACTGGCGGCGGACAGCGCTTTAATTAGTGAAATAAAAACGAAAAATGCCAGCTATGTTGGCGGCAAACTTGGCAACGTTGAGGTTCGGGTCTTTGGGAATGAGCTCCTGGACCAAGCTGCCATACTGTCCGTTATCAGAGATGCAAAAGCACCGTCAGACGTTGTAAAAGATCTCGCGCGGGTTTACTACAATGCGGGATATTTGTGGGTTCAGCTCCACTACTATCGAGTGGAGGATATTGTCGGTGTTATTGTCAGTCAGTCAGTGGTTTCTGAAGTGCGCGGTGACGAACGTCTGACGGGGCATTTTAGTGGGCTTGTTGGCGACACCGATCCAACGCTGGCAGAGTTTGATACTGCCCGTGTGCTGGCGAATCTGAAATCGGAGCGCATTGGTCAGGACTATGCGGTGGGCTATGAGCTGTTGGAAAACCAGCGCCTCGCTATGGTGCTGGATGCGCAGCCCAAGGCTGACCACCAAAGCACAAATTTTATAGCAGAGCTGAACAACAAAGGCAGTCGTTACCTAGGGCGCTATTTTGGCCTGGTTGGCGTGCAACACCGCAGCGAAGAGGGCACAGAGTTCTCTGCGGCCTATCAGCGCGCCTTCGTCTCGTGGGGAGAATCCGAGGACGGCAAGTCGCTAAATCAATACAGTTTCAGTGTTGATCATCCTTTTACCTTCGGCTTATATGGTCTGGATATCTCCTACGTAGACTACGAGCGCAATCCGGACGTGCAGTTTGTTCAGGCAGGTAATTGCTCGTTGTTGTTATTCTGTAGTGGCCCAACGACCACCTCAACCAAGCTTGAGCTGGATGCCGAGATTCAGCGCGTGGGCCTGCGCGGACAGCAGGTTATTTAC
>NZ_JBFHDY010000310.1:0-1158 GCF_041584495.1 Zhongshania sp.
GCCGATACCTCTTTTGACGCGACGGTTGCTGGTACAGATAACGCGGGCAATCCGTTTACTGCAACGACGACATCCATCTATACGGTGGATACCACCGCAGCGGCGTCTATTACTGTCGATAGTATTACTGCCGATGACATCGTTAACGCTGCAGAAGTTGGCGGTACGGTCAATGTGACCGGTTCGGTTGGCGGTGACGCGGCGGTTGGTGACACGGTTAGCTTTACTATCAATGGCACCGACTACAGCGGCACCGTGCAAGCCGGTAATACCTTTAGTATTGCGGTGGCGGGAGCTGATCTTGCTGCCGATACCTCTTTCGACGCGACGGTTGCTGGTACAGATAACGCCGGTAATCCGTTTGCGGCAACGACTACGTCTACCTATGCAGTTGATTCAACAGCGGCAGCGAGTGTGGCTGTCGATAGTATCACCGCCGATGACATCGTTAACGCTGTGGAAGCTGGCGGCACGGTCAATGTGACCGGGTCGGTTGGCGGTGACGCCGCCGTTGGCGACACGGTTAGTTTCACTATTAATGGCACTGACTACAGCGGCACCGTGCAAGCCGGTAATACCTTTAGTATTGCGGTGTCGGGAGCTGATCTGGCTGCCGATACCTCCTTCGACGTGACGGTTGCCGGTACAGATAACGCCGGTAATCCGTTTGCGGCAACGACTACGTCTACCTATACAGTTGATACAACAGCGGCAGCGAGTGTGACTGTCGACAGTATCACTGCCGATGACATCGTTAACGCTTTGGAAGCTGGCGGCACGGTCAATGTGACCGGGTCGGTTGGCGGCGATGCAGCCATTGGCGACATAGTTAGTTTTACCATCAATGGCACTGATTACAGCGGCACTGTGCAAGCCGACAATACCTTTAGCATTGCGGTGGCGGGAGCTGATTTGGCCGCCGACACCTCCTTCGACGTGACGGTTGCCGGTACAGATAACGCGGGGAATCCGTTTACGGCGACAACAACGTCAGCTCACGCTGTTGATAACTCTGCGGCAGCAATAATTGGCGTCGACAGCATCACTGCCGATGACGTTGTGAATGCGGTTGAGGCTGGCGGCACAATTAACGTAACTGGTTCGGTTGGTGGCGATGCAGCCATTGGCGACACGGTTAGCTTCACCATCAATGGCACC
>NZ_JBFHDY010000311.1:0-1158 GCF_041584495.1 Zhongshania sp.
CCGAGTTTTATATTACTGCAACTTTTTACATGGGCCACGAAGAGCGAACGGAGGGGGGCTGAGAACTTAGCTTACCTTCCGATGGTGTACCACGTTTTCCCTGCTGTCTAAAAGTGTACATCAATTTCCGGCTGGCACGAACTAAGAGAGCCGGAATAAAACTACCGTGATCTCAGCGCGACAACCCAATCAATCGAGAATACTCATAACGCCCGATTGTAAGCGGTGCGGCTTTTTGCATCCGATTGACAAACTTGTTAGCTGGGAGGCTAGTATGAAAAAGATACCGAAATACGTGATTGAAAATAGTTTGACAGAGTCACCTAGAAAGTGGAAAAGCTCGAAGCGTAAGCAAGCGAGAGAAGCACGTCGAGCAATAGACGAATTGCGCCAAGGTTGCGCCTACTTCCCAAATGGTAATACGGATGTTGGAAAAGCAACGGAGGCGGTTGATCGAATAATTGCTGACATAAGTGTTAAAAATTGGGGCAGCTAACAGCAGTAATAAGCTGAACAATTAATTAATAACAGGATAAAAAATGACATTAGAAAAATATTTAAAAGAGAACAAAATTCTTAAGAAAGACTTTGCAAAAAAGATTGGGATATTACAAGCTATCTCAGCAATATATTAAGCGGTAATCGTAATGCTGGGCTATGCTTAGCCATACGAATTGAGGATGCTACAAGTGGCAAGGTTACTTGTAGGGATATGCTGCCTGTAGATAAATAACGCCTGAGCTAAAATGACGCTGATTAACGAGGAGACTCAAAGGTGGATGAACTAATTAATGTAATTACTAAAGAATTTCTATCGGTTGACTATGGAAATATTGAAGGATTTAAACCTAGGGATGATATTAAGCTAGCTTCACTAATTAGATTAAAAGCTGCTGTCGAAATAGCTATACATTATGAATTACAGCAAGAAGCAGACAGTTAACAGTCTGTTAATGAGGCCACCGGCCTCATAATAATTATTAGAAGGCGGCCTTTTAATTTTTTAATACGCAAAGCGCCGCACAGCAACTTATTGTTTTTCAAACTATTTAATTTTGGCGTAGGAAGGCCTTTCTTATTACGCTGGCCAGAGCACTTAACTGGAGCGGAAAGAAGACTATGCTGCGTAGGCAGGCAGTAATTGGCAGGGCTTGTCGA
>NZ_JBFHDY010000312.1:0-1146 GCF_041584495.1 Zhongshania sp.
CGTTATTGCAGCAGCGAAGATGAGGGCGAGCGTCAGGCATTTTTACGAGAGCATGCCCAGTCGGTAAAAGCCCATATTAATGGTTTGAGTACCAAGGGCTACGAGCATATTGAAGGCCTGCGCACCCTCGATTTTGTGTTTATTTTTATTCCAGTAGAAGCCGCATTTATGGCGGCCTTTGAACATGATCCAGAACTATTCCGCAGTGCGTATGAGAAAAACATCATTGTGGTGGGGCCAACAACCCTGCTCGCCACCTTGCGTACGGTGCAGAGTATTTGGCGCTACGAGCGACAAAATCAAAACGCTGAAAAAATCGCAAAAGAGGCCGGCGCGCTGCACGACCAGTTTGCGCTGGTTGTGCAGTCCTTAGAAGATATAGGCAAACATTTGGATCGCGGCCGCGATGCCTTTGATAAAACCATGAGCCGAATGACGGTTGGGCGTGGCAATCTGGTTGGCCGAGTAAGCCGTCTGGAGGCGCTTGGCGCCAAGGTCAAAAAATCGTTGCCGGTTGCCCTGACAGATCGCGCCGATGTGGACTTTGAGGACAATACTGACCTCGATAGCGAACCGAATTAAGCAATTAACGTTTATTAGCAAAGGAGAATTGACGTGGCTTTACCAAAAGTTGGCAATCTTGCACCTGCATTCAGCCTGCAAAATCAAGACGGAGAGACCGTTAGCTTAAAAGACTTTAAGGGCAAAAAAGGCGTGATACTGTATTTTTACCCACGTGCGTCAACACCGGGTTGCACCATGCAAGCTTGCGGCTTACGAGACGTGCACGGCGAATTGGATAAGCTGGGCTACCAAGTGCTGGGCGTGAGTTTTGATCCGGTTGCCAAAATTAAGAAATTTCATGACAAGTACGAGCTAAACTTCCCCTTACTCTCTGACGAAGATCACGCCATTATCGATAAGTACGGTTGTTGGCAGCTGAAGAAGTTTATGGGTAAAGAAAATATGGGCACTGTTAGGACCACCTTTATCATCGGTGACGACGGCCGCTTACTTAAAATTATGGATAAGTTTAAAACTAAATCGCATCACGAAACACTTATGGAAGTATTGGACGAATTGTCGCAGTAGTCTTGTTGCATGCACCGGCTGGCTGCGCGCTGAAAACAGGCGCCTGGCCGGTGA
>NZ_JBFHDY010000313.1:0-1144 GCF_041584495.1 Zhongshania sp.
CTGGTATCGGCAGCTATAATATATGAACATCAAACACTGGCTCTTTTTGCGTGGCCTTGGTCGAGAACAAGGACATTGGGGCGACTTTATTCAGCGCTGCGAAGCGCAGCTCGGCTGGCATTGCCACTGCCTCGACCTCCCAGGCTTTGGCAGTGAACACCAGCGCCCATCACCCACACAAATCAGCGCAATT
The DNA here is from genome assembly GCF_041584495.1 of Zhongshania sp. Taxonomy (GTDB): domain Bacteria; phylum Pseudomonadota; class Gammaproteobacteria; order Pseudomonadales; family Spongiibacteraceae; genus Spongiibacter. The sequence goes on from NZ_JBFHDY010000313.1 coordinate 194, forward strand.
CGCCACGACCTACAGCAGCGACTCCCCGAGCCACTAAAAGCCAACACCCCATTCGGCGTGGTTGCGCTGTCTCTCGGCGGTATGGTTGCCCTAGACTGGCTGGCCACTACACCGGAGCAAATTGCCAAAATTATCTTTATTAACACCAGTACCGGCGACTGCCCACTATTTCAGCGTTTAAAATTTACGGCACTGCCAACCGCTCTCAGCGCATTGCTGGCCCCCGATGAACACCAGCGAGAACGGGCTGCCTTAAAAATGGTCAGCAATCATCGCGCAAATGATCCCGCGTTATTACAAGCTTGGTATAAAATCAGCACTGCCCAAGCAATAAAGAAAATAAATGTTCTGCGGCAATTATTCGCTGCCGCCCGCTATCGCGCACCCTCCAAATTGCCCGGCGTCTCACAACTCCTTATCAGCAGCCGTGCCGACCGCATGGTTTCTTATCAATGCAGCGCGTGGCTGGCGAAAAAGTACAACTGGCCGCTGGTAATCCATGACCACGCTGGACACGATTTACCGATTGATGATCCGGCGTGGTTGATTGAGGTGTTTAAGAGAAATGCTTAATCCTGGACGGGAGATGGGAGACGCTTAAATGCACGCCGGATGTCTGACGTTAGACGTCGGGTGTCGGAAGCCTGACGTCAACGCTCGTAGCTGACATCGGACGTGGCTCGAGTTTGCCATGACATTTAAAAAGATTTACTTTAGCAGTAATCCGCACACAACGATCCTTCCGGTGGTTTTACCCCACGTCAGACATCAGACGTCCGACACTCGACCTCGCCCCCTAAATACCGCTTGCGCCGCGCCGCTTTCATTTTGCTAAGATCCACCAGCACCAAACCATCAATACAATCGGCAAAGTCTGGGTCAACATTAAATGCGGCGAAGCTAACACCGCCCGGTTCACAGAGTTCGGTATACTGCTTATAAAGCGTCGGC
>NZ_JBFHDY010000314.1:0-1143 GCF_041584495.1 Zhongshania sp.
CAAACGACCCAATGTTTTTTCGGCGGCGTCTACTACGTACCAGTCATGTATTACGTCACTGGGTTTTGCGCTTAAGGTTTTCATGTGTCTCGCCTATAGGGCCCGTACCGAACAAAGAGCGCGAATACTACATAAGCGCCACAGATTTTTCAAGCGGAATGTTTGCTTTTCTGAATGTATAGCGCCAAACACCGTCATGGACGATGCTCTTGCCCGAGGTAGACCTCAGACTGCATTTCCAGAAGCCGACTCTGAGTCCGCTCAAACTCAAAATTCAACCGGCCGCCAGTATACAGATTCTCTAGCGATACTGCAGCCGACAAAACCAATTTAACGTTGCGATCGTAAAATTCATCGATCAAATTAATAAAGCGCCGCGCCTGATCGTCACGACCCACACCCATTTGCGGCACATTACTAATCACCACCGCATGAAACACCCTCGCCAATTCAATATAATCATACTGACTGCGGGGGCCGTCACAGAGCTCGTCGAAATCAAACCACACCACATCGTCCGCAACATAGCGAGCCTGTATCTGGCGCCCCTCAATATCCAGCCGGTGATCAGCGGTCGCCGCTTCCGGCGCCAACCGCTGAAAGCTGCGCATCAAGCTCTGCTCTGCGGCCTCACCCAATGGCTGATAATACAACTCCGCCTGCTCTAAGGCGCGGAGGCGATAATCTACCCCTCCATCAACGTTAACAATTTCTGTTCGCTGATTTATGAGAGCAATCGCCGGCAGAAAGCGCGCTCGCTGCAAACCATCTTTATACAAACCATCAGGGATAATATTAGACGTTGCCACCAAGACCACGCCGCGCTCGAACAAGCGCTCAAACAAACCCGCCAAGATCATTGCATCGGTAATGTCTGAGACAAAAAATTCGTCAAAACAAATTACCCGCGCCTCATCGGCGATGCGGTCAGCCACAATCACCAGGGGATTCTTTTCACCCGAAAGAGATTTCAACTCTTTATGAACCTGCTGCATAAACCGATGAAAATGCGCTCGCAGCTTATCCTCAAATGGCAGGGTATCGAAAAAGGTATCCATCAGATAGGTCTTACCACGACCCACCCCGCCCCAAAAATACAAACCCTTGATATCTGCAGCAGGGCTGTGGGCGCGCCGTGTCAGG
>NZ_JBFHDY010000315.1:0-1143 GCF_041584495.1 Zhongshania sp.
TAACGCATGACAACAAATGACATAGAGCAACACGTAATGAGTAGGACTGAGCGCATCAAACGCAGGCAGTCATTCATGATACAGTTGACACAGGACATTAACAATGACGAGTGGCATCCAATCTTAACGCTCATAGACAAGATAGATGACACGCTGCTAGACAAATACCATAACGCTGAGCGTGAAGACTGGGACGACTTCTAACACCCTGCAACACAACACACACCTTAATGCCCTGCGGAATCGTGGGGCTTTTTTATGCCCTGCCTCCTGGAATCTCCGAACTAATAATAAAATGCACCGCACCTTGACTTGACACAGTGTTATATGAATAGCCGATGGTCTATCTAATTATTGTATGAACACTATCTAATTCTTATATTGTACAGATTACGTTAACGGTGAGATGATGTATTCACAGTAAGGGACAGCAATGATGCTGCCTCTAACAAAGGATAAGACTTGAACAAAGCTTTTATACTTGCCGGAAATGCTACCTTCACGCTTAGAAATAAGCTCACCGGAAATCATTTCACCTATAAAGTGAGGCAGCCTAAAGAAGATACTCCCCACTTTGTATCACTGCTACGTGGGCCTGACAATACCTCAGACTACACATTCATTGGCACCATCTTTGACGAAGCGCGCTATGTGCATAGCAAGAAGTCGAGAGTTGGACACAATGCAATGTCAGTCAAGGCATTTGAATGGACATGGAGCGTCATGCAGCAGGGTAACCTGCCTAGTCACATAGAATTAATGCATGCCGGCAAGTGTGGACGCTGTGCAAGGAAACTTACGGACCCTGTGTCAATCAGTACAGGATTCGGACCTCACTGTCGCAGTGAGTTAGGAGTTGTCGCATGATGACCGAGCGCGAAATGATGTGGGAGAAAATAAGAATGGAATGGCATGATGCTGTGCGTGACAAGATTGGTAGTAATAATCTTGATGCATGGCGAAAGGGATATATAACGCTAGATGATGTGCTGACTATTGATGAGGTGGGTCAACTTGGCGATGTATTCAATGATATAGTGCATAAATACCGCAGCAATAACGCTGCATATAATATGACCAAGTAGGTCAAGCCTGTTTCTGACAAGCCGCAGCTATGGATGGTAGCGGTGAGTCAATAGGAGA
>NZ_JBFHDY010000316.1:0-1142 GCF_041584495.1 Zhongshania sp.
AGAAATCGTTAGTAAAACCCTCGTTGCGGAAGATTGATTAATGACCCCAGATTTCGCCAATTTCCTCGCGCACTGCCAACAACGTGTCCAGCAAGCACTGCCCAGCCTACTTGGTAATATCGGCAGCGAATATGCAGACGCTGATGCCAACAGCAGCCTACAAAGGCTGGGTGAGGCCAGTATTTACAGCGTACTGAACGGTGGCAAACGAGTGCGGGCAAGTCTGGTATACGCCACAGCCCAGGCCCTCGGCCAAAACAGCCGCGCCGGATTGAACGAGATTGCTAGCGCAATAGAAATGATCCACGCCTATTCCCTTGTTCACGACGACCTCCCCGCCATGGACGATGACGACTTGCGCCGAGGCAAACCCACTTGCCATATTGCGTATGATGAGGCCACCGCAATACTGGTTGGCGACGCGCTGCAAGCCCGCGCCTTTGAAGTTATTGCCACCTTGCCCGGCACAAATGCCGAGGCCAAACTCGCCTTAATTCAGCAATTAAGTGCCGCGGCGGGCCCCAGGGGCATGGTTGGCGGTCAAGCAATTGATCTCGCTGCCGTGAATCAACAGTTGGATCTCGCCGCGTTACAAACCATGCACCAATTAAAAACCGGCGCCTTAATCCGCGTCGCCATTGCAATGAGCGCCACCTGGTGCAAGGCTGACCAGCAGCAACTCGCTGCGCTAGACCGCTATGGTAAAGCCATCGGCCTGTCCTTTCAGGTGCAAGACGATATTATCGACATCGAAAGCAATACCGAGACCTTAGGCAAAACGCAAGGCGCCGATCAAGCACTAAACAAACCGACCTTTCCCGCCTTGCTGGGTATAGCCGGCGCTAAGCAGCTAGCGCAAGACCTCCACGCCGACGCGCTGCAAGCCTTGACGGGATTCGACGAGCGCGCCGCACCACTGCGGGATCTTTCCCACTACATCATTGCGCGCCAACACTGATACGCAGGCCGCTTTAAATAGGTAAATCGCCGCAAATTCGTTTACAATCTCGACCTTTCATCGGTTCAGGGCCCCGCGCTTAATGTTTCAGGAAATTCCCCTTATAAGACCTGCCACACCACTGCTCGATCGCATCGACAGCCCGGCAGACCTGCGCCGTCTCGACGAAGCTGAGCTAGCAACA
>NZ_JBFHDY010000317.1:0-1133 GCF_041584495.1 Zhongshania sp.
CCTTTAGTGTAGCTACACCACTTGTGTAGTGTTGATATTAGAGATGGAAATAGAACATGGCCAAACCAGGCAAGCAACAAGCTCCACGGAAAAAGGTCAAAAAGACCGTCGTGGATGGTGTCGCGCATATACATGCGTCATTTAACAATACGATTGTTACTATTACTGATCGTCAGGGTAATGCATTGAGCTGGGCTACGGCCGGTGGCAGTGGTTTCCGCGGCTCTCGTAAAAGTACCCCTTTCGCTGCCCAGGTCGCTGCAGAGCGTGCTGGTAACGCCGCGAAAGATTACGGCTTAAAAAATCTTGATGTGCAAGTTAAAGGCCCAGGCCCAGGTCGCGAATCTGCGGTTCGCGCGCTGAACAATTGCGGCTACAAGATTACTAACATCACCGACGTGACGCCTATTCCGCATAATGGTTGCCGTCCTCCCAAGAAACGTCGCGTTTAATTAACAGTTGAGGAATACAGAAAATGGCTAGATATTTGGGCCCAAGCTGTAAATTATCCAGACGGGAAGGCACCGACCTGTTCCTGAAGAGTGGCGTACGTCCGCTGGATTCAAAGTGTAAAGCAGAAACTGCACCCGGTATGCACGGTGCACGTCGTGGTCGTCTATCTGACTACGGTGTTCAGTTGCGTGAAAAGCAAAAAGTGCGTCGTATGTACGGCGTTCTTGAAAAGCAATTCCGCGCTTATTATGCAAAAGCCGCTCGTCGTAAAGGTGCAACGGGTGAGAACCTACTGCAACTTTTAGAAAGCCGCTTAGACAACGTGGTATACCGTATTGGTTTTGGTTCTACTCGTGCCGAATCTCGTCAGTTGGTATCGCATAAGTCAGTGCTGGTTAATGGTAAAACGGTCAACGTTCCGTCTTACCAAGTTCAAGCTGGTGATGTAGTCAGTGTTCGCGAGAAAGCTAAGGCGCAATTGCGGATTCAGTCTGCGATTACTCTGGCCGCACAGCGCGGTGACTGCGCGTGGATCGACGTTAACGCCACTAAGATGGAAGGCGTTTTTAAGAGCGTGCCAGATCGTAGCGACTTGTCTTCAGAGATCAACGAACAATTGATCGTTGAGCTTTACTCGAAGTAAGTTAACCTCCGGACAAATCACTACAGGTGAATTATGC
>NZ_JBFHDY010000318.1:0-1132 GCF_041584495.1 Zhongshania sp.
CAGCCCGTGACCCGCGAGCGCATCATGGAGTGGCTGCACACCATGGTGGACCTGCATTATCAGCACCCGAATTTTGCACGGCTGCTGCAGCACGCGGCGTTGGCCAATGGGTCGCAAAGTAGGGAGATAGTCGATCGCCTGTTTCGTCCGCTGTTCACGGAGGAGTCGGCGCCTGAGCCCTTGGCGGGGTTTTTTCAGGGAAATGCGTTGGAGCCCTGGGCGGTGATGGCGTTTAACAATGTGGTGATGTCGTATATCACCATGGCGCCAGTGTACCAGGCAATGTTGCCGGTAGAGCCTTTGTCAGAAGAGGGGTTGGCGCGCCAGAAGCAATTGATCAGTCAGTTGGCGCAGCTGGTATTTTCTGCAGGGGAAAAGGCGGCGGGCTGAGGTGCCCGCCGGGAGAGCTATCAGCCGGCTTTGCAGGCCTTTTTGGCGGCTTTGATCTGCTTGCGGTGGCATTCTTCCTGAGAACCTTCACCAACACACCATTTGCGGCGGTTGTCCCAGGCGGTCAGCGGGTGACGCTGTCCATCCGTGCATTTTACCGAGTAGTTTGAATACTCTGCGCCGGTTTCATCGACACCGGTGCCGGTGTAAACCAGGCTGGACGGACGGGCCGCAAAGACGGCGGCAGAATCCGTTGCCAGCAGGGCAACGACGAGCGTTTGAGTCAGTTTTTTCATGAAAGTGTTACCTGTTTTCAGTGGTATCGGTGTTCACATTATCCTGCAAGTGTTACCAAATTGCCAGAAATGTGGCGCATGGAAACAGGCTTGAGCTTCTAGCTTGGTTTTATCTGTTTGTTTATATTGAGTATTTAAAAATAACATTTGCTATGTGTTACTGATATTTAATTGAGCGTCCGCGCAGTGTTGCGGTGGCTGTTACTTCAGGTAGCGCTGCTTCGCAGGTGGTATGCCGGTGGCAAAGAGTTTTCCCGCGATACCGGATAGCCCGAAGGGTGGGGTCAAGGACTTTTTACCGTCTCAATGTCCAGTGATTGGTGGGCATTTTTACTATTATTTATAAGCACGCTATCGCGCACCGGTGGCCGCAGCTTGTACGTCAAAACAGGTCGAGCGCAGGCTGTCGCCGAGTGGTAAAGTACCGTAATAACGGGGTGTTCGCG
>NZ_JBFHDY010000319.1:0-1120 GCF_041584495.1 Zhongshania sp.
CTGGTCCAGCTTCCAGTCACCATGAAGGCTCTCCTAGTTCTGGGGTTCCTCCTGCTCTCTGCCTCTGTCCAGGCCAAGACCTATGAACGCTGTGAGTTCGCCAGAACTCTGAAAAGGAATGGGATGTCTGGCTACTATGGAGTCAGCCTGGCAGACTGGGTGTGTTTAGCTCAGCATGAGAGCAATTATAACACACAAGCCAGAAACTACAACCCTGGAGACCAAAGCACCGACTATGGGATATTTCAGATCAATAGCCGATACTGGTGTAATGACGGCAAAACCCCAAGAGCAAAGAACGCCTGTGGGATACCCTGCAGCGCTCTGCTGCAGGATGACATCACTCAAGCCATACAATGTGCGAAGAGAGTTGTGAGGGATCCCCAAGGCATTCGAGCATGGGTGGCATGGCAAAGACACTGTAAAAACCGAGATCTATCCGGGTATATTCGGAACTGTGGAGTCTGACCGCAGTGCACTTCTACTCAGCTCACTCTGTCTCTTTCTCACTGTGGGAGTAGCTATGGGAAAGGTCACACTTCCTTGCTTTCCCCTCAAACCAACAGGGCTTTCACTTCTCAGTCTCCCAACGCACTGCACACTGCTCCCAGCATCCCGCACAGTCTCACCACACACATCTCTGCACATCAGGAAGTAATGCACAGTAGGCTCCATCGGGATCCATCTTCATCAGCCCTGTGCCGGATACAAACAGCACATATTTACAGGAGACGAGTTGATCTTGGGGAATGGCAGTTGTGTGAGTGCCAGGGCTTTGTATAGGCTCAGCACCCAGTTAGAACAGCCTCTGTGGTGGACCTGGAGGGCTTTTGAGGGCCCAGGACTCAGTGGATGAGAACTGAGACTGCCTGAACTCAGAAACTTATGAAACGTGTGAGCTTTCAAAACAGTATCTTCTTAGAGCTGGCCTGTTTATCCTGCCTTCAAAATAAATTCTCAGCCCGTATGCCCGTCTGTTTTAACCCTTGAGAGGATGTTCCCAGTCTTGTGAGGTGCTCAGGGGGACCAGTGAGCTGTGCTTGTCCATATCTTTCTTAAGTAGCTTCATGCACACTAACCAACTCTGAGACAGATGAGCTTGTAACACCAGACAATAATC
>NZ_JBFHDY010000320.1:0-1113 GCF_041584495.1 Zhongshania sp.
AGGAAAATCGGTCATCTTTACCGTTGATGGTTCTCGCGGCCCCCGCCATGAAATGAAACCGGGCGCGATTATGCTCGCCAAGAAAAACCGCGTGCCGCTTTATCTGCTGCGCTGCCGCAGCAGCGGATTGCGGCTCCCCACCTGGGATCGCTTTGTCATTCCCTTTCCCTTTGCCCGGGTGAAAGTTGAGCATCAGCTGATTGATTTCAGCGGTGGCGAGGAAAAACGAGCGATCAAAGATTTACTGCCGCATTGCAACGAACAACTGCGCCAAATGGGGCAGTAAGATGCTGCCACGGCTGTTTTTCATCGCCTTTATTCTGGCATTGACGGTCGCCTCTCTGACGCCCGGCCAGGACCTGCCGGCCATCACCTTCAACGACAAAGCCGCACATTTCGCAGCCTATTTTCTGCTTGCCTTGAACGCCTGCGCCCTGGCGCTGCCCCCCCGGAAACTGCGCAGCCTTTTACTTGGCATCGTACTGTATGGCATAGTCATCGAGGCCTGCCAGGGATTGCTGATTCCCGGGCGCCATGCGTCATTGCTCGACGCACTCGCCAATACGCTCGGAGTCATCGCCGCAATCGCGGTATACCGCTATAGGAAAAGCCGTAGACTCCGTTTAAAACAACATATTTCCCGCAAGGACTCAGCGGAGTAGATCGTAGTGAAACGCCTGAAGGATCTGTCGCACACCGCCACCCGTGATACCGCCGAGGATATCGACGCCAAGCGCTTGCGCTATGTGTTCAACTTGAGCACCTTTGTAGGCGGGCTGGTGCTTCTGCTCTTCGCCTTTCGCCAGCTGGAAAGCCAGGATCAGGTACTCCGCATTTCCCTGTTTTTAGCCTCTGCCGGGGTATGGCTCACCTTCATTTACGTTCGCATAACGCAGCAAGTTAATGTGGGCGTGGCGATAGCCAGCGCTCTGGTCGCCGCTCTCAGCATTGCACTGGTATACACCGGCGGACAAAACAACAGCGGGCTTTTCTGGGTATTCCCCCTGCTGTTTATCCAGTTTATATACCTCGGGGCCAAACGCGGTCTGGCTGTGTCGGTGATGCTGCTGGTGGTTTTCTTGATTATGCTTGGGAATGCCGATGCCATTCCCG
>NZ_JBFHDY010000321.1:0-1105 GCF_041584495.1 Zhongshania sp.
CCGGTCCAGCACTTCGTGGAAATGGGCGATACGCTGCTCTTGGTAATCCGCCAGACGCACTTTTGATTTATTTAAATGGTAGGCGTTTTCTAAACCTTCCTGGATAACCGGGATATTGATCATGTCCTGATCAAACACCATAGCCAAACCCCCAAACCCGGTAGCCTTCTCTGCAAAACTGTCGCTGGCATCCAGATAATCAATTTGTGTCGGCACCTCAGGAAGAGGCACACCGTCAGGCAACGGCGCGAGTAATCTGACTTCCATTACACATTCATTGGTCTTGCCATTTACCGGCAGGAATTGGTACGCAATGGGTCCACCCTCGCCATACCAAGGACAGAAGTTTGGGAACATCCAGTATTGAATTGCATCCAGTAATGCTGCATCAGGCATACTCTCTAAATCAACACCGAGCACCCCTTTAAAGATTGATCGACGCCACTCGGCTAATTGGGTGCGGGGCGCTAGCTTACTATCTGCGTCGAGCACAAAATTCAGGTGCTCCAACCCAGGCATCTCCATGCCTTTCGCGTACTCTTTGGCACATTCAGCCAAGTCCACATCATCGCCCAAATGCGGACTAGGAACGGACATCGGTGAATACAAGCGGCTAACCGAGGAATCACCGTCATCCCACACATCGTACTTGGTACTGGCATCGGCCAAGGTAGTCAGTATCTGCGGATGAGTTTCAATGGTGTGATAGGATTCCAAAAAGGCTTCCATCGCCACTTTCCAGTTCGCCTTAATGACTTTTTTCACACGACCAATCGTGATGCGATTCATCTCAGGGAGTGTTGCAAAGTGTGACTTTAGTACACCTAGGTATTTATCCAAGGGCTTGGCATTGTCGTCAAAGTTAATAAAGATGTAGCCCTGCCACACCTCACACTTAATCTCAATAAGCCCCACATCGTCTTTGTCGTAATTTTGGAAATCCCACTCACTGGGGATGCCTTTAATCTTGCCGTCTAAATTCCACTTCCAGCCGTGAAACGGACAAACCACTTCGTCTGAACTGGCAAAGCCAACACACAGTTTGGTGCCACGGTGCGGACAACTATTCAAATACGCCCGAATCTCATCGTCATCGCCACGCACA
>NZ_JBFHDY010000322.1:0-1105 GCF_041584495.1 Zhongshania sp.
CCGGTCCAGCACTTCGTGGAAATGGGCGATACGCTGCTCTTGGTAATCCGCCAGACGCACTTTTGATTTATTTAAATGGTAGGCGTTTTCTAAACCTTCCTGGATAACCGGGATATTGATCATGTCCTGATCAAACACCATGGCCAAGCCACCAAATCCGGTGGCCTTCTCTGCAAAGCTGTCGCTGGCATCCAGGTAGTCAATTTGTGCTGGTACGTCAGGAAGAGGCTCACCGTCAGGTAACGGCGCAAGCAATCTGACCTCCATTACACACTCATTGGTCTTACCTTTCACCGGTAAAAATTGGTACGCAATGGGTATTCCCTCGCCATACCAAGGACAAAAGTTTGGAAACATCCAATATTGGATTGCATCCAGTAATGCCGCGTCAGCGACACCGTCTAGATTAACACCGAGCGCCTCTTTAAAGATCGATCGACGCCACTCGGCTAACTGGTTACGAGGGGCCACCTCACTGTGATTTTTAAAAATAAAATTCAAGTGCTCCATTCCAGGCATTTCCATACCTTTGGCATATTCTTTGGCACACTCGCCTAAATCAACATCATCGCCCAAATGCGGGCTCGGCACCCCTATCGGTGAATACAAGCGGCTAACCGAGGAATCACCGTCATCCCATACATCGTATTTAGTACTCGCATCAGCCAGAGTAGTCAGTAACTGTGGATGGGTTTCAACGGTGTGATAGGATTCCAAAAAGGCTTCCATCGCCACTTTCCAGTTCGCCTTAATAACTTTTTTTATCCTAACAATTGTGACTTGATTGCGTTCGGGCATCGTAGCAAAATGTGACTTCAGCACACCGAGGGATTTATCCAAGGGCTTAGCATTGTCGTCAAAGTTAATAAAGATGTAGCCCTGCCACACCTCACACTTAATCTCAATAAGCCCCACATCGTCTTTGTCGTAATTTTGGAAATCCCACTCACTGGGGATGTCTTTGATCTTGCCGTCTAAATTCCACTTCCAGCCGTGAAACGGACAAACCACTTCGTCTGAACTGGCAAAGCCAACACACAGTTTGGTGCCACGGTGCGGACAACTATTCAAATACGCCCGAATCTCATCGTCATCGCCACGCACA
>NZ_JBFHDY010000323.1:0-1090 GCF_041584495.1 Zhongshania sp.
AGCTGATTTTGATACTGCTTCAGGCTCTCTTGTCATTGCCTCAGAAAAGGTAAATTACGAGGCGCTGGCGCAGCAGTTAAGCAGTCATCCGCGCGTGCAAAAACTACTGAGTCAAGAGCGCGTCGCGCAATCTGAAATTGCTCTGGCAAAAACAGAAGCCCAGTCACGGTGGCAGTTTTCAGCCGGTGTAAAGCGTTTTGAAAATACCGATGACTACGCCTTAGTAGCTGGCTTTACCGTGCCGTTGGGGGGCGAAAAGCGTAATAGTGGACGTATCGCTGCATTAGCGGCTGATCGTGATCGTTATCGCACCGATGCCGACGCCGTGCAAATAGTGCTGGAAGCTCGCTTGTACGTTTTGCTGCAAGAGTTTCAGCACGCGCAGCATGTGGTTGGCGCACTGGGTGAGCAGATTATTCCCACTCTTGAACAAGCCCAAAAAGAAGCCCAAAACGCCTACCAGCTTGGTCGCTATAGTTACCAAGATTGGCGCGGGGTGCAGCAGGAGCTGCTTGCAGCACGTAGTCATTTATTAGATAGCCAGTTTAAAGCACAGCTCACACGCGTTGAAATTGAACGCCTAAGCGGTTTGCCACTACTGGGCAGCGACGAGGTAAATCCATGAGTATTCTAGTAAAACGATCGTTAATCGCCAGTATGCTGGTCTCTTTATTAATGAGCTTATGCGGCGCTGCGCTGGCGTCTGGCGCCGAGGCTAAGGAAGTTGAGCCTGAAAAAGGCCCACATCGGGGGCGTATGTTGCGCGAGGGTGATTTCGCGATTGAACTGGCCATCTTCGAGACCGGCGTACCGCCAGAGTTTCGCGTCTGGGCAAGTCAAGGTGGCGAGGCGTTGCCTCCAGAGAACGTCAAGGTAAGCGTTACTTTGGGACGCCTGGGTGACGGCGACGATCTGATCAATTTTAAACCGCAGGATGATTTTTTGCGCGGTGACATGGAAATCGTCGAGCCGCATTCTTTTCTCGTTACGCTTAACGCTTCTTATGGTGGTAAACGCTATCAGTGGCAATACGATAATTTTGAAGGACGAACGCAGATTAATCCCGACGTGGCTGATGCCATGGGTATCA
>NZ_JBFHDY010000324.1:0-1086 GCF_041584495.1 Zhongshania sp.
AGGTGGGTCAACTTGGCGATGTATTCAATGATATAGTGCATAAATACCGCAGCAATAACGCTGCATATAATATGACCAAGTAGGTCAAGCCTGTTTCTGACAAGCCGCAGCTATGGATGGTAGCGGTGAGTCAATAGGAGAAGCAATGAATTTACTCACGATGTCAAACCCTAAGACTGACAAGGCGCAGCGAGAGGGTTATATGGTTGGCATACTGCATCTAAAACCTGACTACGAGATATGTCAGAACGCATCAAAGGGATGCATGGCAGGATGTCTTAACACAGCAGGTCGAGGTGCTATGAACATGACGCAGAAGGCTAGAGCTAGACGCACTGACCTATATAAGAATCATCTCCATAGATTCATGCATCTATTGCGTGAGGACATAGAGAAACTTAAACGCAAGGCAGAAAAGAAAGGTATGAAGGTATGCATTAGGCTCAATGGGACAAGCGATGTCGCATGGCATAAGATAACCTTCTCTGACACAGGTAGTCTATTTGAAACCTTTCCTGACGTACAGTTCTATGACTACACACCCAACCCAGATAGAATGGGTAACGTGCCGCCCAATTATCACCTGACTTTCAGTAGGAAGGAAGACAATGACGAGGTGAGTAAGTGGATACTTAACAAGGGGCACAATGTAGCCGTGGTATTCCGCAACAAACTACCTGACACATGGCATGGTAGGCCAGTGATTGATGGCGACGTGTCAGACCTACGCTTTAACGACGGGCACAATGTAGTAGTTGGACTCATTGCGAAAGGCAAGGCGCGTAAAGATACCAGTGGTTTTGTTATAGATTAGATAGCAACTATACAATAATTATATTGTACCTATCCCGTTAACTGAAATAGGATAGACTCAACAAAGGGGAATGAATGAAGTTAGAAAGATTTGAAGAGATTATGAACAAGGCAGAGGCTAACGTGGCGCGCTCTATATGTGTGTGCCATTCGATAGCTTGGACAAGCAAGGGATATAGAACCGCTAACTTAAGTGATGAGTTCGATGCACTGCTCAACCCTAAGAACAGAAGGTATGGTGCTTACTATCTGGAGCAGAGCAGCAGTAAAAAG
>NZ_JBFHDY010000325.1:0-1077 GCF_041584495.1 Zhongshania sp.
CGCTGTGGCTTGATCTTTCGTCGTTCGGCGTAGCGCTAGACCCGTGCAATTAGCATAAGGCAGCAGTTGAGATCTGCTGCCGCGATGGAAGGAATATTCCGCTGTTTAATAGCGATGCACCGCCTGTGCCGATAGCGAGCGTGCCGAAATCACATCGACAAAGTAGCGATTGGCGAGGTCGAGGATAAAGACAAACCATAGGATGATGCCAAGCAACTTGCTTCCGTCCTCAATCAGAAGAATGGTGGGCATTGATTCGCTTGACAGCATGTCGGCGCTAACAGACACGGTCCAGGCGACCAGTGCCGGTGCGGCGTAAATAAATGATGGTCCTATCGCTCGGTAGAATACCAATAGCGTTGCGATAATTATCAGACCCACTAGTGCCTGAATAACCGCCTCCGGAATGAAGGGTATCGTTTTGGCAAGGGTTTCGTGAATCATCAATGAATCGTCGGCCAACAGCATCAGGCTGCACAATGATAGCCACACAAGAGCGCTGGTCTTTCTCGGCCCACCGTGTATCTTCTTCCGGAAATTGCCAGCGAAAAACGCGATGCCTGCTGATGCGGCCAGTAGGCAAATGCCTGCAGTAGATATCAATCCTAGAAACCAGGCGTCACCGTTCAGCGAGCCTGCATCCTCGGTCAACATCTCCAAGCCGATACCTTTTGATTGTTGAACTGCCAGCGCAACCATAAAGACAAGCAGAGTAACGATTATCGGCATTATGAGTGCTGATGCATCAAGGGCGGGCCAGGATCGCTTGCGACGTACTATGAGTTTGGTATGCATGGTTAAGCCGCCAGCAGGTCAACGACCTTTCTTTCAAGATTGTCGTAGCGTTGTGGACGCAGAACGTTGAGCAGGACTGATGCGCCCAGTGTTGCTGTGGTGCGCCCGAATTCGCGAAGTACAATACTGGCGTCTGATTTCAATGCGCGTTGTATCAGTTCGGCGGCAGCCTGCGCGTCGCGAGACTGAACGGCGCGACGGGCCAGATATCGGTACTGGTAGGCGCGAGCCAGATTTTCCCATTTGACGATGAAATCTACGTTGATGCGTGCGTTGTTGCTA
>NZ_JBFHDY010000326.1:0-1077 GCF_041584495.1 Zhongshania sp.
CTATACGCCAGACGAACACCCTCAACCTGACGCTTTCCAGCCCGTCCCTTTAATTGCGTATAGTTTTCATAGACTTGACGCAAGCCCGACGCCGCTATCGGTTCGCCACAGGCAATACAACCACCATCAGTGTTAATCGGCAGCTTTCCACCCAAACCGGTGTCGCCATTTTTCAGCATGGCTGCTTGTTCACCATCTTCACAAAAACCATTCTCTGCCATATGCATAATCTCTGCACCAGAATCAGTGTCTTGTAGCTGTGCTATATTGATATCGCGGGGAGAAACTGAGGTTTTTTCAAACACGTCTTGAGCAGCAAGCACCGTGGGGGATACGTCTCTGTCTATACGAATCGATGGCGAGAAGACCTCAAACGAGCCCTTCAGCCTTGACTTAATGGAAACGCCTTTTATACGCGGCCCACTCAGGCCTTTTTCTTTCACATATTTTTCAGACGCCACCACCAAAGCAACAGCCCCTTCAGATGGCGAGCAAAACATATACTTCCGCAACGGATCAGATACCATCGGAGAAGAAATTATCTCCTCGACACCGACCGGCGTACGTCGCCACGCATGATCTGCCAAGGCACCATTAACAAAGGATTTTTCAGCTACTCGCGCCAAACTCTCCTCATCAATGCCATACTCCCACATATACCGTTTAATCTTCATCGCGAAAAACTGAGTGGTCAACATAAAACCGGCCTGGCCGTACCATTCCGGTAAACCAAGGGACTGTGGTTTTAGGTTAAACGCACCACGGGCATGCTTATCAAAACCTAATACGACACCTAATTCGTATTCTCCAGAATTAATCGCTGCCACCGCAGAGACGAGGCTAGACCCACCCGTCGCACACCCATTGGCAACATTAATTGTCGGTATACCGGTATACCCCAAAATAGGAAGAATCGAATCCACTGCACCGCAGCTTGCCGAACCACCATAAACAAACTGAATATCTTTCCAGTCTACGCCGGCATCAGCCAGAGCAGAACGAACAGCCGTGACGCCCATCTCCAGCCCCGACACCCCATCAGTGCGACCAAACTTATGAATTCCCGCACCCACCAAC
>NZ_JBFHDY010000327.1:0-1064 GCF_041584495.1 Zhongshania sp.
CACCGCCTCATTGATGCGTCTACGCAAGAGATTGTGGACACTGCAAAACGTACTGGTGCTCAGGTTAGAGGTCCAATTCCTCTGCCAACGCGCAAAGAGCGTTTTACAATCATGGTCTCTCCACATGTAAACAAGGATGCGCGTGATCAGTATGATATCCGCACCCATAAGCGCATGTTGGATATCGTAGAGCCTACAGAAAAAACTGTAGACGCGCTGATGAAGTTAGATTTGGCGGCTGGTGTAGAAGTTCAAATTAGCCTCGGCTAAAAACAAGTAAACACTGAATATTTTTTCAGACCCGCTCGGGGGCTGGCCCTGGGTTGTGTAACGCGTGTTAAAGCGCGGCCATAGAGGGTGTTAGCCCCGTACACTGAGAGGTTGGAGCAATGACTATAGGTTTGGTCGGTCGTAAAAGCGGCATGACGCGCGTTTTTACAGAAGACGGTATTTCTATTCCGGTAACCGTGATTGAGGTTGATCCTAATCGCGTTACTCGTGTCAAGGCAGATGATGTCGATGGCTATAGGGCGATCCAGATTACTACTGGCGCTCGCAAAGCATCGCGTATCCCTAAAGCAGAAGCAGGTCACTTTGCAAAAGTCGGAGTTGAGGCTGGCCGTGGTTTGTGGGAGTTTCGTTTGGAGCAGGGTGAAGAGGCCCCTGAGGTTGGTGTTGAGCTAACTGTTACTGCATTCGAGGCGGGCCAAAAGGTTGATGTCACTGGTCAGTCTAAAGGTAAGGGTTTTCAGGGCGGTATTAAGCGCTGGAACTTTTCCATGCAAGATGCAACTCATGGTAACTCTTTGTCTCACCGTTCTAACGGCTCAATTGGTCAGTGTCAAACGCCTGGTCGAGTGTTTAAAGGCAAGAAGATGTCGGGTCATATGGGCGCTGAGCGCGTAACGGTTCAGACGCTTGAGGTTGTTCGTGTGGACGCTGAGCGCAACTTGATTTTGGTCAAGGGTGCGGTTCCAGGTGCTCCAGGTGGTGATGTATTCGTACGTCCTGCTGTAAAAGCTAAAAAATCCTAGGGGGCGATGCAATGGAATTAAGTATTGCGA
>NZ_JBFHDY010000328.1:0-1058 GCF_041584495.1 Zhongshania sp.
GCAAACCCTGCCCGCTGAGCTGAGAATTGCCACGCGCCTTAGCGACGTCGGCATTAGTGAACAAGATGTCGACAGTTTGGCTGCAGACGCGATGAAGCAAACACGACTACTCATTAACAACCCTAGGGAAATAAGCTTGGCTGATGCAACAGCCCTATACAAGGAGGCCTTATGAGCGACAAAGCGGCCATACCCACACGCGACGCTTATCCCCATTTTTGTGAAATCCAAACTCGCTGGCACGACAACGACGTATACCAACACGTAAACAACGTAATTTATTATTCCTTCTTCGACACCGCCGTCAATGCGCATTTGATTAACAGCGGCGCCCTCGATATTGCTACTAGCCCCGCGATTGGTCTCGTCATTGAAACTCAGTGCCAATACTTTTCTTCTGTGAGTTTTCCTGACAAAGTGAGTGTCGGTCTAAAAGTGGTCCATTTAGGGAATAGCAGTGTGCGCTATGAAACCGCGCTATTTCGCAATAACGACACCGACGCAGCGGCCCTCGGTCGTTTTGTCCATGTTTATGTAGACCGCCAAACGAATCGGCCCATGCCCATACCGGACCCCGTCCGCAAGGTATTAAAAAGTATTACCGTCAATTAATACGACCAGGAGAGCTATTCATGTCAGACCCACTGCAGCAAGTCATCGCGCTACTCGGCCTAGAAAAAATAGACGAAAACCTCTACCGGGGACAATCAGAAGCCACGGACTGGGGGCGGGTCTATGGCGGCCAAGTAATTGCGCAAGCACTTTCTGCCGCCGCCCAACAGGTCGACCCCGGGCGCCACATCCACTCCTTTCACTCCTATTTTTTGCGGCCGGGGAATCCCGATTACCCAATTATTTTTGAAGTAGAAAGCAACCTCGATGCCGGCACCATCTCCAACCGCCGCGTTAAGGCAGTGCAGCGCGGCCAAACCATCTTTTTTATGACCAGCTCCTTTCAGCTCAATATCGACAGCTTTGATCACCAATCAGAAATGCCTGACGTGCCGCCACCAGAAAACCTACCAAAGGAAATGGAATTATCTGCAGAGGCGATACGC
>NZ_JBFHDY010000329.1:0-1045 GCF_041584495.1 Zhongshania sp.
CTTCTGCCGCCTGAAAGGCGATGGTATTGTCCTTCATATTACCGGCCATGCGCTCTTGCAGCGTGGCGGTCTGCATTGACGCTATACTAATAATAGTCAAGATCAGCATAAACACGAGACTGACAATCAAGGCCGCGCCACTTTGGCGTACTATTTCGCTCTGTGGGTGTGGTTTGCGCCGCTTCATTGCATTTTATTCCTGATGGCAAATACATTGGTGAACACCTGACGCATTCTGCCATCGTTGTTTTGCACCAAATCCCCCGCGCGGTTTAATAAGCGCTGCGCATCTTCCTTGCCGGTGCGTCCCACCACATTATCAGTTGAGCCGTAAAAGGTCAGTTCAATACGCACGCTTAACACCGTTGCCCAACTGGCCACTTCAGCTGCAGTTTGATAAACATCCACGCCGCGGTCATTGTTAGTGTCGACACCATAACTCAGCTGCATATTTTCTATACCCTCTACCAGCTCGATTGGTGCTGACACTACGCCGCCCGAACCGAGCCCGCGCTGACGCATATAGAGAGCGTTAATTGGGTTACCCGCCGAACTCTTGCGACCAGTATCACCGATAAAAAAGTCGATTATTTCAAAACCAAAGACCTCGGCTTCACCGGTATAAATTTTACTCAGGCGGTTAGCCGTGTTACTCGTACCAATGGCATGGGTAAAGGTAGCAACGCCTTCGTCTGCCTGTTTTGGCGAGTTGGTGACCCGAAAGGTGTCACCACTAAAACAGTCGGACACCATAATAAAGTCGCCTTGCATTACCTTGATTTTGTTGTTTTCGACTTTAATATTGGCATTATCGGGCGCTAAATTGCCGGTAATGGTTAAAAACTCATCGGAGGCGCGCTGTAAATGCACCAAATCCGTTCCCACAACAGCAGGTAAGGCATTACCCGCCGCAACATTGTCTTCCCCAACCAGAGCCGTTTCGGCACTAAAACCGTCACTTGGCGTCGCAATATTATTGTACCTAGCCGCGCCAATTGAGCTACAGCCCATATAGCCCGCCATTCGAATTTCCCTAGCCAGCAAG
>NZ_JBFHDY010000330.1:0-1044 GCF_041584495.1 Zhongshania sp.
GCCTGCTCATAATAAGGGCCGCCATAAAAAGCGCTGTTGGGATCGGCATACACCGCCCGCACATGGCTAAGTTGCTGGGTGTTGGCGTTACTTTCCCGATCCGACTTGTCGTAGATATAATCCACCGCGACCGTATCTGAAGCCTTCCAGCGCGTTGCCAGACGGAAATACTCGCCCTCGGCATCGCCCAGCGGCTTACCGCTGTAGAGGCTCTCCAACTCGCGCTCGGAGGTATTTTTCATATACGAGAATTTAAAGGCCAGATTGCCGAAATCCGGAGAGTCGATCGAGGTCATCACCCGATCGTAACCGTGATCGCCCACCCCCAGGGCCAGCTTGAAGCCGGGCTCTCCGTTGGGCTTTTCGGTAATGATATTCAGCGCACCGCCGATGGTATTGCGGCCAAACAGGGTACCCTGAGGCCCGCGCAACACCTCAATGCGTTTCAGGTCGACAATATCAAAGGCCAAGCCGGTGGATCGCGCCAGATAAACGCCGTCCATATACACACCCACCGTGGGGTCGATGGTCAGCGCGGTCTCACCCGACGACACCCCGCGAATGGCCATGGCGTAATTATCCTGGCTGCCGCTCTGCTTCTGCATACGAAGGTTAGGGGTAAAATTCGCCACATCCTTGGCTTCGCTGGCTCCCATCTGTTCAAGGTCACTGCTGGAGAAAGCCGCTACCGATACCGGGGTATCCTGTAGGGATTCTTCCACCTTCCTGGCCGTGACAATGACTTCTTCGATGGTGGCAGCCCGCTTGTCAGCTACTTGGGCATCAGCGGTGTTAAGCGATAAAGAGACAATAGAAACAATACCGGCAAGGGCTCTGGTTTTCATGATTACAACCTGTTTTATAGTTATAGTACTGTAACCTTTACTCTATGCCCTGCGTTTCGCCTTGTAAATCGTTAATGTGGACTAAAAAAAAGGCCAGCATAACGCTGGCCAGGTTTACGTGGATTACTACTTAACGGTTGAATTCGTAGATAAAATCGAGGCCCCAGCTGCGAAGCTCGCCGTAGTTATTGACGGCAAA
>NZ_JBFHDY010000331.1:0-1033 GCF_041584495.1 Zhongshania sp.
ATAGTAATCTGAAAGTTAACCTTCGTAAATGGATGGTTGGGGTCCATCTACGAAGGATTAGGACCCTATTTTCATCAATCTGGGGTCCATGACTGAGGGTCAGGACCCAGATATGAGGTAAAAATGGGGTGTATTGGGAAGGATGTTGGCTAGCATGGGGACCAGATTGATGGCTTGGTCATCAATTTGGACCCTATTTGGACCTCGATATCATGGATTTGGACCCTATTTTCATGAATATAGGGGTCCAAATTCATGATTATGGACCCTATTTTCATGTAAAAATGAGGGTTTTCTTCATGAAAATGAGGGTTTTTCATGAAGAAAATAGGGGTAAAATCGATGTTTTGAAGGTATGGCAAGGTAGCTACCTTGCCATAAATCCATGTTTACATAGTAATCTGAAAGTTAACCTTCGTAAATGGATGGTTGGGGTCCATCTACGAAGGATTAGGACCCTATTTTCATCAATCTGGGGTCCATGACTGAGGGTCAGGACCCAGATATGAGGTAAAATGGGGTGTATTGGGAGGATGTTGGCTAGCATGGGGACCAGATTGATGGCTTGGTCATCAATTTGGACCCTATTTTCATGTACATAGAGGTCCAAAATGATGGATTGGACCCTATCTTCATGTAACGACTATGATGGGATGGTGGACCCTGATCCTTAAGAAGTAGGCCTAGGAGGCCTATTTACTTAAGGTTAGAGACTCTGGCTAGTAAGATTAGGGTCTCAATATCATGATTTTGACCCTATTTTCATAATAATAGGGTCTAAATTGATGCTATTAAGGATGCTAACGATGGTCTAGTAGCTACCAATATAGTCGATATTGGTCTCTACTAGCATGAAAATAGGTCATTTTCATGTAAAAATACCCTAATTTTAATGATAAATATGGGGTATTTTTCATGATTTGGAGGTCATTTTGATCTATGAGAGGCTAAAGGTGACCCTATCTTTGAGGTCCATATACCCATATTTGACACTATTATGGTCAAATATCGTAAATATGGGTCTCTATTAAGG
>NZ_JBFHDY010000332.1:0-1030 GCF_041584495.1 Zhongshania sp.
AAGACGCAATGTAGACATTTTTGACAAAGCGGCAATTATGTTTGGGCAACCTACCCTACTACGCTAGCACGCAGATATGGCATGACGGTGAAATACGACTTAGCGTCGATTTTACTGCGAGATTTTGTGCTTATTTAAGGGGGCTTTATGAGTTGACTGCCAATAAAAAAGGCCACTCGCTTGAGTGGCCTTTTTTATTTAATTGGTCGGAACGGCAGGATTCGAACCTGCGACCCCCACACCCCCAGTGTGGTGCGCTACCAGACTGCGCTACGCCCCGATTTGAGGGGTGGCATGATACCCCAACATATTGATTTAGTGAACTATCTTTTCAGAAGTTTTGCCACTTCTTCCAATTCACCGAGCATTTGCCGAATAACTTGCCGAGCTTGCGAGGATTCTTCTTTCGCAACGTCACCAGACATACGCTGCCGAGCGCCACCGATGGTGTAGCCCTCTTCGTACAAGAAGCTGCGAATCTGCCGAATCATCAACACGTCTTGATGCTGATAATAGCGGCGGTTGCCGCGCCGTTTTACCGGTGTTAGCTGAGGAAACTCCTGCTCCCAATAGCGAAGAACATGAGGTTTTACGCAGCACAGTTCGCTGACTTCACCAATAGTGAAATAGCGCTTGCCCGGTATGGGCGGTAATTCGTCGTTATGACTTGGTTCCAGCATAGTCCTCTACCCTGGATTTTAATTTTTGGCCGGGCCTAAATGTCACCACGCGACGAGCAGAGATTGGAATCTCCTCCCCCGTTTTAGGGTTACGCCCAGGGCGCTGACTTTTATCTCGGAGGTCAAAATTACCGAAACCGGAAATCTTCACCTGCTCGTTATTCTCCAAACAGAGGCGAATCTGCTCAAAAAACAACTCCACGAGCTCCTTCGCCTCACGCTTATTAAAGCCTAGCTCTTCGTATAACCGTTCGGCCATTTCTGCTTTAGTGAGGGACGTCATCACACTAGTTCCTTAAACTTGCGCCAAATGCCTCCTGCAAGGTTTGCACAACTGCCGCAACAGATTG
>NZ_JBFHDY010000333.1:0-1026 GCF_041584495.1 Zhongshania sp.
GCCGCCGTGACCGACAATTCCGTCACCGAGCTGTTACCCGGACTTACGGTAGGATACGAAGTAAATCAAAATTTATTCGTATTCGCCAACGCCCAGCGCTCCTTGCGCGCACCGCAAATTGCCGTAATACGTGGCACCGGAGAAGAAGGCGCCGAACTGGCTTGGAACTATGAGGCTGGGGCTCGAATCGCCGCAAATTCAAATGCATCATTGAGTTTGTCGGTATATCAAATCGACTTCACCGATCAGCTGATATACAACAGCACACAGCAGAGCTTCGACAATGTAGGAGAAACACGTCACCAAGGTTTTGAGCTAGAAAGTAGCTACTCACCGATTAGTCTGAGTTCTTTAAAGTTGCACGCGGCATATAATTACCTAGATAGCGAGCAACGCGAAGGTGCAAATAGCGGCAAAGAACTGCCTTATGCCTCTGAGCATCAACTGTCCTGGGACGCTAGTTACGCTTTTGCTTATCTTGATATGACGCTATCTGGCTTTTATTTCAGCAGCGGCTTCAGCGACACTGCCAATACCCGAGCGGAGGATGCGAGTGGTACTACGGGTAAGCTACCGTCCTACACGGTTTGGAATTTACAGCTGAGTAAAACCTTGCCTCTTGCTAGCGGCAAAGCGCTTTACACCGGACTGGCTGCGAATAATCTATTTAATAAAGAATATTATTTTCGAGGCATTGATGTGAGCCCATCTGGTCGCTACCCCGCACCGCCGCAATCATTCAGCGTGGAGGTAAAGTATAGTTTTTAATTTTCGCCAAGGAGTTTAAGTACGACAAAGAATACACCAAGGACAATCGATTTAATCCCCTGATATGGGTCGGAACGCATTGGCATCAATACCCAACTTTCGCAACTTGGCGCGCAAGGTACTGACATTGATGTCTAAACGTTTAGCCGCGCCATAAGGGCCGTCTACTCGGCCCTTGGTCTCGGTGAGAATATGCTTGATATGCGCGGCGATGACCGCCTCTAAAGACTCATTTTCCGGGGCATTAATCTTGGCGAC
>NZ_JBFHDY010000334.1:0-1006 GCF_041584495.1 Zhongshania sp.
GAGAATACTTTTGATGTCTGTTCTTTTTGGCATGGGGTCTCCGCAGGACGCTAGATGGGAGACGGAAAACGCTAAGCAAAAGCGTCTCCCGTTTTCCGTTTAGCGACTCGCTTTAATTAACTCAATAAACTGATTAAACAAGGGCGCAATATCGTGGGGACCGGGACTGGCCTCAGGGTGCCCCTGAAAACCAAATGCTGGGATATCTGTACGCCGAATTCCCTGCAGCGATCCATCAAACAATGATTTGTGGGTCACTTCCAAATTTGCGGGCAAGGAGGCTTCGTCTACAGCAAAACCGTGGTTTTGACTGGTGATGTGCACAACCTTGGTCGTCAAATCTTGCACCGGATGGTTGGCGCCGTGGTGGCCAAATTTCATTTTGACGGTTTTTGCACCAGAGGCCAAAGCCAGCAGCTGATGACCTAGGCAAATACCAAACACCGGCAATGCCGTTGCTAGAATTTCTTTAATTGCCGCAATCGCATAATCGCAGGGCTCTGGATCACCAGGACCATTCGACAGAAACACGCCGTCGGGCTTCATCGCCAACACGTCGGCAGCCGGTGTTTTGGCCGGGACAACTGTCAGGCGGCAACCGCGATCGGCGAGCATGCGCAGAATATTGCGCTTTACGCCAAAGTCGTAAGCCACAACATGGTAAGGCAACTCAGCGTCGGCAGCCGGGCGATACCCCTCACCCAACTGCCAGCTGCTTTCGCGCCACTCATACGATTCGGCGGTAGTCACTTCTTTCGCCAAATCCATGCCTTTTAGACCAGCGAATTCTTTAGCGAGTTGCAGTGCTTTGGCCTCATCAATATCACCAGCCATTAAGCAACCACCTTGGGCACCCTTGTCACGCAAAATACGAGTGAGGCGGCGGGTATCAATGTCGGCGATGCCGACAATATTGCGGGCTTTTAAATAATCAGAGAGGCTTTGTTCGCTACGAAAACTGCTAGCCGTCATAGCCAGATCACGAATAACCAAGCCCGCAGACCAA
>NZ_JBFHDY010000335.1:0-1002 GCF_041584495.1 Zhongshania sp.
AACCCCAGCTCCGCACGTAGGTTATGTGAAAGTTCCCAAATCCGAGCGAAAAAAAATTAGGCGGGTGCTTGAAGATCTGGTCGACAACAGTTTGCATCCCTCAGCCGTAATGCATGATCTGGAAGCTAATCTCTTATTGCAGTTTATACTGCGCTGCAGCAGCTATTTTTCACAAAGCCATCACCGGGTAGGCGATAACCGCATCGACAAGGCGAAACGCTTCGTTGAAGAACATCTGAGTGAGGCTTTTACTCTGGAGCAGGTCGCCTCTGCCGTACATATGTCTCCCTCACGGCTCGCCGCACTCTTCAAAGAACACACCGGTTTAAGCGTATTTAGCTGGCGCAACGAACGGCGACTGATTCAGGCTGCTCACCTGCTTCGCAGCAGCGATCAAGCTATTGCCACTATAGGAGCGAAACTGGGATTCAGCGATCCGACCTACTTTTCCCGTACCTTTCGCCAACATATTGGCTGCAGTCCGAAGGCTTACCGCCACCAGCGACAGAGTGACGTCGCCAATGGCCTATAACAATTATCGGAGCGTGCTGTACGCTTACACTGTAAGTCTTCATGAGCAATCTTGCGCCACGCCCTTCTGTTCAATTACATAAAAATTGACCAAGCGTGCGCTTGTAGTCGAATTGCGTAAATTTGATTCGTCCTGGCAACCAGTTTTTCAAGCACCCATGAAGGCGCTTCCAGCCCCTGCTGCATGCGAAACACCAGTGCTTCAAACCCTTTCCGTTTAATCCCCGGGGCCTGCCCCAAAAGGTTGTCTACGTGCTTACCGCGTTGCCAACACGCTTTCCGGGAGACAAAGCGATCCGCGAGCACACCGGAAAGCGCGACACAGTCACTAAAGAGATGACCCTCATGTTCGCCGACAAAGCCTGTCTCGTGGCTGCAGGCGATCGCGGAGGTGAAGAATGGAGGTAGCCCCACTTCTGTAGAAGCCACCACAAGCGGCATTGGCGCTCGCATTTGAAAATTCCACCGCCC
>NZ_JBFHDY010000336.1:0-1001 GCF_041584495.1 Zhongshania sp.
CTGCTGTAAAAGCTAAAAAATCCTAGGGGGCGATGCAATGGAATTAAGTATTGCGAAACCCGGTAACGGGGCAGCGGGGACAGTTCAGGTATCTGACGTCACCTTTGCACGCGAGTTTAACGAAGATCTGGTGCACCAAGTAGTAGTCGCGTATATGGCCGGTGCGCGTCAGGGTACTCGGGCTCAAAAGACACGTTCTGATGTTCGTGGTGGCGGCAAGAAGCCTTGGCGTCAAAAAGGCACTGGCCGCGCACGTGCTGGTACAATTCGGTCGCCAATTTGGCGTGGGGGCGGCGTGACGTTTGCTGCGCGCCCGCAGGATCATACTCAAAAAGTAAACCGTAAAATGTATCGTGCCGCGCTTTGCACGATTCTGTCTGAGCTGGCTCGTCAGGAACGCTTGGTTGTGGTTGAAGAATTTGCACTTGAGTCGCCGAAAACGAAGTTGCTGGTTAAGTCGCTTGATGAGTACGGTCTCGAAGGTGCGTTGGTTGTGACGGAAGAAGTGAGCGGGAATTTGTATCTTGCTGCGCGCAATCTGCACAATGTTGATGTTCGCGATGTAAGTGGTGTTGATCCAGTAAGCTTGATTGGCTACGACAAAGTGGTTGTCACTGTTGCTGCATTGAAAAAGTTTGAGGAGCTGTTGGGATGAATAAAGAGCGCATCTATAAGGTACTGCTCGGCCCGCACGTTTCTGAAAAAAGTGCAGCGAGCACAGAGCTTAATAATCAGGTGGTTTTTCGAGTGCTGCCGAACGCTAATAAGCTGGAAATTAAGAAAGCGGTAGAAATGCTTTTTAAAGTCAGTGTGTTGGATGTTCGTACAGTGAACGTAAAAGGTAAGGTTAAGCGTAATCGGTTTGGTTTGAGCAAAAAGTCAAGCTGGAAGAAAGCGTATGTAAGCCTTGCGCAGGGTCAAGACATTGACTTTGCGGTCGCTGAATAAGTCTGGAGTTTAGTCAAATGGCAATTGTAAAAAGTAAACCGACTTCTCCCGGC